>NZ_JBHWUW010000011.1:40321-175853 GCF_042737245.1 Streptomyces sp. NPDC060002
CCAGGTCCGGATCACGGTCGCCGGAGGAAAGATCACCAAGGCGGAGGCCGTCCAGGCCCCCAAGGGCGGCACCAGCGACCAGAAGACCGCGCTGGCCGTCCCCAAGCTCAACGCGGCGGCGGTCGCGGCCGGCAGCGCCGGCATCGACACCGTCTCCAGCGCGACCTACACGAGCGAGGGCTACAAGAAGTCCCTCCAGTCGGCGCTGGACAAGGCGAAGGCGGCAGCGGGTTCGTCGTCCGGGTCCGGCGACGCGGGGGCCTCTTCCGGGGCCGCGCAGGCCAAGACCGTCACCGGCACCGTCGCGCAGACGCAGTACGGCGCGGTCCAGGTCCGGATCACGGTCGCCGGAGGAAAGATCACCAAGGCGGAGGCCGTCCAGGCCCCCAAGGGCGGCACCAGCGACCAGAAGACCGCGCTGGCCATCCCGAAGCTCAACGCGGCGGCGGTCGCGGCCGGCAGCGCCGACATCGACACCGTCTCCAGCGCGACCTTCACCAGCGAGGGCTACAAGAAGTCCTTGCAGTCGGCGCTGGACCAGGCCGGTGGCTGACACGGTGACCGAGTCGGCCGCGGCCCCCGCCGTGCTGCGTCACGCGGAAGAGGTCATGGGGACCGTCTTCTCCTTCGACGTCCGCGGCGGGGAGCCCGGGGCGGTGCGGGCGGCGCTGGAGGAGGCGATCGCCTCGCTGCACCGGGTGAACGAGGTGTTCAGCACCTACCGCGAGGACAGCCAGGTGTCCCGGCTGGTACGCGGTGAGCTGACCGTCGAGGAGTGCGATCCGGAAGTCGCCGAGGTGCTGGAGCTGGGCGCCGAGGCGGAACGGGTGAGCGACGGCTGGTTCAGCATGCGCTACCAGGGCCGGCTCGACCCGACCGGCATCGTGAAGGGCTGGGCCGCCGAACGCGCGGCCCGGCTGGTCGCGGCGGCGGGCGTGAGTGGGGTGAGCGTCAACGGCGGCGGGGACGTGCAGTTGCTGGGTGTCCCCGGGCCCGAGCGGCCGTGGCGGGTCGGCGTGTCGGACCCGCTGCGCCCGGGCGGTCTCGCCGCGGTGGTCTCGGCGGCGGGAGCGGACGAACTGGCGGTCGCGACGTCCGGTACGGCGGAGCGGGGCGCTCATATCGTGGACCCGCGAACGGGCCGCTCCGCGGTGACCGACCTGGTCGCCGTGACGGTGGTGACCCCCCAGCTGACCTGGGCGGACTGCTGGGCGACAGCCGCGTTCGCGATGGGGTCACGGGAGGCTCTGGCGTGGTTGGAGGCGTTGCCGGACGTGGAGGCGCTGCTGATCACCGCGGGCGACGAGGTGCGCTGCACCGGCGGACTCGCCGGACGTCTCGGCTGAGCCGCGGCCACGCGGGCGTGCGGTGCGGCACACCGGACGGACCGGCGGGACGACCACGCTGAACCGCGGCCGGACAGGCGATGCCGTCCGGCACACCGGACAGACCGGCGGGACGACCACGCTGAACCGCGGCCCGGCGGCCGGGCGGTGCCGTGCGCAGCCCGGCGCTGACGGGGTGCCGTCCCGCTGCGGCCGGGAGCGGCCCCAGCGGCACGACTCCCGCGGCCGAGCTGCTGAACCGAACCGTGCAGCGCGCGTGACTGCGTCTCCCCGGGGGCGCGGGGAACTGCGCGACCAGCCCCCACTCACCCGCAGCCGGCGAACCGGCAGTCGACGAACCGGCAGTCGACGAACCGGCAGCCGCGGACAACCCGAAGAACCTTTTCAGTGGCCGTTCTGAGCGAGCCGCAGCAAATGATCCGCGAGCGCCTGTCCGCCCGTCGGCTCCCGGCTGATCAGCAACAGCGTGTCGTCGCCCGCGATCGTCCCGAGGATGTCCTGCAGCTCGGCCTGGTCGATCGCCGAGGCGAGGAACTGGGCCGCACCCGGCGGGGTACGCAGCACCACGAGGTTGGCGGACGCCTCCGCGGAGATCAGCAGCTCCTGCGAGAGCCGCCGCATCCGCTCCTCCTTCGCCGACTCCCCCAGCGGTGCCCGAGGAGTCCGGAAACCCCCCTCGCTGGGCACCGCGTAGATCAGGTCGCCGTCGTTGTTGCGGATCTTCACCGCGTTCAGCTCGTCCAGGTCCCGCGACAGCGTCGCCTGGGTGACGCTCAGCCCGTCGTCGGCCAGCAGCTTCGCCAACTGGCTCTGCGACCGCACCGGTTGCCGGTTGAGGATGTCCACGATCCGGCGGTGACGCGCGGTGCGGGTCTGCGGCACGGCGGGCCCGCCCGCGCCCGGCTGCTCATGGTCCTGCGCCTGACTCATCGTCGTCTCATTCTCCGGTTCTCCGGATCGTCACTCCCCGCTCGCGGCTGCGTCGAGGATGCCGGTCAGTGCCCCGAGGAACGCCTCCGCCTCATCGTCGCCGAGGTTCAGCGGCGGCATCAGCCGGACGACGTCGGGGGCGGGTACGTTCACCAGGAATCCGGCCTCCTGAGCCGCCGTCCGCACCTGGGGCGCGCGGGGCTCGGTGAGCACGATACCCAGGAGCAGGCCCGCTCCCCGGACATAATCGATCAACGGGTGGCCCACACCCTCGATCCCGGTCCGCAACTTCTCGCTCTGCCGCTTGACGTTCTCCAGCAGCCCCTCGTTCTCGATGGTGTCGAGAACGGCGAGTCCGGCGGCGCAGGCGACGGGGTTGCCGCCGAAGGTGGTGCCGTGGTGGCCGGGCTGAAGCAGCTCGGCGGCCCGCCCGAAGGCGATCGTCGCGCCCAGCGGCAGTCCGCCGCCGAGGCCCTTGGCCAGCGTCACGACGTCCGGCAGGACGCCCTCGTGGGCCTGGTACTCGAACCAGTGCCCGGTCCGGCCGACGCCGGTCTGCACCTCGTCGAGCACCAGCAGCGCGCCGGTCGCGGCGGTGATCGCGCGGGCGGCCTTGAGATAGCCGGCCGGGGGCACCACGACCCCCAGTTCGCCCTGGATCGGCTCGAGGACGACGAGCGCCGTCTCCTCGGTGACCGCGGCGGCCAGCGCCTGCGCGTCGCCGAACGGCACATGGGTGACGTCGCCTGGCAGCGGCAGGAACGGGTCCCGCTTGCCGGGCTGGCCGGTGAGCGCCAGCGCGCCCATGGTCCGGCCGTGGAAGGCGCCCTCGGTGGCGACGACATGGGTCCGCCCGGTCAGCCGGCCGATCTTGAAGGCGGCCTCGTTGGCCTCGGCGCCCGAGTTGCAGAAGAAGACCCTGCCGTCCCGGCCGAAGAGTTGGAGCAGCCGTTCGGCGAGCGTGACGGTCGGCTCGGACATGAAGAAGTTGGAGATGTGGCCGAGGGAACCGATCTGCCGGCTGACGGCGTCGACGACGGCCGGGTGGGCGTGGCCGAGCGCGTTGACCGCGATGCCGCCGACGAGGTCGAGGTACTCCTTGCCGTCGGCGTCCCAGACCCGGCTGCCCGCGCCGCGCACCAGGGGCAGCAGCGGGGTGCCGTAGTTGTTCATGAGCGCGCCCTGCCACCGCGCGGTCAGTTCCTCGTTGCTCATGACGGCTCCCCCTGTGCCTCCGGCCGCGCGGCCGGCTGTGCGTGCGGCTTCTCGTCGGGCACGACCATCGTGCCGATGCCCTCGTCGGTGAAGATCTCCAGCAGGATCGAGTGCTGGACCCGCCCGTCGATGACGCGGGCCGTGTTCACGCCGTTACGGACGGCGTGCAGGCAGCCCTCCATCTTCGGGACCATCCCGGAGCTCAACTCCGGCAGCAGTTTCTCGAGTTGGGAAGCGGTGAGGCGGCTGATCACCTCGTCGCTGTTCGGCCAGTCCTCGTAGAGGCCCTCGACGTCCGTGAGGACCATGAGGGTTTCGGCGCCAAGTGCCGCAGCGAGTGCCGCAGCCGCCGTATCAGCATTGACGTTGTAGACATGTCCGTCGTCCTGGGAGCGGGCGATCGACGAGACGACCGGGATGCGGCCGTCGGCGAGCAGCGCCTCGATGGCGCCCGTGTCGATCGCGGTGATCTCGCCGACCCGCCCGATGTCGACCAACTCGCCGTCGATCTCGGGCCGGTGCTTTGTGGCGGTGATGGTGTGGGCGTCCTCGCCGGTCAACCCGACGGCGAGCGGCCCGTGTTGGTTCAGCAGCCCGACCAGCTCGCGCTGGACCTGTCCGGCGAGCACCATCCGTACGACGTCCATGGCGTCCTCGGTGGTGACCCGCAGGCCGGCCTTGAACTCGCTGACGATGCCGTGCTTGTCGAGGGCGGCGCTGATCTGCGGGCCGCCGCCGTGCACGACGACGACATGGAGACCGGCGTGCCGCAGGAAGACGACGTCCTGGGCGAAGGCGGCCTTCAGGTCCTCGTCGATCATGGCGTTGCCGCCGAACTTGATGACGACCGTCCTGCCGTTGTGCCGGGTCAGCCAGGGCAGCGCCTCGATGAGGATCTGCGCCTTGGGCAGCGCGGTGTGCTTGCGGGTAGTGCTCATGACGAGTACGCGCTGTTCTCGTGGACGTAGTCGGCGGTGAGGTCGTTGGTCCAGATGGTGGCCGTCTCGGAGCCGGCGGCCAGGTCGGCGACGATGTGGACCTCGCGGTAGCGCATGTCGACCTTCTCCCGGTCCTCTCCGACGCCGCCGTTCTTGCAGACCCAGACGCCGTTGATGGCGACGTTGAGCCGGTCGGCCTCGAAGACGGCCCCGGTCGTGCCGATCGCGGAGAGCACCCGGCCCCAGTTGGGGTCCTCGCCGTGGATCGCGCACTTGAGGAGGTTGTTGCGGGCGATGGAGCGGCCCACCTCGACGGCGTCGTCCTCGCTCGCCGCGTTGACGACCTCGATCCTGATGTCCTTGCTCGCGCCTTCGGCGTCCCGGATCAGCTGCTGACCGAGGTCGTCGCAGACGGTCCGCACGGCGGCGGCGAACTCCGCGTACCCCGGGGTGACCTCGGAGGCGCCGGAGGCGAGCAGCAGCACGGTGTCGTTGGTCGACATGCAGCCGTCGGAGTCGACGCGGTCGAAGGTGACCTTGGTGGCGGCGCGCAGCGCCTTGTCCAGGGTCTCGCTGTCGAGGTCGGCGTCGGTGGTGAGGACGACCAGCATGGTGGCGAGACCGGGGGCGAGCATGCCCGCGCCCTTGGCCATGCCGCCGACGGTCCAGCCCCCCTCGGTGACGACGGACGTCTTGTGGACGGTGTCGGTGGTCTTGATGGCGATGGCGGCCTTCTCGCCGCCGTGCTCCGAGAGTCGACCGGCAGCGGTCTCGACCCCAGGCAGCAGCTTGTCCATCGGGAGCAGGACGCCGATGAGGCCGGTGGAGGCGACGGCGACCTCGGCCGCGCCCAGCCCCAGGACCTCGGCGACCTTCTCCGCGGTCGCGTGGGTGTCCTGGAACCCCTTCGGCCCCGTACAGGCGTTGGCGCCGCCGGAGTTGAGGATCACGGCGGACACCTGGCCGCTTTTCAGGACCTGCTCGGACCACAGCACCGGCGCGGCCTTCACGCGGTTGGAGGTGAAGACGCCCGCGGCGGACAGACGGGGCCCGTTGTTGACCACGAGGGCCAGGTCCGGGTTGCCGTTCTGTTTGATCCCGGCGGCGATGCCCGCCGCCGTGAATCCCTTGGCTGCCGTGACGCTCACGGTGCGACTCCGATCGTGGAAAGCCCGGTGGTCTCGTCGAGCCCGAGGGCGATGTTCATGCTCTGGAGGGCGCCGCCCGCGGTGCCCTTGGTCAGGTTGTCGATGGCGCTGATGGCGATGATCCGGCCTACGGCGGCGTCGTACGCGACCTGCACCTGAACGGCGTTGGAACCGTGGACGGACGCCGTGGCGGGCCACTGCCCCTCGGGGAGCAGGTACACGAAGGGCTCGTCGGCGAAGGCCTTCTCGTACGCGGCGCGGACGGAGTCGGCGGTGACACCCGGCTTCGCCTTGGCGCTGCACGTGGCGAGGATGCCGCGGGACATCGGCACGAGGGTGGGGGTGAAGGAGACGGAGACCGGCTCCCCCGCCGCCGCGCTCAGGTTCTGGATGATCTCGGGCGTGTGCCGGTGGCCACCGCCGACGCCGTACGGGGAGACCGAGCCCATGACCTCGGAGCCCAGCAGGTGCGTCTTGGGCGACTTGCCGGCGCCGGAGGTGCCGGAGGCGGCGACGATCACGGCCTCCTGTTCGGCGAGGCCCGCCGCGTACGCCGGGAAGAGCGCGAGCGAGACGGCCGTGGGATAGCAGCCCGGGACCGCGATGCGCCTGGACCCCGTGAGCGCCGCGCGGCCGCCCGGCAGTTCGGGGAGGCCGTAGGGCCAGGTTCCGGCGTGCGCGGAGCCGTAGAACCGCTCCCAGTCGCCCGCGTCCGTCAGCCGGAAGTCGGCACCCATGTCGACGACGAGGACCTCCGGACCGAGCTGCTCGGCGACGGCGGCGGACTGGCCGTGCGGCAGGGCGAGGAAGACGACGTCGTGTCCGGCGAGGACGTCGGGGGTGGTCTCCTGGAGGACCCGGTCGGCCAGCGGCAGCAGGTGCGGCTGGAGCGCGCCGAGCCGCTGACCCGCGTTGGAATTGCCGGTCAGGGCGCCGATCTCGACCTCGGGGTGCGTGAGGAGCAGGCGCAGCAGCTCTCCGCCCGCGTACCCGCTCGCTCCGGCCACCGCCGCACGTACCACCATGACTCCTCCTCCTGGATGGCATGACTATACGTTTCGCTGCACGTTTATGCAATCCATCGCGGAGGCGGGGCCCGGAGCGATCTTTGCCCGGGCCGTGGGTCTGCGTAACCTCGACCCGATGATCGCCATGACACCGATATCCGGCCTGGACCTGACCGGCTTCACCGAGCGTGAGCCGGGGGTGTGGACCGACGCGGCGGGACTCGTCCTGTCGGTCCACTTCTTCCCGCTGATCCCGGACCTGCCCGCCCCGCTGCACGAGGCGGAGCGCCTCGGGGCAGGGCTCGCGCAGCTCGCGGCCGGGGCCGGTGGCGGGCTGATCGAGGCGGCGCCCGGCTCCGTGGACGGCGTCCCGGCGGTCCGCCAGCTGGTCAAGATGCCGTTGGGCAGCCGGCCCGGGCAGGCGTTCCTCGGCTCCTGGACCGTGCCCAGGGCCCAGTCCAGCACGGTCGTGAAGGTGCAGGCCGCCGAGGGCGCCACGACCGGGATGCGGGAGGCCATGATCATGGCGCAGGTGGGCCCGGCCGCGTACTTCCGGCCCCGTCCCTACGCGGGCGGACAACCGGACGGGCAGCCGGGCGGGCTGCCGTACCACGTCGGCGACGACGAGCAGTGGGACGAGCAGTTCCCCGGCCATCCGCTCACGCTCGTACGGGCCGCGCTGCGCCGGCTCACGCCGACGATCACCTTCGACGACCGTTTCAAGGCCCAGCCGCCGTTCGGCGGGCCGGCCACCCCGCAGTCGCCGCCGTCGCAGTCGCTGCCCCACTTGCCGCCGGCCAGGCGCGGCTGGTTCCGGCGCAAGGGCGCCTGAGGGGCAGGGGACGCCCGGCGGGCGCGGGCCGCGGCCGCCCACGCCCGCCGGATCTTCTACCGCTGCCTGATCCGCAGGAAGGTGATCGAGTTCGCCGGGAAGGTGTAGGTGAACTCGCCCGCGACCCCGGTGAAGGTGGAGGTCACCGGCGCGACCGGGGCCGCGGCCTCCGTGTTGACCGCGTCCGGCGCGGCGGCCAGCGTGGTCACCTTCGCCTTGGAGGCGACCTTGGCGCCACCGAGGTCGATCGCCGTACGGGCGTCCGCGGACTGGGCGTTGACGACCTTGACGATCAGGTCGCCGGTCTTCTTGTCCAAGGTGGCGACCTGGCGGAACGGCTCGGCCGGCTTGTCGTCGGTGAAGCTGCCCCACTCCTGACCGTCGAGGTAGAGGGTGACCTGGCGGCCCCGCACCTTGACGTCGATGTCGTAGGCGCGGCCCGTCTCGACGGACCCGGCCTTGGAGATCAGCGTCGATTTGCCGCCGTCCACGGCCTGCTCGACGGCGGACTGGGTGTTGTTCCAGCCGCCGAGGTTCCACCAGTAGTAGTTGCCGGTGTCCTTTACGCCGAAGGCGACGAGGAAGCCCTCCTTGCCGGCCTTCTTGGTGGCCTTCACCCGCAGGTCGTAGTCGTGCCAGCCGGCGTCACCGGCCGAGACCATGGTGTTCTCGGCGGCGGTGTCGGTCTGCGCGTACTGCCCGTCCTGGAGCGACCAGCTGCCGCCGCCCGTGTGCGTCCACTGCGAGGCGTCGCCGGAGAAGTCGTCGCTCAGCAGCGGGCCGCCGGCCGCGTCGGTCACCTTCACGTCGTCGTACGCCGCGCTGGTGGCCCAGGTGGACAGGCCGACGGCACCGGTGATGGGGCCCTGGAGGGACGGGGTGCCGGTGGCCGTGGACGGCACCACCCGGTCGCCCACGTTCGTCATGAACAGCTTCTGGACCTCGTAGTTGGCCGAGTTCCAGGAGGCGTGGTTGTTGAACCACACCAGGTCCGGGCTCCACTGCACATAGTCCTCGTTCGCGAACAGCGGCGCGTAGGAGGCGAGCTCGACGACGTCCGCGTTGCGTTCGAGGCCGGTCATGAAGGCGGCCTCGGCGAGGCCGTTCCTGAAGGCGTTGCCCCAGGAGGCGTACTCGCCGAGGAAGACCTTGGGGCCGCCGCGGTCGTAGGTGTCGTAGCGGTCGTTGTTCTGGAGGAACCACTGCGGGCTGTTGTAGTAGTGCTCGTCGACCATCGCGACGTCCGCGTCCCGGTTGAGCTTCCAGGCCGCGTCGAAGGTCGAACCCGAGTCGTCGGGACCGGAGTTGGAGATGACGGTGATGTCCGGGTACTTCGCCTCGATCGCGGTGCGGAACTGCTCGAAGCGGGCGAAGAACTCGACGGGCAGGTTCTCCTCGTTGCCGACCTCGAGGTGGGTGAGGTGGAAGGGCTTGGGGTGGCCCATCCGGGCGCGCTTCTTGCCCCAGGTGGAGGTGACCGGCCCGTTGGCGAACTCGATGAGGTCCAGGGTGTCCTGGATGTGACGCTTCAGGAGCGCGTCGTCGACGACGGCCTTGTTCTGGCCGCAGCCGGTCACCAGGGCCGGCACGACGGGCAGCGGCATCGCCCCGATGTCCTCGGCGAAGCGGAAGTACTCGTAATAGCCGAGGCCGTAACTCTGGTTGTATCCCCAGAAGTTGGAGTTGGTGGCGCGCTCCTCGACGGGTCCGACGGTGTCCTTCCACTGGTAGGAGCGGGCGCGCTGCCAGTCGGAGGCCTCGCTGTACTCCTGCATGGAGCCGGTGTTGACCAGACATCCGCCGGGGAAGCGCACGAAGCCCGGATCGAGGGCGGCGATCCTCTCGGCGAGGTCCTTGCGCAGCCCGTTGGGCTCGTTCTTGTACGTGTCACGGGGGAACAGGGACACCATGTCGAGGGCGGCCGCGGCCGAGGAGGCCACCGACAGACGGCCGGCACTGCTGGTGCGGGCGCCGGTGAAGGTCGCCCGGTACTGGACCCAGCCGCCCGTGCGCACGGCGACCTCGCGGGCGGTGGCCAGCGCACCGTCGGCGTCCTGGAGGCTCACGGTGAGCGTGCTGCCGCTCTCGGCGCGGGCCCACACCGAGAAGTCGTACTTCTTGCCCTGCTCGACCCGGACACCGGTGTTGTAGCCGGCGTTGGTCACGGAGGAACCGGCATTCAGGGAGAGGTAGTTGCGGTTGCGGTCGTTGAGGCGGCCCGCGTCGTCCAGGACCTGCGCGGCGCCGTCGACCGTCCAGGAGGTCAACGGGGTGTACGACCGGTTGTCGACGGTGGAGTACTCGAAGGACCGGTTCTGCACGAGTTCGGCGTACAGGCCGCCGTCGGCCGCCCGGTTGATGTCCTCGAAGAAGACCCCGTACATCGTGTCGTCGATCTTCGCGCCCTTGGCGGCGGGATCGACGGTGATGGCGTAGTCGGTCACGGACTCGGCGTGCGCCGGGGCGGGGACGAGGGCGGTGGCCGTCAGGAGGGCGGTGGTGGTGAGACCCAGTCTCCAGCGGGTGCGGGTGGCGCGGGTGGTGCTGCGTGACATGGATAACTCCGCGGCTCAGTGATGCGAGTTGTATGTCAGGGGGAACATCGTGTTCGAGATGTCGGACATCGATCAGCACTTCGAACGGCAAGATAGGGAGGAGGCCGAGACGCGTCAATGGGGCCTACGGCGACGGATGTGACGGAGGGCGGCACCGTATGGGCGAGTTCCGGCCGGTGCCGGACGCACTGGCGTACCTGGCGGGGAGCTGGCGGGTGCGGCGGTCGGTGCGGGACCGGAGGAGCGGCGACGAGGGCCGCTTCGACGGCGTCACCGTCTTCGGCCCGCTGGACGGGGGCGGATCGCCGGACGCGGGCGGACTGCCGGACGGGGGCAGGCGGCCGGACGCGGGCGGGCTGCTGCACGCGGAGTCCGGCACGTTCGTCTGGCTCGGGGTCCCCCGGCCCGCCGAACGCACCCTGCGCTTCCTGCCGGGGCCGACGCCCGGCACGGCGGACGTACGGTTCGCCGACGACCGCCCCTTCCACGACCTGGACCTGACGACCGGGCGGCACATCGCCGACCACCCCTGCTCCGCCGACCTCTACCGGGGCGAGTTCACGGTCCGGGACGCCGACCACTGGCGGACGGTCTGGCGCGTGGCGGGCCCCGCCAAGGACCTGGTGCTCACCACCGACTACGTACGGGTGGGCTGAGCCGAGGCCCCTTCGAGGCGGAGGTTCCAGCGGCCGGCCCGGCCGGTGACCGTGGTCGTCGACAGCGGACGCACATCGATGTTCCAGTACGTCGCGGGCGGCGCCTTCAGCGCGTACACCAGGGCCGCGCGGATCACGCTCGGCTCGGCGACGGCGACGATGCGGCCGCCGTCGCCCACCGGCCGGGTGTCGAGCCAGCCGGCGACTCGGGAGATGAACGCCAGCAGCGACTCGCCGCCGTGCGGGGTGGCGAGCGGGTCGGCGAGCCAGGCGTCCACCGCCTCCGGCTCACGGGCCATCGCCTCGCCCAGCGTGAAACCGCGCCAGCGGCCCATGTCGCAGTCCCGCAGGGCGAGCTGCACCAGCGGGGCGTAGCCGAGCGCGTCCCCGGTGGCACGGCTGCGCGGGGTCGGCGAGCAGTAGCGCAGCTCGGCGGCCGCGAGCGGCAGCAGAGCGTCGGCCACGCGCAGCACCTCGGCCCAGCCGTCCTGGTCCAGCGGCCGGTCGTCCTCGAAGCGTTCCGCGAGCAGCGAGGAGCTGCGAGCGGCGGCGACGAACGTGACCCGAAGTGGCATGCGGTGATGGTGAGCCGCGTAACTGCGCAGGTCAAGGGGTGTTGGCCGACGGCCGGAAGAAAACTTACCGGCGAGTCAGGACCTGCCGGACAAGTCGCCAAAAAAGCAGTGCCCCGCTCACGCCGTCCCGATCACGCCTTCCCGCGCACGGCGTCCCGGGCACGCCCTCCCACGCCCGTCGTCCCGATCACGCCTTCCCGCGCACGGCGCCCCGCTCACGCCCTCCCACGCCCGCCGTCCCGATCACGCCGTCCCGATCACGGCGTCCCCCCGGCCCCGCGCCACGCACGCCGTCCCGCTCACTCCGTCCCGGGCTTCTCGAAGATCAGCGCCATCCACTGGTCCGGCTTCTCCAGCGCCTCGAAGCCGGTCTGCCGGTAGACCCCGTGCGCGTCGTGCGTGGCGAGCAGGATGCGGCGCAGCCCGTGCGGCCGCAGGTGGTCGCGGACGGCGGCGACGAGAGCGGTCCCGATGCCCTCGCCGCGCACCGCCGGGTCCACGTACACGTCGCACAGCCACGCGAAGGTCGCGAGGTCGGTCACGACCCGTGCGTAGGCGACCTGCTCCCGCGACGCCGTGTCGTAGACGCCGAAGTTCAGCGAACCGGCGATCGCCCGCTCGTGCTTCTCCCGCTCGCGCCCGAGCGCCCAGTACGCGTCCGTGGACAGCCAGCGGTGCACCCGCTCGACGTCGACGCGGGCGGGTTCGGTGGAGATCTCGTAGCCCTCGGCGAGGGGCGGGGTGGCGTTCATGGCGTCCGTGGCGTTCATGGCCGGATCCTCACAGGGCGGCGTTCATCATGTCGAACGTTTTCCGGGGAACACCTCGTCGCACGCCGTCCGCAGCCGCCGCACCCCCTCCGCGATCTCCTCCGTCCCGGCGACGGCCGCGAAACTCAACCGCACATGGGCGGCCGGGGGTTCGGCACTGAAGTAGGGGCGGCCCGGGGTGAGGGCGACGCCCGCGCGCAGGGCGGCCGCCGTGAACGCGCTCTCTCCCCCGGAGCCGAAAGCCCGGGAGGCGCTCCCGCTGCCGTCGGGCAGGCGCAGCCACAGGTGGTAGCCCCCGGACGGGATGTGCGGGAGGGCCAGTTCGGGCAGCCGCAGCCGCAGCGCGGAGGTCATCGCGTCCCGCCTGACCCGCAACTCGGCGGCGATGGACCGCAGATGACGTGGCCAGGCGGGCGAGCCGACGAGTTCGAGGGCCGCTTCCTGGAGCGGGCGGGGCACGAAGAAGGTGTCGACGACCTGAATGGCGCGCAGGCGTTCCAGGGCCGGGCCGCGGGCGGCCAGCGCGCTGACCCGGAAGCTCGGCGAGGTCGCCTTGGTCAGCGAGCCGACGTGTACGACGACGCCGTCGGGATCGTCGGCGATGAGCGGGCGCGGCAGCTGCCCGGCGTCCTCGTGCGCGAGCCGCCGCACGAAGTCGTCCTCGACGACGAACGCGCCCGCCTCCCGCGCGATGCGCAGCACCTGCGCGCGCCGGTCGGGGGCGAGGACGGCGCCGGTCGGGTTCTGGAACAGCGGCTGGCAGACGAAGACCCGGGCGCCGGTCGCCCGGAAGGCGTCGGCGAGCAGTTCGGGTCTGACCCCGTCCGGGTCGACCGGGACCGGTACGGGGCGCAGCCCCGCCGCCCTGGCGATCGCGAGCATGCCCGGGTAGGTGGGCGACTCGACGAGCACCGGCGCGCCGGGCGGGGCGAGGGCTCGCAGGGCGGTGGTGAGTGACGTCTGGCCGCCCGCGCTGACCAGCACCTCGGCCGCGGTGACGGAGCCGCCGATGGTCCGCGCGAACCAGTCGCGCAGCTCGGGCAGGCCCTCCATGGGCGGCCGGCCCCAGGCGCCCGGCCGCCGACCGGCCCGGGCGAGGGCCGCGGCCATCGCCCGTTCCGGCTGCAACGAGGCGTGCAGATAGCCGCCGCTGAACTCGATCACGCCGGGTGGCGGGGCGGCCAGCGACACGATGACGCCGGTGGCGTCCACCGAGCGCGGGACGAGGTCGGCGGCGCCGTCCGCGCTCAGCGCGACCTCCTGCCAGGAGGTGTCGCCCACGGGAGCGGCGGTCGGGCGCGCCGGCCGGGCCCGGAAGGCGCCCGCGCCGGGCCGGGTGACCACCAGCCCCTCGGCGGCCAGCTGCGCCAGTGCCCGCGAGACGGTCACCGGGCTCACCCTGAACCGTTCGACCAGGGCCCGGCTCGACGGGAGCTTTCCACCGGGAGAGTAGCGGTCGAACTCCCGTCGCAGCTGATCCGCCAGCTCACCCACACTGCTACGCTCTTGCATGAAGACACAGAGTAGCGCTACCGACCGGTCGGCGATAGCGGTCAGCACCTCGGCCGGCACCCCGGCCGCCCACCTCGCCGGCGTCCCGGAGGCGAGTGGCTTCGGTACCCTCCTGGCCGCCCTCGGTGTCGTCGCCTTCTCCCTGACCTTCCCCGCGACCGCCTGGGGTCTGCAGGGGTTCGGCCCCTGGTCGCTGGTCGCCGTGCGCAGCGTCCTGGCCGCACTGATCGCGGGCGGGTGTCTGCTGGCCCTCCGCGTTCCGCTGCCCGCCCGGCGGCACTGGGCGGGGCTCGCCGTCGTGGCCGCCGGGGTCGTCGTGGGCTTCCCGCTGCTCACCACGCTCGCGCTGCGGACGTCCAGCACCGCGCACGCCGCCGTCGTGGTCGGCCTGCTGCCGCTGACGACCGCGTCGCTGTCCGCCCTGCGCATGGGGGCCCGCCCCTCCCGCACCTTCTGGGCGGCCGCGCTGGCGGGTGCCGCCGCCGTGATGGCGTTCACCGTGCAGCAGAGCGGCGGGGCCCTGACCACCGCCGATCTGTATCTGTTCGGGGCGCTGCTGGTGTGCGCGGCCGGCTACACCGAGGGCGGCCGGCTGGCCCGGGTCATGCCGGGCTGGCAGGTCATCGGCTGGGCTCTGGTGTTCTGCCTGCCGCTCACGGTGCCCGGCGCCGCCCTCGCCCTGGCCCATGAACCCGCGCATCCGACCGCGCACAGTGTGGCCGGGCTGCTGTGGGTCGCGGCGGGCTCGCAGTTCCTCGGCCTGGTCGTCTGGTACCGGGGCATGGCGGTCATCGGCATTCCGAAGGCCAGCCAGTTGCAGTTGGCCCAGCCCCTGCTCACACTGGTGTGGTCGGTGCTGCTGCTGGGCGAGCACCTCACGCCCGCAGCTCCGCTGACGGCCGCCGCCGTACTCGTCTGCATCGCCGTCACGCAGCGGGCGCGCGGCTAGCCACGGCAGACGTCCGTCGCACCCGGTGAGGAGGCCCCGCAGATGCGCGCAACCAAGGGCGACCAGTTCGTCCAGCACGGCAGGGTGGTCGGCCAGCACGACAAGGTCGGCGAGATCGTAGAGGTCATGGGCCAGGGAGGAAATCCCCCGTACCGCGTCCGCTTCACGGACGGGCATGTGGGCGTGTGCTCGCCCGGCCCCGACACCGAGATCCGTCACAGGACGGCCGAGGAACAGCGGTAGATCAGCGCGGGGGCTCCGCCGGCTGGCGGTAGTGGTCGGCGACCACCCGCGCCATCGCCCCGATCCGGTCCGTCCGCACGTCCTTGGCGGCGAAGAAGACATGCCCGCGCACCTGGGGGTGAGCGGCGGCCAGATCCAGGTGGTCCGACAGCTCGGCCGGGTTCTGCCAGGCCGCGGGCTGCGCCGGGTCGCCCGCCCGGTACAGGGCCTCGCCGAGGTAGAGGCGGGTGCGGCTGCCCTTCGCCACCTCCGACCACCAGGGCACGAGCTTGGCGTAGTCGGCGACCGACAGCCCGATGTTCCAGTAGAGCTGTGGGACGACGTAGTCGATCCAGCCCTCCCGTACCCACTTACGGGTGTCCGCGTGGATGTCGTCGTACGACTGGAGCGCCCGGGTGTCCGAGCCGCGCGAGTCGGTGGAGGCGTTGCGCCACACCCCGAAGGGGCTGATCCCGAACTGGGTGCCGGGCCGTACCGCCTTGATCCGGGCGGCCGTCTCCAGCACCAGCCGGTCGACGTTGTCGCGCCGCCAGGCCGCCCGGCTGGGGAAGGCGCCGCCGTAGGTGTCGTACGCGGCCCCGTCGTCGAAGGTCTGGCCGGCCACCGGGTACGGATAGAAGTAGTCGTCGAAGTGCACGGCGTCCAGGGGGTACTTCTTCACGGCGTCGAGGATCGCGTCCTGGACGAAGGCGCGGACCTCGGGCAGGCCGGGGTTGTAGTAGAGCTTCCCGCCGAACGAGATCACCCACTTCGGGTGCCTGCGCGCGGGGTGGGAGGCGACGAGCTTCGAGGGGTCGTCATGGGTCGCGACCCGGTAGGGGTTGAACCAGGCGTGCAGCTGCAGGCCGCGCGCATGCGCCTCCGTGACGGCCGTGCCCAGCGGGTCCCAGCCCGGTGACCTCCCCTGGGTGCCGGTGAGGACCTGCGACCACGGCTCGTACGGGGAGGGCCACAGCGCGTCCGCAGTGGGCCGCACCTGGAAGATCACCGTGTTGAGCCGCCGGCGCACCGCCAGGTCGAGCATGGCGATCAGTTCGGCGCGCTGCGCGGCGGCGGTCAGGCCTGGGCGGGACGGCCAGTCGCGGTTGGAGACGGTCGCCAGCCACATCCCCCGCATCTCGGTCGCCGCCCGCCGTTCCCCCACGGGAGCGGCGACCGCGCCCGTCGTGGTGAACGTCGACAGCGCTGCCAGCGCGAACGCCCGCCGGGTCAGTCGCCCCATCGCACACATCCCCACACACTCTGCGGATCCGCTCGGTCACGGATCGTCTCGCGCTCCAGCATGCCTCCACCCCGACGATCGATCATCGATACTTGCTAGTAACGTGCACGATCGGAGCAGGGCGGCCGGAACCCGGCAGACCTGCCCCTGCCATCTGAGTCAGCGCGGCGAAAGGGACTGATGTGACGGGCACCCCAGCGGGAGATCTCTCACGGGTCGGAGTGGTGGGCTGCGGCCAGATGGGAGCGGGCATCGCAGAGGTCTGCGCCCGCGCCGGTCTCGACGTCAAGGTCGCCGAGACCACCGGCGAAGCCCTGGAGATCGGCCGTACCCGGCTGTTGAACTCCCTGGCCAAGGCCGCCGAGCGCGGCAAGATCTCCGAGGAGGAGCGGGACGCCACCCTCGCGCGCCTCAGCTTCACCACCGATCTCGGCGAGTTCGCCGACCGTGATCTGGTCATCGAGGCCGTGGTCGAGAACGAGCAGGTCAAGACCGAGATCTTCCAGGTCCTCGACCAGGTGGTGACCCGTCCGGACGCGATCCTCGCCTCGAACACCTCCTCCATCCCGCTGGTGAAACTGGCGGTCGCCACCTCACGGCCCGACCATGTCGTCGGCATCCACTTCTTCAACCCGGCTCCGGTGCAGCAGCTCGTCGAGCTGATCCCGGCGCTGACCACCTCCGAGGGCACGCTCAGCCGGGCTCAGCTGTTCGCCGAGAAGGTGCTGGGCAAGCACGCGATCCGCGCCCAGGACCGGTCCGGCTTCGTCGTGAACGCGCTGCTGATCCCCTATCTGCTCTCCGCGATCCGGATGTTCGAGACGGGCATCGCCAGCCGCGAGGACATCGACAACGGCATGGAGATGGGCTGCGCCCACCCGATGGGTCCGCTGAAGCTGTCCGACCTGATCGGCCTGGACACCGTCGCCTCGGTGGCGCAGAGCATGTACGACGAGTACAAGGAGCCGCTGTACGCCGCTCCCCCGCTGCTCCAGCGCATGGTCGACGCGGGCCGGCTGGGCCGCAAGACCGGCTCGGGCTTCTACGCCTACTGATCACCCACCGTGTTCCTCACGGGCCCGGCGCTCCTCGGAGTGCCGGGCCCGCGGCATTCACACACCGTGTGGCCCTGGGAGCGCTGGTCGCGACGGTCTGGCAGGCGCTGGCCCACTGACCTGCTAGCCCTGGGCGAGCCTGACGTGGTGCAGCAGCATCAACGCGGCCGCCATGTTGGCGGCCGGGACCTCCCCCCGGGCGACCAGGTCGGGAACGACCTTGAGGGGAACCCATTCCCGGCGGTCCGACTCGAAGTCGTCCACCGGGTGTCCCACGTACTCCCCGTGGTCCGACCAGTAGATGTGATGGACGGCGTCGGTGAGCCCGTTGGACGGCTCCACGCTCATCAGGTGGTGCAGCGGCCCCGGCCGCCAGCCGGTCTCCTCCTCGAGCTCCCTGGCGGCCGCGCGGGCGATGTCCTCGCCGTCTTCCACGACTCCCGCCGCGAGCTCCCATCCCCAGCTGTCGGTGATGAAGCGGTGGCGCCAGAGCAGGAGAACCTCGTTGGCCCGGTTCACGACTGTCGCGACCGCTACCGGCCTCAGCCGTATGAGGAAGTGGTCGAGGTGCCGGCCGTCCGGCAGCTCCACATCTGCCAGGTTGACGCTGAACCAGCGGTTTTCATACACAGTTTGTTCGTTCTGTTTCGTCCACTGCACGGTTCTGCCACCTTCCGTCGAGTGAGTGGCAATATCGCAGCAGGAACTATGCAGCGTCGGCGTAGCTGCCGGTGTCGGCGCCCGCAGAGGTGTCGTGACGGTGTCGGTGATCGGTGGTGGGATACCCCGCCGTGCCCCGCCGTGCCCCGCCTACAGCGGTACGCGCAGTGCCCCGTCGATGAGTTCGGCCGCCTCGGCCGTGCCCGCGCAGCCGCTGCGCACCAGGTGTTCGCGCACCGCCCGGAGTCTGTCGCGCAGGCGCTGGGACTCCATTCCCCGGGCCTGTTCGGCCATCTGCACCGCGGTGACCACCGCCTTGTCGGTGTTCCCCTGGCGCAGTTCGATCGTGCTGAGCATGGCGAGCCGGTGCACCCGCCCCCGGTCGTGCGCCGGGGTGTCGACGGCGGCCGCGGCGTGCTCGGCGGCGGCGGCGAGGTCGCCGAGGCTGAGCAGCGCCTCCGCCACCTGGACGTTGACCAGGCCCGGTTGGACATAGCCGGTCTCGTCGGGCTCGTGTCCGCGCCGGATGCGATCGGCGGCGGTCTCGGCACGCCGGATGCACGACAGGGCGCTCGTGCCGTCGCCGAGGTGGGCGTACGCCTTGGCCTGCATCGCGTACAGGTCGGAGGCGAGGGCGGGCGTGATGTGCCGGCCCGCGGCCCGCAGCGCGGCCTCCGCGAAGGCGACGGCCTGCCGGTACTCCCGCATGAACAGCGACTGGTTGACGAGGAGGGCGATCACGTACGCCCCGAGTCCCCGGTCCCCACTGGCCTTTGCCAGTCGGAGCGCCTGGTGGAAGTAGCGCTGGGCCAGGCCGTGCGCGTCCGCGTCATAGGCGCAGATCCCGGCGACCGCGACCAACCCGCCGGTGGCCCGGTGCACTTGACGGCCCGTCTCGTCGGTGTAGCCGCCGCGCAGCAGGGGCGCCGCCTCCGCGTTCAGGAAGCCGACGATACGGCTGCGGGTCGCGATGCCGCCGGCCTTGCGGTACATCTGCTCGTAGTGGGCGCGGGCGGCCCGCAGCATCTCGAGGTCGGCCGAGGTGACACGGTGCCGGCCGCCCCGGGAGACGTCGACGTCCTCCGGCGGGTTCTCCCACTCCCACACCGGCATCACGGCCGGCGTGCCGGTGACGGCGGGCGCCCCCAGGAGGTGCGGGCGCTGCTGCTCGTCGGAGCGCCACAGGGCGGTGGCCCGCTCGACGAAGCCGGAGAGCGAGGTGCCGTGCGGGCCGGCCGGTTCGCCCGGCACGCCGAGGCCGATGTCGTCGAGGGTGACGGGCCGGTGCAGCCGCCCGGCGAGCACCTCGCAGATCAGGTCGGGCACCTGGCCCCGCGGCCGTTGGCCCTTCAGCCACCGGGCCACCGCCGTGTGCTCGTACCGCAGCGCGAGTCCGCGGGCCCGTCCGGCCTGGTTGACGTGGGCGGCGAGGCCCGCGTGCGAGACGCCCGCCTCGTCCAGGATCGCGTCGAGCAGAGTGTTGGGCTGCATGGGTGCCCCCCGGTGCCTCGGTGCCGTCAGAGTAGTGGGTTGGTCCTCACACGGGGTGTGAACGGAGTACGCGCATTCGCAGGGTGCGCGCGCTGTCGCGGAGCGTTCCCGGCCGGTTGACTGGAATGCCTCGCGAGAGGTTCGCCGGGCCGTCCGCTCCCCCTCATAAAGCGACGGCCCGGCGACTCGCTCGGCGGGTCGGGCCGGGCACCACAGGTGCGTTGTCGGCTGCGGATGTGTGGTGGCTGGTCGCGCCCGCGCGACGGAGCCGCTGATGTCACTGCCCCGCGCCCCCCGGGGGGCTGAACCCGCGTCCGTTCTCCAGCACCAGTAGATCGATGTCGTCCGTCGGTCCGCCTGCCGTGTGCCGTAGGAGTGCGGCCCAGGATCGTGCGCAGGATCTGCCGGGGTGACACGGGACGGTCGTGAGCCGCCTTGGTGAGCGCCTCCGGCAGGGAGAGGAACCTGCCCCGTGCCTCCCTCGCGTCCTCGGCGCCGTCCGTGAACAGGACCACGGACTCACCCCGGAGCGGCTGACCGCAGGGCAGGGGCGACACTTCGGCCGGCAGGGGGATCGGGGCCAGGGGCGGAAGGGGATCCGCCCGCGACATGGGTATGTCGTTGGTCAACATGTCGTTGGTCCCCCGTCCAGGCCCCCGACAACGCAGAACGGACCGGCCCCGAAAGGCCGGTCCGATTCTGTCGAGGTCCTGGCCCGGATGGACCGGTTCGCCTCGGATTGCCACTCGGACGAGTGAAGAAACCCAGGGGCGCGGGGAACTGCGCGGCCGGCCACGACGGAGTCGCAGCCGGCCGGGAACCGAAGCTCCCCCGACGCCCAACCGCTAACCGCGCAGAACCGCTCCCGTACGCTCGCCCGCCAGGGCGACCGCCGCGTCCCTCGCGGCCGACGCCTCGTCGACGGTCAGCGTCCGGTCGTCCGCGCGAAAGCGCAGCGCGTACGCGAGCGACTTCCGCCCGTCGCCGAGCTGCTCCGCGTTCTCGTACACGTCGAACAGCCGAATTGCCTCCAGCAGTTCACCCGCGCCTTCGCGCAGCGCGGCCTCGACCTCGGCGTGCGGGACGAACCTGTCGACGACGAGGGCGACGTCCTGCGTGGCCACCGGGAACGCCGAGATGCTCGGCGCCTGGGGCGTGTCATCGCCGACCTGCTCCAGGACGTCCAGGTCCAGCTCCATCGCGGAGGTGCGCGAGGGCAGCCCCAGTGCCTTCAGGACCCGCGGGTGCAGCTCACCGGCATGGCCGACGACACGCTCGGCGCCGTCGACGACGACCAGGAGCTCGGCGCACCGGCCCGGGTGCCACGGCCCGTACTGCCCACCGCGGACGACCAGATCGGCCCCGGCCTCACGGGCGACGGCACGCGCCGCCTCGACGGCGTCGGCCCAGTCCGCCGGACGGCCCTTGCCCCACCAGCCGGCCTGCTCGCGGGCGCCCGCGAGAACGGTGGCGACATGGCGCGGCTGCGCGGGCAGCACGGCGTCCAGCGACGCGATCTCCTCGTCGGTGGGACGGCGGTCGACGGGCAGGTGTCCGGCGACGCGCTGCTCCTCCTGCGGGAGGAACACCAGCCCGGTCTCGAAGAGCGCCAGGTCGTGCGAGCCCCGGCCGTCGTTGCGGCGCAGGGCGGCCAGCAGGCCCGGCAGCAGCGACGTACGGAGCGCGGGCTCCTCGTCGTTGAGCGGGTTGGTGAGCTTCACGACACGGCGGGCCGGGTCGTCGGCGTCCAGGCCGAGCTGGTCGAAGACCTGCTCGGCGATGAACGGGTGGTTCGGCGCCTCGACGTAGCCGGAGCCGGCCAGCACGCGGCCGACGCGGCGGTGGAGACGCTGGCGGTGGGTGAGACCGCGGCCCGAGGGCGGCCTGGGCAGCGTGGAGGGCAGGTTCTCGTAGCCCTCCAGCCGGATGACCTCCTCCGCCAGGTCGTTGGCCTCGGCGAGGTCGGGCCGCCAGGACGGGACGGTGACGATCAGCTCGTCCTGCCCGTACACGTCGCAGCCGATCTCCTGGAGGCGGCGGACGACGGTCTCACGGCCGTACTCCACGCCCGCGACCTTGTCCGGGTGGTCGGCCGGGACGCTGATCGTGTGCGGGGCGGACGGGGCGATGATCTCCGTGACGCCCGCGTCGGCCGTACCGCCCGCGAGCAGGACCAGCAGGTCGACCGTGCGCTGCGCGGCGGCCGCCGCGGCCTGCGGGTCGACACCGCGCTCGAAGCGCCTGGACGCCTCGGAGGACAGCTTGTGCCGGCGGGCCGTACGCGCGATCGACACCGCGTTGAAGTGGGCGGCCTCGATGACCACGTCGGTCGTCGGGGCGCCCCCGTTCCCGGCGGCCTCGTGATCGGCGATCTCGGTGTTCGCGCCGCCCATGACACCTGCGAGGCCGATGGGACCGCGGTCGTCGGTGATCACCAGGTCCTCGGCGTGCAGCTCGCGCGTCACCCCGTCGAGGGTGACGATCCGCTCGCCCTCCCCGGCCCGGCGCACGCCGATGGTGCCCTGGACCAGCGAACGGTCGTAGGCGTGCAGCGGCTGGCCGATCTCCGTCATCACGTAGTTGGTGATGTCTACGGCGAGCGAGATCGGACGCACGCCGACCTTCTGGAGCCGGCGCTTCAGCCAGATCGGGGAGCGCACCTCGGGGCTCAGACCGGTGACGGTGCGGGCGGTGAAGCGGTCGCAGCCCATCGGCTCGGAGACCTGCACCGGGTAGCCGAAGGCGTTCGGCGCCGGTACGTCGATCAGCGCCGGGTCGCGCAGCGGCAGACCGTAGGCGATGGCCGCCTCACGGGCGACACCCCGGATGGACAGGCAGTCGCCGCGGTTTGCGGTGACGGCGATGTCCAGGACCTCGTCGACCAGCTCGAGCAGCTCGATGGCGTCCTTGCCGACCTCGGTCTCCGGCGGCAGCACGATGATGCCGTGGCTGCCGTCGTCGCCCATGCCCAGCTCGTCGCCGGAGCAGATCATGCCGTGGGAGGTCTTGCCGTACGTCTTGCGCGCGGCGATGGCGAAGCCGCCGGGGAGGACGGCGCCCGGGAGGACCACGACGACCTTGTCGCCGACGGCGAAGTTGCGGGCGCCGCAGACGATCTCCTGGGGCTCGCCGGTTCCGTTGGCGGTGCCGACGTCGACGGTGCAGAAGCGGATCGGCTTCTTGAAGCCCTCGAGCTCCTCGACGGTGAGCACCTGGCCCACGACGAGGGGGCCCTTGAGGTCGGCTCCGAGGGGCTCGACGGTCTCGACCTCGAGGCCCGCCGAGACGAGCTTGGCCTGCACGTCACGGCCGGTCTCGGTGGCCGGCAGGTCGACGTACTCCCGCAGCCAGGAAAGCGGGACCCGCATCAGATCTCCATCCCGAACGGCCGGGTGAACCGGACGTCACCCTCGACCATGTCTCGCATGTCTTCGACGTTGTGGCGGAACATCAGCATCCGCTCGATGCCGAACCCGAAGGCGAACCCGCTGTACTTCTCCGGGTCGACGCCGCAGGCGGCCAGCACCTTGGGGTTGACCATGCCGCAGCCGCCGAGCTCGATCCAGCCCTCGCTGGAGCAGGTGCGGCAGGGGCGGTCGGGGTTGCCGACGGACTCGCCGCGGCAGACGTAACACACCATGTCCATCTCGGCGGACGGCTCGGTGAAGGGGAAGAAGTTCGGCCGCAGCCGGGTCTTCATGCCCTCGCCGAACAGCGACTGGACCATGTGGTCCAGGGTGCCCTTGAGGTCGGCCATGGTCAGGCCCTCGTCCACGGCCAGCAGCTCGACCTGGTGGAAGACCGGGGTGTGCGTCGCGTCCAGCTCGTCGGTGCGGTACACGCGGCCGGGGCAGATCACGTACACCGGCAGCTCACGGCCGAGCAGCGAGCGGATCTGGACCGGCGAGGTGTGGGTGCGCAGCACGACACCGGACTCGGTGCCGCCCTGCGGGCCCTGCACGAAGAACGTGTCGGCCTCGCCGCGGGCCGGGTGGTCCGGGCCGATGTTGAGGGCGTCGAAGTTGAACCACTCGGCCTCGACCTGCGGGCCCTCGGCGACCTCGTAGCCCATGGCCACGAAGACGTCCTCGATGCGCTCCGACAGGGTGGTGAGCGGGTGGCGGGCGCCGGCCGGCACGCGGTCGTACGGCAGTGTGACGTCCACCGCCTCCTCGACCAGCACGCGCTGGTCGCGCTCGGCCTCCAGCTCCTCCTGACGGGCGGCGAGGGCCTTGTTCACCGCGCCCCGGGCCTGGCCGACCAGCTTGCCGGCGGCCGCCTTGGCGTGCGGGGGCAGGGCGCCGATCTCGCGGTTGGCCAGGGCCAGCGGCGACGTGCCGCCGGTGTGGGCGACCTTGGCCTCCTGGAGTGCGTCGAGGGAGTCCGCGGCGGCGAAGGCGGCGAGCGCCCCGTCCCGCATGCGCTCGATCTCTTCCGGTTTCAACGCCTCGACCTCTACCGGGTCGTACGACTTATTCGGTGCCGACATCTCTTCCCGTGCTTCCGATTGGCTGGCTGAAGGTCCCCGTCACCGACTCACGCAGAGGTCAGAGGGCCGTCCATGGGACACAAGGGTGCCAAAGGCCGAGTCTAACGGGGTGGAGGTGTGCGCATGCGCCCGCGGGCCGCCCGGCAGGTTCTCAGGTGAGATACGCCGGGACGCTCACGGGCAACGTAAATCGGAACTCGGCGCCGCCGCCGGGGGCCCGGCCGACCGTGATGATGCCGCCGTGGGCTTCGACGATGCCCTTGACGATGTACAGCCCGAGGCCCGTGCCGCCGCGCTTGCTGCCCCGCCAGAAGCGGGTGAAGACGCGGTTCATGGACTCCTCCGGGATGCCTGCGCCCTCGTCGCTCACGGTGACCGATGTGCCGGTGTCCTCTCCCTCACGGGGAGACGCGGCGGGCGTTACGTCGATCGTGACGGTTCCCTCGCCGTGGCGCACCGCATTTTCCAGAAGGTTGCTGAGCACCTGGTCGACCTTGTCGGGGTCGGCCCACAGGGCGGGCAGCGGCTGTTCGAGGCGCAGCAGGAACCGGTCGGCGGGCTGTCCGGCCGCGACGTAGGCCTGGATGTGCCGTCCCACGGCCGCGCCCATGTCGACGGGCTGGCGGCGCAGCTCCAGCCGTCCCGAGTCGATGCGCGAGATGTCGAGCAGCTCGGCGATGAGGCGGGTGACCCGGTCCGCGTCGGCGTCGACGGTCTCCAGCATCAGCCGCTTCTGGTCGTCGGTGAACCGCGACCACTTGGCGAGCAGGGTGGCGGTGAAGCCCTTGACCGAGGTGAGGGGCGAGCGCAGCTCGTGGGCGACGATGGCGATCAGCTCGGCGTGGCTGCGTTCGGTGCGGCGGCGGGCCTCCGTGTCGCGGATCGAGACGACGACCCGGCGGACCGGTCCGGTGGGTTCGCCGCGGACGTACCGCACCGTGACGAGCACCTCGCGTCCGCCCGGCAGCAGCAGGTTGCGCTCGGGCTGTCCGACCCGGATGGCGAGGCCGCCGTAGGGGTCGGTCAGCTGCCACCAGCGGCGGCCCTCGAGGTCCTCCAGCGGCAGGGCCTTCTCGAGTCGCTGTCCGAGGGCGTCGGCCGCGGCGACGGCGGTGATGCGCTGGGCGGCGGCGTTGAAACAGACGACGTGCCCGTGTTCGTCGGCGACCACGAGCCCGTCGGGCAGGTCGTCGGGGTCGATGCCGAGGCCGGCGAGGTCACCGGCCGGCCGGGGTGCGGCGGCGTCGGGACCGGTCTGCGCATCCCGTGTACCGCTCATGCCGACGCTCATTCCCCGTACCCCACCTCTCAGACGACTGAGGGGCCCCCGAGCTGGTCACCCTACTAGCTCTCGGTGACGGAGCGGCACCCTCCGGAGGCGCGCTGTGCACGGGCCGATGCATAGAGACATACGGCGGCGGCGGTCGCGAGGTTCAGGCTCTCGGCCTTCCCGTGGATCGGAACCCGCACGACGGCGTCCGCGAGGTCCCGGGTCTCCTCGGGGAGCCCCCAGGCCTCGTTCCCGAACACCCACGCCGTGGGCCCGCCCATCGTCCGCTTGTCCAGCTCGTCGTCGAGGTCGTCGTCCCCGGCGCCGTCGGCGGCGAGGATCCGTACCCCCGCGTCCTTCAGCCCGGCCACGGCCTGTTCGACGGGGACCCCGACCGCCACCGGAAGGTGGAAGAGGGAGCCCACGGAGGCGCGGACGGCCTTGGGGTTGTAGAGGTCGACGGAGGCGTCGGTCAGGACGACGGCGTCGGCGCCCGCGGCGTCCGCGCACCGCAGGACGGTGCCGGCGTTGCCGGGGTCGCGCACATGGGCCAGTACGGCCACCAGCTTCGGCCGGGCGGCGAGGATCTGCTCGAAGGGCGTGTCCAGGAACCGGCAGACCCCGACGAGCCCCTGCGGGGTGACGGTGGTGGAGATGTCCTCGATGACCTGTTCGTCGGCGAGGTGCACCCGGGCACCGGCGGCGCGGGCCTCGCCGATGATGTCGGCGTAGCGCTCCGCGGCCTCGACGGTGGCGAACAGCTCCACGAGGGTCGCGTCGCCGCCGGCCCGGTGCGCGGCCGCCTCCCGGACGGCCTGCGGCCCCTCCGCGAGGAACAGCCTCTCCTTGCCCCGGAAGTTCCGCCTGGCGAGCCGCCGGGCGGCGGAGACCCGGGGAGAGCGGGGGGAGATCAGCTCGGGGGTGGCGGAGGTCATGGGGGGTTCGCTTTCACCAGTCACTCGGGTACGGACACAGCAGGACCCGCAGGCTTCGGGAGCCTGCGGGTCCTCACGTCACGTCGGCTCGACGCCGGCGGGGCGTCACGCAGCCTTGGGCGCGTTCACGTCCGCCGGGAGGGCCTTCTGCGCGACCTCGACCAGCGCGGCGAACGCGGTGGCGTCGTTCACGGCCAGCTCGGCCAGGATCTTGCGGTCGACCTCGATGTTCGCGGCGTTCAGACCCTGGATGAAGCGGTTGTAGGTGATGCCGTTGGCGCGGGCAGCGGCGTTGATGCGCTGGATCCACAGCCGACGGAAGTCGCCCTTGCGCTTCTTGCGGTCGTTGTAGTTGTAGACCAGGGAGTGGGTGACCTGCTCCTTGGCCTTGCGGTACAGGCGCGAACGCTGACCGCGGTAACCCTTGGCGGCCTCGAGGATCGCCCGGCGCTTCTTGTGGGCGTTGACTGCCCGCTTGACGCGTGCCACTTGTTTAACTCCTTGTAGCGGGGCCGTGGTGGGACTCACACGACCCGGAATCGATGGGTCCCGGTCTGAGATCAGGCGCGCTTCGCGCGCCCGACGTCACTTGCCGAGAAGCTTCTTGATCTTCGCGGCGTCGCCCGGGGCCATCTCGGCGTTGCCGGTGAGGCGACGCGTCACGCGGGACGACTTGTGCTCGAGCAGGTGGCGCTTGCCGGCGCGCTCACGAAGCACCTTGCCGGAGCCGGTGATCTTGAAGCGCTTGCTGGCACCGCTGTGCGTCTTGTTCTTCGGCATAGCGCCGTTATCTCCTCGTCGGTGGCGTTCCGGTGCCCGGTCGTGAAACCGGGCACGGTGGAACGTCGCTGGTTATCGGTTACGTCCTCGGGACTCGCGTCCCGCGGATCACGCCTGGGCGGGAGCCTCGGCAGGGGCCTCGGCGTCAGCCTCGACCTCGACCTCGACGTCGACCTCGACGTCGACCTCGGCGTCGGCCTCGAGGTCACCCTCGGCGCCGTCCTCGAAGTCACCCTCGGCGTTCACGGCGTCGGCGTCCGCGGCGTTCTGCGAACGGCCGGGGTTGGCCTTCGCCTCGGCCTTGCGGGCTTCCTGCGCCTGGCGGGCCTCGGCCATGGCCTCGGTCTTCTTCTTGTGCGGGCCGAGAACCATGATCATGTTCCGGCCGTCCTGCTTCGGGTTCGACTCGATGAAGCCGAGGTCCTCGACGTCCGACGCGAGACGCTGCAGCAGTCGGTAGCCGAGTTCCGGCCGGGACTGCTCGCGACCACGGAACATGATCGTGATCTTGACCTTGTCGCCCTGCTTGAGGAACCGGACGACGTGACCCTTTTTGGTGTCGTAGTCGTGCGGGTCGATCTTCGGCCGGAGCTTCATTTCCTTGATGACCGTGTGCGCCTGGTTCTTGCGCGCCTCACGGGCCTTCATGGCCGACTCGTACTTGAACTTCCCGTAGTCCATGAGCTTGCAGACCGGCGGGCGAGCGCTCGCCGCCACCTCGACCAGGTCGAGGTCGTACTCCTGCGCAAGCTCCAGGGCCTTGGCCAGCGGCACGATGCCGACCTGCTCGCCACTGGGACCGACAAGTCGCACTTCGGGAACGCGAATCCGGTCGTTGATGCGGGGCTCAGTGCTGATGGATCCTCCTTGGTAGCACCACACGGCGGTCTGGCGGACGGCCGCGTAACGTCTGTGTTCGGTAGTTTTATAACCACGCCGAAGCACAAAAAATGCCCCGAACGATCACATGCGGGGCTCCAAGCACTACCGGAGCACCGCCGCAAGGATCGCGGGGCGCACTACCGGGCGACTCCATCGTCCGTACGGAACGATGGTGGCCGCCTGACCGGGGTGACCCGCCATCCCTGGGGACGGTCGGGTGGGAGTTCGGAGCCTCCACTTGTGGGCCGGATCCGCCTGCTGAGGGGCACGCGTGTCCGACCGGTCGTTACACGAGATTACCAGTCTGCGTCAGGAACGGCCAATCGAGCCTCGGTACGAGGTCCGGACCGGCCTGCGCCTATCGTGTGGGGCATGAGTGAGACCTCCCCCGCCGGCTCCGCCGAGACCCCCGGTACCCCCGACTTCGACGCGATGACCCGTGACATCGCCGAGGTCCCCGCCGTCGAGGTGATCGTGACGGTCGCCGTCAACCTGATGAGCGCCGCCGCCGTGAAGCTGGGCCTCACCGAGGAGGGCGACAAGTACAAGGACCTCGACGAGGCCCGCAAGCTGATCCACGCCCTCGCCGGCCTGCTGGACGGGAGCGCGACCGAGATCAGCTCCTTCCACGCGGCGCCGCTGCGCGACGGTCTGAAGTCGCTCCAGCTGGCCTTCCGCGAGGCGTCGATCGTCCCGGACGAGCCGGGCCAGGGCCCGGGCGAGAAGTACACGGGCCCGATCTACGGCTGAGCCGCCGGTTCAGCTCCTCACGTACAGGGGCTCGCCCGGAGGCGTCGTCCCGGCCGGCAGCAGTGCCAGGTCGAGGCCGCGCACCAGGCGGGCCCTCAGTGTCTCGTCGGCGGCGAGCCGCTCGGCCACCGCCCGGGCCGCCTCGGCGGGAACGGCCGCCGGGTCGAGGACGAGGGCGAGGGTGCCGTCCGCCCGCCCCGGCCCGAGGTGGGCGCTGAGCACCTCCGGTGCGGCGGCCACGGCGGCCCGTACCGCCGCCCGCACCGCCGGATCGGCGAGCGGGTCGGTCGAGGTACGGCCCTCGGCGAGCGCCAGCAGCGCCGGTCCCGTCAGTTCGAAGGCCACCGGTCCGGCCAGGTCGAGGACGACCGTGTCCGCCTTCTCGTGGGCGGCGGCCTGAAGCGCCTGGTGCAGGGGGACGGCGACCGGGCGGGCCTCGGGGTCCCAGCGGGCCAGGGAGTCCGTGGACGTGAAGGCCGGCAGCGCGGTGCGGGCGCCCGCCTTCAGCGTCGGCACGGCCATGTCGCTCGTCTTCTCACGGCGCAGACCCTTCTCGTCCTCCTCCACCTCGCCGAGCACGGCCACCACCGGCACGAGGAGCCTGGCGCCCGTGAGGGCCGCCAGGACCGGGCCCACGGCGGTGCGGTCCTCGGCCCAGGCGGCCAGCGCCGCGCTCAGCCGGGGGTCGGCGGAGCCGTCGTCGTCGGAGAAGCCGGAGTCGGGAATGTTCTTGTTCGCCACGGTCGTCGACCCTATCGGGGGGATGATGCCGGGCTTGTGCGGGGCCCGAAACACGGCGGTGACACCTTTCACGGGATTCTCAGACATCCCTGACGTGCCTCTAACCTCCGTCTAACGGCGCGCACAGTCAGCACCCCGAGCATCAAGGGTCATGGAGTCCTCCAGAGCACGTCGCGGCCGCCGCGCTCACCCCTCCCGGCGCCGTCCGCTCCTGTACACCGCGCTCGCCACGGTCGCCGTTCTGGGGGCGACGGCGGGCGGGACCGTTTACGTAAAGGCACAGGCGCACCCGGGGACCGGAGCCGTATCGTCGTCCTCCGCGACGCCGTCGGCGTCCGGATCGGGCAGCGGAAAGGTTTCGGTGGAGACGGTGGCGGCGCCCGAGGTGGACCACGACGCGCTGCTGGCGTCGGCGCTGGAGTCGGTGACGGTGCCGGGTGACGCGGCCGTGTCCGCGGCCGTGCTCGACCTGGACTCCGGTGACAACGCCACGTACGGCGAGAACGCCTTCGACACGGCGAGCATCGTCAAGGTGGACATCCTGGCGACGCTGCTGCTCCAGGCGCAGGACGCGGACCGGCATCTCACGGCGGCCGAGAAGACGTACGCCGCCGCGATGATCGAGAACAGCGACAACGACTCGGCGTCGGCGCTGTGGCGGATCATCGGGAAGGCGGAGGGGCTCGACGCCGCGAACGAGCGGTTCGGGCTGACGGCCACCGCGGGCGGCGACGACATGCTGTGGGGCCTGACGCAGACCACGGCCGCCGATCAGCTCATCCTGCTCCAGCAGGTCTTCGGGGACGACTCGGAGCTGAGCGAGGCGTCGCGGACTTACCTCAGGGGCCTGATGGGGCAGATAGCCGTCGACCAGCGCTGGGGTGTCTCGGCAGCGGCCGACGGGTCCTCGTGGGCGCTGAAGAACGGCTGGCTGGCGCGCAGCACCACCGGGCTGTGGGACATCAACAGCATCGGCCGGGTCACCGTCGACGGCCATGACTGTCTGGTGGCCGTCCTGTCGAACGGCAACGCGACCCAGACGGCCGGGATCTCGCTGGTCGAGCAGGTGGCGCAGGCGGCGGTGTCGACGCTGCGGGACGGTGACGCGTCCGCATCCGCGTCGGCGTCCACCTCGCCGTCCGCCTCGCGGTCCGCCGAATAGCTAGAGCGCCTCGTAGGCCTCGGGCCGTTCGCGCTCGCGGCGGCCGCGCCACAGGACGACCGCCGTCACCAGCAGCACTCCCCCGGCACCACCCGCGAGCAGGCCCGCCCAGCCGGCCGTGTCGTCGTCCGCCTTCGGCTTGTCCGGGCCGGAGCCGAAGTACTGCTCGCCGTAGGCCGCGGACTGCAGGCCCTCCTGCTTGAGCCCGGCGGCGGCCTTGATCGCGGCGGCCGGGTCGATGAACCCGAAGCCGCGGGAGTCGTCGCGCCCGCCGGTGGGGGCGTTGCGGGCGGTGTCCTCCAGGAGCTTCTTGATCTGGGCCGGGGTGAGCCCGGGGTGGGCGCCCTTGATGAGCGCCACGGCCCCCGAGACGAAGGCGGAAGCGGCGCTGGTGCCCCATCCCTCGTAGTACTTGTGGTCCGGGTCGGCGATGACGACGTCGACGCCGGGCGCGCTGACCGTGGCGTACCAGCGGCGGGTGGAGAAGGAGGCGCGGGTGCCGTAGCGGTCGACGGCGGTGGCGGCGATGACGCCCGGGTAGGCGGCCGGGTAGGAGATGTGGTCGCCCTTCTCGCCGCCGTTGCCCGCCGAGGCGACGACGACCGAGCCCTTCTTCAGCGCGTACTGGACGGCCTCGTCCTCGGCCGGCTCGGGGTGGGCGGAGGCGGAGTCGTCGCCCAGGGAGAGGTTGATGACGTCGGCACCCTGGTCGGCGGCCCAGCGGATGCCCTCGGCGAGGGCGTTGCCGCGGGTGTTGCGGGCCTTGGTGCGCTGCGCGTCGCCGTCCTCCAGGATCACGCGGACGGGCAGGATCTTCGCCTCCGGGGCGATGCCGAGCACACCGTCGGCGTTCCCGTTGCCATGGCCGTGACCGGCGATGATGCCCGCCATCGCGGTGCCGTGGCGGGCCCACGCGCGGTCGCCGGGACCGGCTCCGAAGCCGACCATGTCCTTGCCGGTGAGCACATTGCCGGCGAGGTCGGGGTGGTCGGCCTCGACACCGGTGTCCAGGACGGCGACGGTGACGCCCCCGCCCTTGGTGGTCTGCCAGACCTCCTGGGTGTGCAGGGCCTCCAGGGCCCACTGCTTGGCACGGATGCCGTCGGCGTAGGCGGTGGAGGGCGGCACGAGGGCGACGGTGGCGGCGAGCAGACAGCACAGGAGCCCGGCCCTGCGGGTCGTACGGGTCGTACGGGTCGTACGGGTGCTCATGAGGGCTGCTCCGAGGGCGTGACGGCGGTCTTGCGCAGGCCGCGCTCGACGCGGTCGGCGAGGCCCTGGGCCTCGTTGCCGAGGCCCGCCTGGGCGGGTGCCGTGGTGGCGCCCGCCGCGGTGGCCGCCGAGGCGGGCTGCGGGGTGTCGACCACGCGGCCGTCGGCCCAGCCGGAGACGGCGTAGACGACGACGGGCGCGTCGGTGAGGACGGAGACCGTCCACGCCGCGCGCTGCTTGGCGCCGAAGGCGGCGGCGACGGTGCCCTTGGCGGCGTACGGCCGGGGCATCAGGTCCGTACGCCCGGCCAGCCCCTCCTTGGTGAAGCGGGTGTCGAGCGAACGCATGGCGGCCGCGTCGGCCGTGGTGAACAGCAGACCGACGGTGGTCACATAGCTCTGCGTGGCGTCGGTGTAGGTGGCACGCAGGAGCCGCTGACAGCCGACCGGGGCGAGGGTCTTGAGCAGCAGCGGGTCGAAGGCGTCGGCGCAGCCGCTGTCCGGGGCGACGGCGATCCGTGTCCAGGTGCGGTCGGCGCCGCCGGGACCGGCGCCCTGACCGTCGACCGTGGGCGGGAACAGCTGATCGACCGGCACGTTGTGCCACAGACCGCCGGCGGTGACGTAGGTGCTGCGCTCGGCGGCGTCCGCCGAGTCCCCGACCAGCCAACTGCCCGTGACCGCACCGCCGATGAGACCCAGACCGAGGACGACGCAGGCGGCGGCCGCGGCGAGGCGTCCCCGCCGGCCGAGGGTCCGGGGCGTGTCCCTGTACCCCTCGGGCCGCGCGAAGGTCACCACGGGCCGGGTGGCGCCGAGGGTGGCGCCCGGGGTCATGGGAGCGCTCCACGAAAGCGACGGATCGGGGCCGCCTGTCATGCCCGGTCCGCCGTAGGTCCGCTGCGGAGTCTCTGGCGCGGGGGGTGCGGCAGGGGCGGGCGGTACGGCGAACCCGGGCTGCCGTACGGCCGCGCCGGGGCTCCAGGCCGGCCCGTCGTCCGCCACCGCCGGGGCCGCCGGGGAGTCACCGCGCGGACCGCCCTCGGCGCCCTCTGCCTCGGTCTCCCGGCGACTCCGCCCGGGCGCGGGCACCCAGCCGCGGGGCAACGGCGACCAGGCGCTCTCGGACGCGGGCGCGGCCGAGGGGCCGCCCGTCGGGCCCGCGGGGCGGGAGGGCGGTGGCGGCGGGGCGACGGGACGGGAAGGCGGCGGGGGAACGACAGGACGGGAGGCCGGCGGCGCGACCGGACGGGAGCCCTCGGGGGCGGCGGGGCGCGGGGATCCGTCACCGCCGGGACGGACGCCGGGGGTGCCCGCGGCAGAGGAGCCACCGGGGCCGGCGGGGCGGGTGGGCTCCCCGTCGGCGGGACGGGGAACGGGCGTAGCGGCGCGGAAGGCGGCGCCGCCCGTGGGGCGGGAGTCGTCCGAGGAGGCGGGGCGGGTGGCCGGCCTGGTGGGCCGGGGGGCGCGGCGGAAGTCGTGGGGCGGGGCGGGGCGGGGGACGTGGGGTGCGGCCGGGCGTTCTTCGGCTCGCGCGGGCGTCCCGGTGTCGTCGCGTCGTGGTGCCTGAGCGGGGTGGGCCGGCTGCGGCGGGGTGTCCGGGAAACGGGCCGACGCGGGGGGCGGGGGCGGGGGCATGGCGTCCGTGTGCCGGCCCCGCAGGTCGGTGAAGCGGGGGGCGGTGCGGAAGAAGGGGGAATCCGTGTCCGACGAGGGGAAGCCGTCGGCGGCTGTGCCCTCGCCCCGCGTGGCGGGCTGGGCTCCGGCCGGACCGGCGGAGCCTCGACGCCCGCCCTGCGGCTCGGCCGGACCGGGAGTCGCCGCACGCGCGCTCTCACGCGCGGCAGTCTGCTGACGCGGCGGGCCGGTGGGCGTGCGAGGCGCTACGGCGGGCTCCCGCGGCTCCACGTCGGAGGTCGCCCGGCGTGCGGGATCGTGTTTCGGCGGCTCGGCGGGGGCCTGGCCGGCGCTCTCCCGGTCCGTCGGGTCGGCCGGCGGCCGGGACGGGCGGGGAGGAGTGGCCGGGCGGGGCGGGACGCCGGGCTGGGGCGGCACGTCCGGGCGCGGGGGGACGGAGGCGCGGCGTGCTTCCGTACTCATGCACCCCCCGTTTCCTCGTCCCCGGGCCGTCGTTCTGGTACGCGGGCGGTCGGTCTCTTGCCCGGGCGGCCCGGCGCGGACGCGGCGGTCCGTCCCGGGCACGCATACCCGCACGGGCGGACCGGCATCCCGACACGGTTGCCCGGCCGGAGCCGTCCTCCGTGCGTGCGCGTCACTCTACGGCTTGTCGCCGGGCGAACGGGAACCAGTCCGGGACGCCCGGGGCTTCTGCCCGGAACGTCCCCCTACCCTGCGGTAATCCTGTCTGGCAGGCTGCGTTCATGACTGCGCGCGCCGCCGACCGGGCCCGTTACGACCGGGCCACCGCCCATCTCGACGCCCCTCTCGCCCTTGTGGACCTGGACGCCTTCGACGCCAACGCCGAGGACCTGGTCCGCCGGGCCGGCGGCAAGCCGATCCGTGTCGCCAGCAAGTCCGTACGCTGCCGGACGCTCCTGGAGCGCGTCCTGGCGAAGGACGGCTTCGCCGGCATCATGTCCTTCACCCTCGCCGAGTCCCTGTGGCTGGCCCGGTCCGGGTTCGAGGACATCCTGCTCGCCTACCCGTCGGCCGACCGCACCGCCTTCGCCGAACTGGCCGCCGACCCCAAGCTCGCCGCCGCCGTCACCGTCATGGTCGACGACGTCTCCCAGCTCGACCTGATCGACGGCGCGCGCGGCGAAGGGCGCGAAGTCATCCGGGTCTGCCTGGAGTTGGACACCGCGCTGAAGCTCCTCGGCGGCCGGGTCCGGGTCGGCGCCCTGCGCTCTCCGCTGCACTCCCCCGCCCAGGTCGCCGACGTGGCGAGGGCGGTCGCCAGGCGGCCCGGTTTCAGGCTCGTGGGGATCATGGCCTACGAGGGACACATCGCCGGGGTCGGCGACGCCGTCGCCGGGCGGCCCTTCCGGTCCCGGGCCATCCGGCTGATGCAGGCCACCGCCCGGCGCGAACTCGCCGAACGCCGCGCCGCGGTCGTGCGCGCGGTGCGGGCCGTCGTACCGGATCTGGAGTACGTCAACGGCGGCGGCACCGGCAGTGTGCAGCACACCGCCGCCGAGGACGCGGTCACGGAGATCGCGGCCGGGTCGGGGCTGTACGTGCCGCGTCTGTTCGACAACTACACGTCCTTCAGCGGGCGTCCGGCGGCCCTGTTCGCGCAGCCCGTCGTCCGGCGGCCGGGGGTGGGGATCGTGACCGTCCTCGGCGGCGGTTATCCCGCGTCCGGCGCCGCGGGGCCCGACCGGCTGCCCGTGCCGTACCTGCCGGAAGGGCTGCGTTACGACCCCCAGGAGGGGCCGGGCGAGGTGCAGACGCCGCTGCTCGGCTCCCCCGCCGACGATCTGCTGATCGGCGACAAGGTGTGGTTCCGGCACGCGAAGGCCGGTGAGCTGTGCGAGCGCTTCGACGTGCTGCACCTCGTCGAGGGGGACGCGGTGACGGCGACCGCGCCGACCTACCGGGGCGAGGGGCAGACCTTCCTGTAGGCCGGCCGGCGCGAGACGTCCTACAGCGGGGTGACGTAGGCCCCGGAGATCCCGCCGTCCACCAGGAAGTCGGAGGCGTTGACGAAGGAGGAGTCGTCGCTGGCCAGGAAGGCGACGGCGGCGGCGATCTCCTCGGCCTCGGCGAACCGGCCGACGGGAATGTGGACCAGGCGGCGGGCGGCCCGCTCCGGGTCCTTGGCGAACAGCTCCTGGAGCAGCGGGGTGTTGACCGGCCCCGGGCAGAGGGCGTTGACGCGGATGCCCTCCCGCGCGAACTGCACGCCCAGCTCACGGGACATGGCGAGGACGCCGCCCTTGGACGCCGTGTACGAGATCTGCGAGGTGGCGGCGCCCATCCGGGCCACGAAGGACGCCGTGTTGATGATGGAGCCTTTGCCCTGGCGCCGCATGTAGGGGATCGCGGCCTTGCAGCACAGGTAGACGGAGGTCAGGTTGACCTCCTGGACGCGCTTCCAGGCCTCGAGGCCGGTCTCCAGGATGGAGTCGTCGTCGGGCGGTGAGATGCCGGCGTTGTTGAAGGCGATGTCGACGCTGCCGTAGGTGTCGTACGCGGTCCTGAACAGCGCCTCGACCTGCTCGGGGTCGGTGACGTCCACCTTCACGAAGGTGCCGCCGACCTCCTCGGCGGCGGCCTTGCCGCGGGTCTCGTCGACGTCGCCGCAGACGACGTGCGCGCCCTCGGAGGCGAGCCGGCGCGCGGTGGCGAGGCCGATGCCGCTGCCGGCTCCGGTGATGACTGCGGTGCGGCCGACCAGACGGCGGCAGATGATCTCGTCAGGCGATGCGGTCACTGTGCGGGGCCCTCCGTGCTGATGAAGACGTTCTTGGTCTCGGTGAAGGCGGTCAGGGCGTCCGGACCCAGTTCACGGCCGACGCCGGACTGTTTGTAGCCGCCGAAGGGGGTCCAGTAGCGGACGCTGGAATGGGAGTTGACGGACAGGTTGCCGGCGCGGACGGCCTGGGAGACGCGCAGCGCCCGGCCGACGTCCCGGGTCCAGATGGAACCGGAGAGGCCGTAGGGGGTGTCGTCGGCGAGCCGGACGGCGTCCGCCTCGTCGGTGAAAGGGAGCAGTACGGCGACGGGGCCGAAGATCTCCTCGCGGGCGGCGGGCGAGTCGGGCGCGGCACCGGTCAGGACGGTCGGCGGGAACCAGAAGCCGGGTCCTTCGGGCGCGGTGCCGCGCAGTGCCTCGGCGTCGTCCGGCACGAACGACCGTACGCGGTCCACTTGTTGCCGGGAGATCAGCGGGCCCATTCGGGTCTTCTCGTCGGCCGGGTCGCCGACCGTCACGGCGGCCAGTTCCCGCGCCAGGTGGTCGGCCACCTCGTCGTAGACCGATTCCTGGACGAGGATCCGGGTGCGGGCGCAGCAGTCCTGGCCGGAGTTGTCGAGGAAGGAGAACGGGTCGGCCGCGGCCTTCAGGTCGGCGTCCGCGAAGACGATGTTGGGGCTCTTGCCGCCGAGTTCCAGGGTGACGGGCTTGATCTGCCGGGCGCAGCGTTCCATGACCTCGCGGCCGGTGCGGGTGGAGCCCGTGAACACGATCTTGGCCACGCCCGGGTGGTCGACGAGCGCGCGGCCGGCGACGGCTCCGTGGCCGGGCAGTACCTGGAAGAGGTGCTCCGGCAGGCCTGCCTCCAGGGCCAGTTCGGCCAGGCGCAGGGCGGTGAGCGGGGTGGTCTCGGCGGGCTTGAGGACGACGGCGTTGCCTGCCGCGAGGGCCGGGAAGGAGCCCCAGGCGGCGATGGGCATCGGGAAGTTCCAGGGGGCGATCACCCCGACCACGCCGAGCGGCTCCTGGAAGGTGATGTTCCAGCCGCCGGGTACGGGGATCTGCCTGCCCAGGAGCCGTTCGACGCCGCCGGCCGAGTACAGGAGCAGGTCGCGGGCGTTGCCGGCCTCCCAGCGGGCGTTCCCGAGGAGGTGGCCGGCCTCGCGGACCTCGAGGAGCGCCAGTTCCTCGACATGTGCGTCGACGACGTCGGCGAAGCGGCGCAGCAGCCGCGCCCGGTCGGCCGGGGCGGCGGCCGCCCAGGCCTTCTGGGCGGCGCTCGCGCGCGCGACCGCCCGGTCCACGTCGGCCGCGTCGGCGGCCGGAACGGTGGCGAGGACCTCCTCGGTGGCCGGGTTGAGAACGGTCAGCTCGTGCGCGTGCGGCGGCAGGTCGGACAAGGAGGGACCGGACAAGGAAGGGCCTTTCGCGGGCGGGTGCGCGGGCGGGTGCTCAGAGACGTTCGAAGGAGCGGCGCAGCTCCCAGTCGGTGACCGCCGCGTCGAAGGCCTCCAGCTCGACGCGTGCCATGTTGCGGTAGTGCGCGACGACCTCCTCGCCGAACGCGGCCAGCGCGATCGGACTGTTCGCCCAGAGTTCGGCGGCTTCGCGCAGGGTGGTCGGGACGTGTGCGTACTCGGCGGTGTAGGCGTTGCCGGGACAGGCCTCGGGCAGCTCCAGCTTCTGCTCGATGCCGTACAGCCCGGCCGCGACCAGGCCCGCGACCGCGAGGTGGGGGTTGACGTCGCCGCCGGGCAGCCGGTTCTCGAAGCGCATCGAGCGGCCGTGGCCGACGACGCGGAGGGAGCAGGTGCGGTTGTCGTGTCCCCAGGCGACGGCGGTCGGGGCGAAGGACCCCGGCTGGAACCGCTTGTAGGAGTTGATGTTGGGGGCGTAGAGGAGGGAGAAGTCGCGCAGGGCGGCGAGCTGTCCGGCGAGGAAGTGCCGCATGACGTCGGACATCCCGTCTTCCCCGTCGCCGGCCATGACGTTGGTGCCGTCGGCGTTGTTGAGCGAGAGGTGGATGTGGCAGGAGTTGCCCTCGCGCTCGTTGTACTTGGCCATGAAGGTCAGCGAGACGCCCTCCTGGGCGGCGATCTCCTTGGCGCCGGTCTTGTAGATCGCGTGCTGGTCGCAGGTGACCAGGGCCTCGTCGTAGCGGAAGGCGATCTCGTGCTGACCGGGGTTGCACTCGCCCTTGGCGGACTCGACGGTGAGTCCGGCGCCGGCCATCTCGTTGCGGATGCGGCGCAGCAGCGGCTCGACCCGGCCGGTGCCGAGCACCGAGTAGTCGACGTTGTACTGGTTGACCGGGGTGAGTCCGCGGTAGTTCGCGTCCCAGGCGGCCTCGTAGCTGTCCTTGAAGACGATGAACTCCAGCTCGGTGCCGACCTGGGCGGTGAAACCGTGCCCGGCGAGGCGCTCCAGCTGGTGGCGCAGGATCTGGCGCGGTGCGGCGACGACGGGCGAGCCGTCGTTCCAGGCCAGGTCGGCGATGAGCATGGCGGTGCCGGCGTTCCAGGGCACGCGGCGCAGGGTGGACAGGTCGGGGCGCATGGCGAAGTCGCCGTAGCCGCGCTCCCAGGAGGACATGGCGTAGCCGTCGACGGTGTTCATCTCCGTGTCGACGGCGAGGAGGTAGTTGCAGCCCTCGGTGCCGTGCTGGAGGACCTCGTCGAGGAAGAATCCGGCGGCGAACCGCTTGCCCTGGAGACGCCCTTGCATGTCGGGGAAGGCCAGGACGACAGTGTCGATCTCACCGCTCGCGACGTGAGCGTGCAGTTCCTCGACACTGAGCGGGGGTGTGCGGTCTGCCACGGGAGGGCCTCCTTCGGCTTCCCCGGCTCCTTCGTCTTCTTCGGGCGGGCCGGGAGCCATAAGGTATTGCGGAGAACCATTGCTTGGGAAGGGGGCACGGCCAGATGTCGGTGGACGCTGACGGCGGACCGGACGACCGGCTGACGCCGGTACTGCGGCCGGTGCGGGCCGGGAACGGCTTCGAGGAGGCGCTGGAGCAGATTCTCCAGGTGGTGCGGCTGGGCCTGGTGCCGGGGGGCGAACGGCTGCCGGCCGAGCGGGACCTGGCGGAACGGCTCGGGATCAGCCGGGTGACGCTGCGCGAGGTGCTGAAGGTCCTCCAGGACCAGGGCCTGGTCGAGTCCCGCCGGGGACGCTACGGCGGAACGTTTGTCCTGCCGCGTACGGACGCCGGTGGCGAGGACGAGCTGCGGCGGCGGATCGCGGAGGTCGACGTCGAGGACGTGCTGCGCTTCCGGGAGGTGCTCGAGGTGGGCGCGGCGGGCCTGTGCGCGGCACACGGCCTGGACGACGAGCAGGCGGGCCGGTTGCGCGAGGCGCTGGCCCGCACGGCGGACGCGCCGCTGGCCGACTACCGCCGCCTGGACACGATGCTCCACCTCACCCTGGCCGAGCTGAGCGGCTCGCCCTCGCTGACCGCGCGCTACGCGGCGGTCCGGGCCACGGTGAACGACCTGCTCGACTGCATCCCGCTCCTCGTGCGCAACCTGGAGCACTCGCAGCGCCAGCACATGGCGCTGGTCGAGGCGGTGCTGGACGGGGACGCGGACGGGGCGCGGGAGATGATGCGGGAGCACTGCGCGGGGACGGCGGCCCTGCTCAGGGGCTTCCTGACCTGAAATGGTATGACTACGGTCCATTGCGGGAGTGGGAGGGCACATGACGGACGGCGCACGGCCGCTGATCGGCGTCAGCACGTACCTGGAGTCCGCGACGCGCTGGGGCGTGTGGGCGCTGGACGCCGCGCTGCTGCCCGTCGGGTACCCGCGGCTGGTGCAGCGGGCCGGCGGGCTGGCCGCGATGCTCCCGCCGGACGCTCCCGAGCACGCGACGGCGACCGTGGCCCGCCTGGACGGCCTGGTGATCGCGGGCGGCCCCGACGTCGAACCGGCCCGCTACGGCGCCGGGCCCGACCCCCGCACCGGACCGCCGGCGCGGGAGCGGGACGCCTGGGAGCTGGCCCTGATCGAGGCGGCGCTGGCGGCGGACCTCCCGCTGCTGGGCATCTGCCGGGGCATGCAGCTGCTGAACGTCGCGCTCGGCGGCACCCTGACCCAGCACATCGACGGACACGCCGAGGTCGTCGGCGCCTTCGGCCGGCACCCGGTCAAGCCGGTCCCCGGCACCCGGTACGCCGCTGCCGTCGAGGAGGAGACCTCCGTACCGGCCTACCACCACCAGGCCGTGGACCGACTCGGCGCGGGCCTGATCCCGTCGGCGTACGCGGCGGACGGCACCGTGGAGGCGGTGGAACTGCCGTCGGCGGCCTGGGTACTGGGCGTCCAGTGGCACCCGGAGATGGACGAGGACACTCGCGTCATGCGAGCCCTGACAGAAGCGGCGCGTCAAAGCCCGTCCGGCGTTTGAGGACGAGGCCGTCCAGGCCGAAGGGGGGCTGGGTGCAGCGCCCCCAGGGACGGGAAGGGAAGGGGCGGCGGGGGCGAGAAAACCTACCCTCGCGTCAGCGACAGCAGCTCCCGGGCCGGCCCGGCAGGCCGATGCCCCGTAGGCCACACGGCCCGCAGATCACGCGCCAGCACGACGCCCTCGACCGGCACCTTCACCAGCCGCCGCAGTCCCAGCTCCTCACCGACCGCCAGTTCGCTCAGCACCGCAGGACCCGCCCCACTGACCGCCGCCGCCTTGACCGCGGTCGTCGAGGAGAGCTCGATCAGCGGCCGGGCCAGTCCGCCCAGCGCCGTGTCGAGCACCTGACGGGTCCCCGAACCCTGCTCGCGCAGGATCAGCGGCGTCGAGGCCAGCTCGGCCGCGGGCAGCGGCCGCCGCCGGCGGGCCCACGGGTGGGCGGGCGCGACCACGACGATCAGGTGGTCGTGGGCTATCACGGCGGAGTCCAGGCCCGGCGGCACCGTGAGGCCCTCCACGAAACCGAGGTCCGCCTCCCCGGAGAGCAGGCGCTCGGCGACGGCCGCCGAGTTGCCCGCGAGCAGCGACACCGCCGTGTCCGGCCGCCCGGCGCGCAGCGCGAGCAGCCAGCCTGGCAACAGGTACTCGGCGATCGTCATGCTCGCCGCCACCCGCAGCCGCGAGTCACGGCGCACCCGCAGCGCCTGCGCCCCCGCGTCGAACGCCCGTGCCGCCTCGACGACCCGCCCCGCCCAGTCCGTCACCAGCGCGCCGGCGTCCGTGAGCCGGGAGCCGCGCGGCGAGCGGTCCACCAGGGCCACGCCCAGCTGGCGTTCCATGGAACGGACCCGGCTGCTTGCGGCCGGCTGCGTGATGCCGAGCTCCCGCGCGGCCGCGCCCAGACTGCCCAGCCGTGCCACCGCCAGCAGCAGCTCCAGCGCACCCAGGTCCGGGACACGGTGCGCGATCGAACCCGACGCGCTGTCCGCGGGCTGTTCCTCGACACTCCCCATAAGCCCAGCTTATGCCCCCATAGAGTCGTCCTCCCTGGTCGCGGGCGGGCGGCCCGGCGACCGTGGAGGCATGGTCACCGCCGCCCAGCCCCTGAACACCCTCCCCCGTGCGCGCGCCGGCGCCGTCCGTCACCTCGGACCGAACTGGTACGCCACGGTCATGGGGACCGCGATCCTCGCCACGGCGGGAGCCGCGCTCCCCGTCCGTCCGCCGGGGCTGCGACCGCTCCTCACCGCCTGCTGGGTCCTCTCCCTCGTCCTTCTGACGGCCCTGCTCGGAGCCCGCGCCCTGCACTGGCGCCATCACCGCGACCAGGCCCGCGCCCACCTGCTGGATCCGGCCACGGCGCCGTTCTACGGCTGCCTGGCGATGGCGCTGCTCGCCGTCGGGGGCGGCGCCCTCACCGTCGGCCGGGACTGGATCGGCACCCGGACCGCGGTCGCCCTCGACGCCGTGCTGTTCACCGTCGGAACGGCTGTGGCCCTCACGGCCGCCGTCGCCGTCCCGTACCTGATGGCCGTACGCCATCGGGTACGGGCGTCCCGGGCCACGCCCGTGTGGCTGCTGCCGCTCGTCGCGCCCATGGTGTCCGCCGCGCTCGGGCCGCCGCTGGTGCCGTATCTGCCGGCCGGGCAGCCCCGGCAGACGCTGCTCCTGGCGTGCTTCGCGCTGTTCGGACTGAGCCTGCTCGCCACGCTCGCCATGCTGCCGGTGGTGTTCGCGCGGCTGGTGACCGGCGGGCCGCTGCCCCTCGCCCTCACTCCGACCCTGTTCCTCGTCCTGGGTCCGCTCGGGCAGTCCACGACCGCCGTCGCGAAGTTCGCGGAGGTCGCTCCGGGGGTCCTGCCCGGGCCGGACAGCCGCGGTCTCGCCGTGCTCGCGGTGCTGTACGGGGTGCCCGTCATGGGGTTCGCGCTGCTCTGGCTGTGCCTGGCCACCGCGCATGTGGTGCGGGCCCGCCGGCACGGGATGGGCTTCGCGATGACCTGGTGGGCGTTCACCTTCCCGGTCGGCACCTGTGTGACCGGAGCGGCGGCGCTGGCCCGGCACACCGGGCTGGTCGCCTACGACGTGCTCGCCTGCGCGCTGTACGCCGTCCTCGTCGCCGCGTGGGTCGTGGCCGCCACGCACACCGTCCGCGGGCTGCTCAGCGGTGGGCTGCTCGCAGCGCCTCGCCCAGCACCTTCGGCGCCTCGGCGAGCGACGGGCCGTACCACGTCAGGTGCCGTCCGCTGAGCAGCGCGCAGGGCAGACCGGGGAAGGCCTCCGGGCCGTCGTCGGCGGTGAAGCGGTAGGGCTCGTCCGGCAGCACGACCAGGTCCGGCGCCGCGGCGAGCAGTTCCCCGACCGGGATCCGCGGATAGCGTTCGGCGTGCCCGGCGTACAGCTGGTCGACGCCCAGGCGGGCCAGCACGTCCCCGGCGAAGGTGTCGCGGCCCAGCACCATCCACGGGCGGCGCCAGACCGGTACGACGGCCGTCCGACGGCGGGTGAGCGACGGCGGCGCCGCCCACGCCTCCTCCGCCTCGTCGAGCCACTGCGGTCGCGAGGGCGCCCCGCACGCCCGGAGCACCCGCGCCAGCTCGGCGAAGGCCTGCGGGACGTCCCGGACGTCGGTCACCAGGACCTCGAGGCCCGCCGCGCGCAGAGCGGCGAGGTCCGGTTCCCGGTTCTCCTCCTCGTTGGCGATCACCAGATCGGGGGCGAGGGCGACGATCCGGTCGACCCGGGGGTTCTTGGTTCCGCCGATCCGCGTGACGTCGAGGCCGGCCGGGTGGCTGCACCAGTCGGTGGCGCCGACCAGGGCGCCGGGCACGGAGGAAGCCACCGCCTCCGTCAGCGACGGCACCAGCGAGACGATCCGCACTACCGCTTCCGGCCCCGGTCCCGGTCCCGTACCGCCTCGATGTGCTCCGCCACGGCGACGACGACCACCCGGGTGTCCGGCACGGTCGCCCGCCAGCGGTGGCGGACCCCGCCGGTGAGGTACAGGGTGTCGCCGCGGCCGAGGCGGTAGGCGCGGCCCTCCGCCTCGATCTCCACGGCGCCGTCGGCCACGTACATCAACTGGTCGTTGCGGTACTGGAATTCACGGCCCGCGTCATGGTCGCCGGTGAACTCCGAGGCATGCATCTGGTGGTGACCGCGCACGAGGGAACGGGAGCGCGGCTCCGGCCCCGGACCGGGTTCGGTCACCTCGGCGCGCACGACGTCCACGCTGCACGCGGGGTCGGCGGCGGCGAGGAGCTCGACGGCCGTGGTGCGCAGGGCGTCGGCGACCTTCTCCAGGGAGCTGGTGCTGGGCCGCGCGCGCTCGTTCTCGATCTGACTGAGGAACGGGACGGACAGGCCGCTGCGTTCGGCCACGACGGCGAGGGTGAGCTCGAGGGACCGGCGTCGGCGCCGCACGGCCGCGCCCACCCGCAGGGGCTGTTCTTTGTGGTCGCCCATCGCTCCGGCTCCCTCCTTGACTCGTCGCTGCCGTGATGTCCTCCACGCCCTCCGAGGAGTTGTCTGCACCCTACGCATGTTCGGCAAACCGTTTCATGCGCCCGTCACATCGAGGACACCTGGCGTAACACCGGACCTCACAGTTCGCGCCAGCCGATCGGTCCCCGGAGTCGCCGGGCAGGGGCCCGCTGCCCGGCTCTCCGGTTCAATGCGCGAACGGCCGCGCATGTTCCCGCTCGTCCCCGGCTTCGCGGGGCGCCGGTTCGGGCATGGGCGTAGCTCTCCGTACTTGGCCGGATCCTTGCCGTGGCGGGACGGCCGCGGACCGGGTCCGCAACAGCGCCGTGGCAGGGAGAGAGCGGCGGAAAGAGCACCGGAGAACGCGGCGAGGACAAGCGGCGAAGAACACACGGGAACGACACGAGGGGCGGGCCCCGACGCGGGCCCGGAAGGCCGTACGTCGGTGCCCGCCCCTCGTCGGGCGGTCACGGTGCTGTCAGGTCACCGGGCCGCCCGGCTTTCCTGCCCCGAATCGGCGACCGGTACCCACTTCTCGACCAGAGCCGGATTCTCCTTCAGCCAGCTCCGGACCGCGTCCTGCTCCTTGCCCTTGCCGGCCTGCTGGATCCGCGCCTCCAGACCGGTGAGCTGGGCCTCGGTCATCCTGAAGTCCTTCAGCCACTTGCCGACCTCGGGGTTGTCGGCGGCGAAGCCCTTGCGGGCGACGGTGTGCACGCCGTCTCCCTTGCCCCAGGCGCCCTTGGGATCCTCGAGCTTCCTCAGGTCGTAGTCGCTGTACGCCCAGTGCGGCGACCACAGGGTGACGACGACCGGCTTCCTGGCGGCGTACGCGCGCTTGAGTTCGGCGAGCATCGCCGGGGTGGAGCCGTCGACGACGGTGTAGGAGTCGTCGAGGCCGTACTGCCCCAGGACCTTGTCCTTGAGCAGGCCCATCATCCCGGCGCTGGGCTCGATGCCGGTGATCTTGCCGTCGAACTCGGCGGCATGGCTCTTCAGGTCCGCCAGGGAGCCGACGTCCTTCACGTACGAGGGGACGGCGAGCTCCAGGGAGGTGGGGCCGTACCAGGAGCCGAGATCGTCGAGCTTGTCGCCGTACTTCTTCCAGTACTCGTCGTGGGTGGTGGGCAGCCAGGCGTCGGTCTGGAAGTCGATCTGCCCGGTGGCGACGCCGGTGTAGAGGGGGCCGGCGGCGTACTGGGTGGTGGTGACGTCGAAGCCGCGTTCCTCCAGGAGTTCCTTCCAGAGGTAGGTGGAGGCGATGCCCTCGTCCCACGGGATGTAGCCGATCTTGACCTCCTTGCCCTTGCCGATGTCCGAGGCCGAGGCCCCGGCGGTACCGGACGAGGGGCCGAAGACGTTCATGCCGCCGGCGACCAGGGCGAGCACGACCACGCCGGCCACGGCCACGGCCGGACGCGGACGGTACGTCCACACCGTGCCGCGGGCCTTGGCGGCGGCGCGACGGCCGAGCGGGGAGATCCGGGTGCCGAGGGCGCCGGTCATCCGGTCCAGGTAGATGGCGAGGACCACGATGCCGAGGCCCGCCTCGAAGCCGAGGCCGATGTCGAGCTGGCCGATGGCCTCGTTGACGGCGCCGCCGAGGCCGCCGGTGCCGACCATGCCGGCGATGACGACCATCGACAGGCCCAGCATGATGACCTGGTTGATGCCCGCCATGATCGTCGGCAGGGCGAGCGGCAGCTGCACACGCAGCAGGGTGTCGCGGGGCGTCGTGCCGAACGCCTCGGCGGCCTCGACGAGTTCGGCGTCGACCTGGCGGATGCCGAGCTCGGTCATCCGGACACCCGGGGCGAGCGCGAAGATCAGGGTGGCGATGACGCCCGCGGGGACGCCCATGCCGAAGAACAGGATCGCCGGGATCAGCAGGACCATCGACGGCATCGTCTGGAGCAGGTCCAGCACGGGCCTGAGAGTGGCGCTGACGGCCCTTGAACGGGCGGCCCAGATGCCCAGCGGGAGGGAGATCACCAGGGCGATCACCGTGGCCACGAGCACCAGGGAGAGCGTCGACATCGCCTCGTCCCACAGGGCGAGGGAGTCGATGAGGGCGAACCCGGCGAAGGCCAGGACACCCGCGACGAGACCGCGCAGCCACCAGGCGAGCACGGCGAGGATGCCCGCGAGGAGGAGCGGTTCGGGGGCGGTGAGCACGGTGTCGAGACCGTCGTACATGCCTTCGACGACCGTCTTGATCGCGTCGAAGAGCCAGGACAGGTGGGTGACGAGCCAGTCGACGCCGGAGTCGACCCAGTCGCCGAGGTGCAGCCTAGGCACGGGCCATCACCTTCTTCCCGCCGTCGCGCGGACTGTCGCAGGCCGTCGCCCGGCCCTGTTCGTCGCCGAGGAAGCGGACGAGGCGCTGTCCCGACACGACGCCGACGAGTTTCCGTTTCCCGTCGAGGACGGCGACCGGATGGCTCAGGCGGGCGCTGAGCGCGCACAGTGCGGTGAACGGGGTGTCGGGGGTGGCGGTCTCGCAGCCGCAGTCGGCTTCGTCGCCGCGCACGACGGTGTCCATGACGGCGGAGGCGGTCAGCACGCGCGAGCGGTCGACGTCCTGGATGAAGGAGGCGACGTAGTCGTTCGCGGGGCGGATCAGGATGTCCTCGGCCGTGCCCGTCTGCACGATGCGGCCGTCGCGCATGACGGCGATCCGGTCGCCCAGGCGCATGGCCTCGTTGAGGTCGTGGGTGATGAAGACGATGGTCTTCTTCAGCGTCTGCTGGAGCGTGAGGAGCTGGTCCTGCATGTCGCGGCGGATCAGCGGGTCCAGCGCGCTGAAGGACTCGTCCATCAGGAGCAGGTCGGCGTCGGTGGCGAGGGCGCGGGCCAGGCCGACGCGCTGCTGCATGCCGCCGGACAGCTCGTCCGGCCAGGACTTCTCCCAGCCGGCCAGACCGCAGAGCCGCAGTGCCTCGGCGGCGCGCTCCTCGCGTTCGCGGCGGGGGACGCCCTGGACGGCGAGACCGTAGGCGGCGTTGTCGAGGACGCTGCGGTGCGGGAAGAGCGCGAAGTGCTGGAAGACCATGCTGATCTTCTTCGCCCGGACCTCGCGCAGTGCGCGGTCGGCGAGGGCGGTGAGGTCCTGGCCGTCGAAGAGAACGCGCCCGGCGGTCGGCTCCAGCAGCCCGTTGAGCATCCGCAGCAGGGTGGACTTGCCCGAACCGGACAGACCCATGACGACGAAGATCTCGCCCGGTTCCACCGTGAAGGAGGCGTCGATGACGGCGGCCGTGGTGCCGTCGGCACGCAGCTCCTCCCGGTCGGCTCCCTCCCGGAGCCGCTCGACTGCCTGCTGCGGTCGTCTGCCGAACACCTTGTGCAGATGCTCGGCCTCAAGCCTGGAGGACACGCGTACCTCTCGTCGGGGACAGGAATCGGAGCACTCGGCAACAGCAAACAGTTGAAAGCGCAACCGGACGTTGCTCCGAGGCCGCCCCTGCCCTGGTCCGATGGGGGCAAACGTACGAGTGGTTCAGTTCACAGCAGGTTTCACAAGAGGTTCACTCCTGCCACGGGAGTGAATACGCACCGGTCGCCAGGGCGCTGGTGCGGCATGATGCGAGGCGTGACCGGACGACTGATGCTCCTCGACACCGCCTCGCTCTACTTCCGCGCCTACTTCGGCGTGCCGGACTCCGTGAAGGCACCGGACGGCACCCCGGTGAACGCCGTGCGCGGGCTGCTGGACTTCATCGACCGGCTGGTGAAGGACCACCGGCCGGACGAGCTGGTCGCCTGCATGGACGCCGACTGGCGCCCCCAGTGGCGGGTCGACCTGATCCCCTCCTACAAGGCGCACCGCGTCGCCGAGGAGCGCGAGTCGGGACCGGACGAGGAGGAGGTGCCGGACACGCTCTCGCCGCAGGTGCCGATCATCGAGGCGGTCCTGGACGCGGTCGGCATCGCGCGGGTGGGCGTCGCCGGCTACGAGGCGGACGACGTGATCGGCACGTTCGCCGGCCGGGCGAAGGGCCCGGTCGACATCGTCACCGGCGACCGCGACCTCTACCAGCTGGTGGACGACGCACGCGGGGTGCGCGTGCTGTACCCGCTGAAGGGCGTCGGCACGCTCCAGCTCACCGACGAGGCGTGGCTGCGCGAGAAGTACGGCGTCGACGGGAGCGGGTACGCGGATCTGGCGCTGCTGCGCGGCGACCCGAGCGACGGCCTGCCGGGCGTGCCGGGCATCGGGGAGAAGACCGCGGCCAAGCTGCTGGCCGAATTCGGCGACCTGGCCGGGATCGTGGCGGCGGTCGACGACCCGAAGGCGAAGCTGACCCCCTCCCAGCGGAAGCGGCTGGACGAGTCGCGGCCGTACCTCGCCGTCGCGCCGAAGGTGGTCGCGGTCGCCGACGACGTGCCGCTGCCGGACGTGGACACCGCTCTGCCGCACGCGCCGCGGGACGGAGCGACACTGGAGGCACTGGCGCAGCGCTGGGGACTCGGCGGGTCGCTCCAGCGACTGCTGACGACGCTGGGCGCACCGCCCGCGTAACCAATGTTCCCGTGTCGGGGAATGACAATGACGCAGGCCGAGAGTCATCCTCTGCATGAGTTCCGGATGAGAGGTGGGCCCACCTCTCGAAGGGGGAGGGCATCACCCGGGGGAGAGATGCTAACTTAGGTAAACCTAACCATAGCCACATGGGAGGCCGTCATGGCAGAACGTCCGGCACGGAAGCCGCGGAAGCCCCACTCCGCGCAGGTCGTCCGCACCGAACGGCTCACCCCACATATGCAGCGCGTCGTACTCGGCGGCGAAGGCCTGGCCGAGTTCACGGCCGGCACCTGCACCGACCACTACGTCAAACTGCTCTTCGGTCCCGAGGGCGTGACCTATCCCGAGCCCTTCGACCTGGAACGCATCCGCGCCGAGTTCCCCCGTGAGCAGTGGCCCGTGACCCGCACGTACACCGTGCGCAACTGGGACGCCGAACTCCACGAGCTGACCCTGGACTTCGTGGTCCACGGCGACGAGGGCCTGGCCGGGCCGTGGGCGGCGCGCGTCCAGCCGGGCGAGACCGTCCGCTTCATGGGCCCCGGTGGCGCCTACGCGCCCGACACGGCCGCCGACTGGCATCTGCTGGCCGGCGACGAGAGCGCCCTGCCCGCCATCGCGGCCGCCCTGGAGTCGCTGCCCGCGGGCAGCGTCGCCCACGCCTTCATCGAGGTGTCGGGCCCCGAGGAGGAGCAGAAGGTCGACTCCGACGTGGAGGTCGTCTGGCTGCACCGCGGCGACCGCCCGGTCGGCGAGAGGCTCGTCGAGGCGGTACGGGCGCTGGAGTTCCCCGAAGGCCGCGTGCACGCGTTCGTGCACGGCGAGGCCGCCTGCGTGAAGGATCTGCGCAAACTCCTGCGCGTCGAGCTGCAGATCCCGCGCGAGGACCTGTCGATCTCCGGCTACTGGCGGCTCGGCCACAACGAGGACGGCTGGCAGGCCTCGAAGCGGGACTGGAACGCGCGCGTGGAGGCGGAGCAGGAGGGCGCGGCGCCGGCCGCGTGACCTGGCGGCCGGACGTCCGGCCTGCGGGACACGTCCGCCGATGCGCACCAGTCCGGCGTCGGCGCCGGGCGTGGCGCGGGGCCGACCGGCGACGGCCGCCGTGGTCCCGGAAGCGGCCCGCACTCGTGGCGCGGGCCGCCCCTGCGACCCCATGAGGCCAGCTCCTACGACTCCGCAGGGGCCCGCCCCGGCTCGCTGCTACACCGACCGCTGGTACGACCGGAACGTCCTGATCGAGAGCCACACCGCCGCCGTCGCGAGCGCGAGGAGCGCCCCGCCGCGCAGGAGCACCGCGCCCCAGTCGGGGTCGGCGGACAAGGCCGAACGGCCCGCGACCATCGCCCAGTCCAACGGGTTGAAGCGGGCCACCTGCCGTATCCAGCCGGGCATCCGGTCCGGCGCCATGAACGCGCTGGAGAGGAAGGTCAGCGGCAGCAGCAGGAACGTGTTGACGCCGATGATCGACTCCCGCTCCCGCACCAGCATGCCCAGGGCGTTGGACAGCGCCCCGAAGACCGTGCCCAGCAGCACCGAGGCGACGACCAGGACGACGACGCCCACGGCCCCGCCCGGGTACTCCGCACCGCCCGCCAGGCCGAGCAGCACGATGACGGCCGACTGGAGAGCGGTGACGATGCCGTTGTGGACGACATTGCCGTTCATCAGCGCGGCCCGGCTGGCCGGAGTGGTCAGAAACCGGTTGAGGGTGCCGCGCTGGATCTCCTCCAACGTGCCCATGCCCGCCCACAGGTTGGAGGCGAGCGCGCTCATCACGACCACGCCCGGCACCAGGTAGTCGAGGTAGGAGGCCGTGCCGAAGCCGCCCAGCGACACGACGTTCCTGAAGAGGCTGCCGAACAGGAACAGCCAGATCACCGGCTGGATCAGCGTGATCACGGCGTACGCGGGCTGGCGGGCGAACACCATCAGCTGGCGTTGCGTCATGTACCAGGTCTGGACGATCGCGGTACTCATCGCGCACCCCCGGTGACGACGAGGGCGTCGGCGGCGACGGTCCCGCTCTCGGCCTCGGCCTCGGCGTAACGGCGGCCCGCGTACCGCAGGTAGACGTCGTCGAGGGAGGGACGGGCGACGAGCGCGGTGGCCACGGCCACCCCGGCCCGCTCCAGGGCGCCGAGCAGCGCGGGCACCGCGGCCGCTCCGTCCTCGGCGCGGACGCTGACCCGGGGCCCGTCGCACACCACCTCGTGGACACCCGGCAGCCCGCCCAGGGCACTCTCCAGCAGTGTGCGGCCGCCCTCGCCCGGCGCGGAGCGCAGCTCCACATGCACGGCGTCACCGCGGAGTTCGCCCTTGAGGGCGTCGGGAGTCCCCGTGACGACGATCCGGCCGCGGTCGACGATGGCGACGCGCTCGGCGAGTCGGTCGGCCTCCTCCAGGTAGTGCGTGGTGAGCAGGATGGTCAGCCCCTCCTCACCGGCCAGCCGGCCGATCTCGTCCCACATCGCGGTGCGGGCCTGCGGGTCCAGACCGGTGGTGGGCTCGTCGAGGAAGAGCACCTCGGGCCGGTGCACCAGGCCGAGCGCGACGTCGAGCCGGCGCCGCATGCCGCCGGAGTAGCCCTTGACCGGGCGCCGGGCGGCCTCGGTGAGCGCGAAACGTTCGAGCAGCTCGTCGACGCGCCGGTCGAGGGCGGCGCCCCGCACCCCGTAGAGCCTGCCCTGGAGGCGGAGGTTGTCGCGGCCGGTGGCGACCGGGTCGGCGCCGGAGTTCTGGGCGACCACGCCGATCGCGCGGCGCACCCGGTCCGGGTGGCGCAGCACGTCGTGCCCGGCGACGGTGGCCGACCCGGAGTCGGGGCGGGCCAAGGTGGTGAGGATCTTGACGGTGGTGGACTTGCCGGCGCCGTTGGGGCCGAGCAGCCCGAAGACGGTACCGGGCTCGACGGTGATCTCGAGGCCGTTCAGGGCGGTGACGCCACCGGGGTAGGTCTTGACGAGTCGACGCGCCTCGACCGCGGGCGCGCGGGTGTTGCTCATGACGGTGCTCCTTCGTGAGCGGACAGGACTGCTGATCCGCGTGAAGAGCGCCGGGCTATCCTGGGTGTGCCGCACCTCGATGGCCCGGAGCCGCCTCACGGCGGATTCCGTTCGGGGTTGGGACCCCGGCGGAGCTGCTGCAACAGCGCTGCCGGGGTCGTTCTCAAGAGGTGAATTCCGTCGGCAGCTCCCCCGTCTCGTGGAAACGCCGCCATTCCTCGACGCCGGGCAGTGAGCCCTTCCTTACCTCCTCGAGGAATCCGCCGACCCACTCGGCCTGCGCCTCGACCATGTGCAGCTGGTACTCGACCTCGACGAGGAAGAGCCTCGGCAGCGTCTCGTACAGCTTCTCGAGGGCGCCGCGGCCGCTGGCCACCTGGACCTCCAGCGAGCTCAGCCGGGTCTGCAGCAGGCGCACCACGTCGTCGGGAGGCAGCGCCGCCATCAGCGAGAGCGCCGTCTCGAAGATCGGGTACTCCTTCGCGGGGATGGCGATCAGATCGGACAGCCACTCGGCCATCTCCTCACGCCCTGCCTCGGTGAGCCCGTAGACCGTGCGCTCGGGGCGGTTGCCCTGGCGTTCCACACCGGTCACCTCGACGAAGCCGTACTTCTCGAGGTTCTGCACGACGGTGTAGAGCGAGCCGTAGTTCGTCTTCGTACTGGTGTCCTTGCCCTGGCTGCGCAGGGTCTGGGCGATCTCGTACGGATGCATCGGCTTCTGCCAGAGCGTCGTCATCACGGCGAGCGCCAGCGGATTGCTGAGCTTGCGGCGTTTCCTCGCCACGACGACCACCTCGCTCCCCGACCTCGGGTTCGCTTCCGAATATCCGTAGCCGAACATATCGCGAGTTCCCCGCCACCCGCAATAGACGCGATGTAACGCGTTCGAGTGAGGTGTGCGAGGACGTGAGGACTTGGGCCCGCCCCGGACACGGCGGCGTGACGCGCACGAAACAGCGCGTCCCTAATTTCTGTCGCCCGACAGGAATCACGTTCCCTCTGGGCCCAAGGCAGGTTCCGCCGTGACGACAACAGCCCCTTCCGACGTACGCCCCGACCCGCCGCACTCCCCCGACGCGGGCGACGGCTCCCTCGCCGAGTTCGGCTACCGCCAGGAACTGCACCGCAGCCTGGGCCGGTACGCCTCGTTCGCCGCCGGGTTCTCCTTCATCTCCGTCCTGACGACCGTCTTCCAGTTCTTCGGCTTCGGTTACGCCTTCGGCGGCCCGGTCTTCTTCTGGGCCTGGCCGGCCGTGCTGATCGGTCAGCTGCTGGTCGCCGCGTGCTTCGCGGAACTGGCGGCGCGCTACCCGATCTCGGGCGCGATCTACCAGTGGTCGTCACGGCTGTCGACGCCCTCGTTCGGCTGGTTCGCCGGCTGGATCATGGTGATCGGGCAGATCGTCGTGGTCGCCGCGGCCGCGCTGGCGCTCCAGATGGTGCTGCCGGCGATCTGGTCGGGCTTCCAGCTGATCGGCACCGGCCCGGCGCCCACCTCACCCGACGGCGCGGCGAACGCGGCGCTGCTCGGTGTGCTCCTGCTGGCGCTGACCACGTTCGTGAACGTCGTCGACAACCGTGTGATGTCGGTGATCAACCGGGTCGGCGTGACCGCCGAGATCATCGGCGCGGTACTCATCGTCGTCCTGCTGCTCACCCACTCCGAGCGCACCCCGACCATCACGTTCCACACCGAAGGGGCCGCGCAGAACGGCCTGTTCGGGGCGCTGCTCGTCGGCTCGTTCACGGCCGCGTACGTGATGATCGGCTTCGACAGCGCGGGCGAGATGAGCGAGGAGACGCACAACCCCCGCCGTACGGCGCCCCGCACGATCCTCACCGCGCTCGGCGCGGCCGGTCTCCTCGGCGGGCTGATCGTGCTGGGCGGGCTGCTGGCCGCGCCCAGCCTCACCGACGGACGCCTGGGGGTCGAGGGCCTCGGCTACGTCCTCACCAGCAGCCTCGGCGACGGGGTCGGCAAGGGGCTGCTGGCGGACGTGGTGGTCGCGATCGCGGTGGCGACGCTCGCCATCCAGACGGCGGCCTGCCGGATGCTGTTCTCCATGGCCCGCGACGGACAGCTCCCGTTCTCCGGCCGCCTCGCGCGCGTGAACCCCCGCACCGGCATGCCGAGCGCCCCGGCGCTGATGGTAGGCGTCCTCGCGGCGGCCCTGCTGCTGCTCAACTTCGCCTCACCGGACGCCTTCCTGGCCATCGGCACGACCTGCATCGTGATGCTGTACCTGGCGTACGCGATGGTCACCGGCCCGCTGCTGGTGCGCCGACTGCGCGGAGAGTTCTCCTCGGCCGGCACGGACGAGACGGGCGCCCGCCTGTTCTCCCTGGGCCGCTGGGGCGTCCCGGTGAACGCCCTCGCGCTCCTCTACGGGCTGCTGATGACGGTCAACCTGGCCTGGCCGCGCGCGGCGGTGTACGACCCGGCGGGCGGCCACTGGTACTTCCAGTGGTTCACCGTGCTGTTCCTCGGCGCGACGCTCACGGCCGGCGTGGCCTTCCGGTCCTATCGCAGGCGGGCCCCGGCCCCGGCCGTACCAAAGACGGCAGCCGCGTAAACGCCGCGGGGCAGGCCGAGCGGCCGCAAGGTAGCCCGGCCACCCCGGGCCGCCGGGCCGCCGGGCCGCCGGGCACGCGGCGTTCGGTGCGCCTCGCTCAGTCGCCCTGCACGCGCGCGTGGAGGTGCATGTCGTGCCAGCCGTCCTGGTGGAGGGCGGCGCTGCGCCGGGTGCCCTCCAGGAGGAAGCCGGCCTTGCCCGCGACCCGGCAGGAGGCCTCGTTGGCGGTGGCGTGCATCAGCTCCAGTCGGTGGAAGCCGATCTCGTCGAAGGCCCAGCGGGTGAGGGTGGTCGTGGCCCGGGGTGCGACTCCCCGGCCACGGGCCGCCCTGGTCGTCCAGTAGGCGATCTCGGCCACGCCCTCGGCGAGCAGGATGCCGCGCAGCGCCACGCGCCCGAGCAGTTCACCGGTGTCCGTGTCGACGACCGCCCACTGGGCGTTCCGCTCCTCCGCCCAGCTCGTGCGCCACTCCTCGATCCAGCCGGTGACCTCCTCCTCGGAGTCGGCGGCCCTGATGTGCCACTGGTGCATGGCCGGGTCCTGGAAGGCGGCGTACACGGCGGGGGCGTCCTCGGCCCGCCACGGGCGCAGGAGCAGTCCGTCGCCGCTGCGGAGCACGGGCTGCGGGGCCCCCGAGAGGGTTCCGGCGGGCAGGACGGAGCCTGCGGTGTAGGGCATGATCCGCATCCTGCCAACCGGTCACGGCCCGGACCAACGGGTTTTCCGGTCCCCGTAGGCTTGACCCCGATGAGACGCCGTACGCCTCCCCCGCCCTCCCCGCTGCCGCAGCGCGACGGGATCGATCCGGTGCGGGTGCGGTTGCCCGGCGAGGGCGCCTGGACCACTGTGCGGGAGCACCTGGTGGAGCGGCTGGGCGCGGCGCGCGCCGGGGTCGTGGACGCGATGCTGGGGGCCGGGCTCGTCGTCGGCGCCGACGGGCGGGCCGTGGCGCCGGACGCGGCCTACGTGCCGGGGATGTTCGTCTGGTACCACCGCGAGCTGCCGCCCGAGGTGCCCGTGCCGTTCCCGCTGGAGATCGTGCACCGCGACGAGCACATCGTCGTCGTCGACAAGCCGCACTTCATGGCCACCACCCCGCGCGGCAGCCATGTCACCGAGAGCGCGCTGGCCCGGCTGCGACGGGAGCTGGACATCCCCGCGCTCGGCGCCGCGCACCGCCTCGACCGGCTCACCGCCGGGCTGGTGCTGTTCACCGTGCGCCCCGAGGAGCGCGGCGCGTACCAGTCGCTGTTCCGCGACCGCCGCGTGCGCAAGGTGTACGAGGCCGTCGCGCCCTACGCCCCGGGGCTCGCCCTGCCCCGGACCGTGCGCAGCCGGATCGTCAAGGAACGCGGCGTCCTGGCCGCCTACGAGGTGGCGGGTGAGCCGAACGCCGTGAGCCGCGTCGAGCTCGTCGAGCACGGGGCGCGGGGACTCGGCCGGTACCGGCTGCTGCCCGCCACCGGGCAGACCCATCAGCTACGCGTCCACATGAACACGCTCGGCGTGCCCATCCTGGGCGATCCGCTCTACCCCGAGGTGGCCGCCGCCGTGCCGGCCGGCGACTTCCGGCGCCCGCTGCAACTACTGGCGCGGGAGCTGGAGTTCACCGATCCGGTCACGGGGACGGAGCACCGGCTGCGGAGCGGCCGGGTGCTCGAGGCCTGGACGTCGTACGACGGCTGGGCCGCCGCTCCGTCGGCGGGCGCCGCTCGGTAGCGCTCCGTCGGCGGCCGCCGCTCAGTAGCCGCGCCACCAGGACAGGAAGCGCCGCCAGGCGTTGGGCCTGCGGACCGGCCCCGTCGGCTGCGGGACGGGCGGCGCGGAGCGCGGCGCCGGTCGCGGCGCGGGCGCCGGAGCGGCCACCGGTTCGGGGGTGGGGGCCGGCGCGGGCCGCGGCTGCGTGCTCACCGGCGGCTTCAGGCGCTGCGGCGGGATCGGGGCGTGGCTCGGCTTGTGCTTGACGTCCTGCTGGTCCTTCGGCTCGAACCGGACCGGCAGCTCCACCAGGTGCCGCGAGGCGATCGACATCGTCCACCGCAACTCGTCCTCTTCACAGTCGAGTTGCACGTCCGGCAGCCGCATCAGCAGCGCGTCGACGCCGACGTCGGCGATGGCGCGGCCGATGTCCTGGCCGGGGCACTCGTGCGGGCCGCTGCCGAAGGCGAGGTGGGAGCGGTTGCCCTGCATGTGGGCGGACAGGTCGGGGCGGACCCGGGGGTCCACGTTGCCGGGTGCGGGCGCGAAGAAGAGACCGTCGCCCCGGCGGATGCGCTGACCGCCGAGCTCGGTGTCCTGCTTGGCGAAGTAGCCGAAGATGGTGCTGAACGGGGGCTCGTCCCACAGGGACTGCTCGACCGCCTCCGCCACCGTCATCTGGCCGCCGTTGAACTGGGCGAGGAAACGCGGGTCGGTGAGGACCATGCGCAGCGCGTTGGAGAGCAGGTTGACGGTGGCCTCGTAGGCGGCGAAGAGCACCAGGCGCAGATGCTCCCTGACCTCGTCGTCGGTGAGTTCCGCCGGGTGGCCGATGAGGTGGCTGGTGAAGTCGTCCTCGGGCTTGGCGCGGCGGCGGGTGGTGAGCCGGCCGAGCGCCCCGACGACGTACTCGTGGCTGGCGACCGCGGTCTCGCTGCCCTTGAGCGCGTCGCGGGCGGCGTGCACCATCTTGTCGTCGTACTCGTCGGGCATGCCGAGGACATGGCACATCACGGCCATCGGCAGGTGCTCGGCGAAGTCGCCCACCAGGTCGGCCCGGCCCTCTTCGCAGAAGCGGTTGACCAGGCGCTGTGTGGAGCGGTTGATGTAGCGGCGCACGCTGCGGTCGTCGATGGTCGCCATGGCCGCGGTGACCGCGCCCCGCAGCCGTTTGTGCTCGTCGCCCTCGGCGTGGGCGCAGATGGGCTGCCAGGCCATGTGCGGCATCAGCGGGTGGTCGGGCCTGACCTTGCCGTCCAGCATCTGCGACCAGATGCGGCTGTCCTTGGTGAACTGCGACGGGGTGCGCACCATGCGCAGGTTCTCGGCGTGCCCGAGGACCATCCACATCGGCAGGTCGTCGTGGAGCAGGACCGGCGCCACGGGGCCGTGCTCCTCGCGCAGCCGCTCGTACAGTTCGTTCAGGTCCTCCGCGCCGGGGCCGTAGAGGCGGGCCAGTCCGCCGGGGCCCCGGCCGTGCGCGGGGCAGCCGGCCGGCGGGTCCAGGGCGAGGTCGTGCGGGCCGGTCGGGGTGGGGTGTTCGGGAGTCACAGGGGGTCGCTCCGAAACTGTGCTGAATGTGGTGTGTGGGGAGGGGCTGCCGTGCGGTCGGTCGAGGCTGCGGATCAGGTGAGGCTGCGGGTCAGGGCCAGGGAGTGCAGGAAGCGCATGAGGGTCATCAGGACGTCGCGGCTGGAGGCGCGGCGACGGACGTCGCACTCCACGATCGGGATCTCGGGCGGCAGGTCGAGGGCCGCGCGCAGGTCGTCCATGGGGTAACGGGGCCCGTCGGGGAAGGTGTTGACGGCGACGACGAAGGGCACGCCGCCCTCCTCCAGCCGGCCCATGACCTCGAAGCTGACCTCGAGGCGGCGGGTGTCGACCAGGACGACCGCGCCGAGCGCGCCCTCGAACAGTCCGTTCCACAGGAACCAGAAGCGTTCCTGGCCGGGTGTGCCGAAGAGGTAGAGCACGACCTGCTCGGTGATGCGGATCCGGCCGAAGTCCATGGCCACGGTGGTGGCGGTCTTGGTCTCGGAACCGTAGTTGTCGTCGACCCCGATGCCCGCCTGGGTCATGGTCTCCTCGGTGGTCAGCGGCCTGATCTCGCTGACGGAGCCGACCATGGTGGTCTTGCCGACGCCGAAGCCGCCCACGATGACGATCTTCGCCGCGGCCGTGGTGGTGTGCGGCAGATGGTCCTCGGCCCGTGGGCCGGGGATCGTGTCAGAGCCGTTGAAGTCCATGCATCACCGCTTCGAGAAGGGAACGGTCGGGGAGCTGCTGCCGGACGATGGGGGCGCGTGCCTGTACGAGTTCGGCCGCCAGCATCTCGGTGAGCAGCACCGTCACCACGCTGAACGGCAGGCCGAGGTAGGCCGAGATCTCGGCCACCGACAGCGGGGCGGCGCACATCCGCAGCACCGCCGTCTGCTCCGGGGTGGCCGACGAGGGCGGTTCGGCGCGCGCCACGACTAACGTGACGAGGTCGACGGGTGCGCGCTCGCCGTCCGCGCCCGTGATGATGTACAGCCGCTCGGGGTTCTTGCCCTCCCCCTCGGCTCCCTCCTTCGAGTCCTTCGGGAGCGGTGGGGGCGACGGGGGCGGTTGCGGCAGGGGTTGTCGCCGGCGGCGTTGCGGAGGCGTCATACACTCTGCCCGTTGCGCCGGGGCGGACTGGTCAGGTGGGCGCCGATGCGGACCACCAGGTCGCGCATCATGCCGCTCATCCGACTGGCCTCGCAGCGCACGTCGGCGAGGACGGCGAGGTAGGCGTTGGCACCGGCCGACATCATGTAGAAGTAGCCGCCGCTCAGGTCGATGACGACCATGTCCATCTCGCCGGTGCTCGATTGGATCTCCTGGCCGACCGCGGCGGCCAGGCTCTGGAGGCCGGCACAGGCGGCGGCGACCCGGTCGGCGGCGTCGGGGTCGCCGGCGTAGCGGGCGATGCGCAGTCCGTCGGCCGAGAGGACCACGATCATCTCGATGCCGGGAACCCCGTTGTAGAGCTCCTTGAGCAGCCAGTCGAAGTTTTGGCGCTGCTGGATCACGTGAGGTCCCCTTCATCGTCGGCCTCGGGCTTGGCCTTGTCTTCGATCAGGTGCAGATATGCGGTGGGATTGCGGGTGAAGTCGGTGGGGTGCACGCCGGGCGGGGCCGCCTTGACCAGGCCCTCCCAGAAGGCCTCGAACGCCAGGCCGGGCTCCCGCTTCTTCTGGGGTTCCGGCTCGGGCTCGGGCCGCCGCTGTGCGAACGGGTCGGGCTGGCCCAGGCGCTCGGCCTCCTGAGCGGCGTACGCCTCGGCATAGCGCTGGGTGATCGGGATCGTGGTCTTGCTGCGGCGCTGCGGCAGACCCTGATCGGTCCACTCGGTGACCTCGGGCACCTCGTCGTCGGTCAGGGAGACTCCGGCCGGGATACGCGCGTTGGTGGGACGGCGCTTCTTGGGCGGGCGCTTGGGGCCCTCGCCGATCGTGCTCAGGTCGATCTGCGGTACGGCGGTGGCGCCGATGCCGTGCGCGAAGCCGGGGGCGGGATCGCAGGTCTGCATCTCGCTCGGCACGATGAGGACGGCCCGGACGCCACCGTAGGCCGAGGTACGCAGCGACACCTGGAGGTTGAACGAGGTGCACAGACGGCCGACGACCGCGAGACCCAGGCGCGGGGTGCCGCCGACGTCCTGGATGTCGACGCCCGCCATGGCCTGCTCCAGCATGCGTTCGGCCTTGGCGCGGGCCTCTTCGCTGAGGCTGACGCCGGCGTCCTCGATCTCGATGGCGATGCCGGTCTGCACCTCGACGGCGTTGACGTGCACCTTGCTCTGCGGGGGCGAGTAGCGGGTGGCGTTGTCCAGGAGTTCCGCGAGCGCGTGGAGGAGCGGCTCGACGGAGAGGCCGCGGATGTTCACCTTGGCGATGGAGTCCAGCTGGATGCGGCGGTACTCCAGGATCCGGGACATGGCGCCGCGCAGCACGCTGTACAGCGGGACCGGCTGGGGCCAGTTGCGGCCGGGCCGGCCGCCGCCGAGCACACCGATGGAGTCGGCGAGGCGGCCGATCAGCGACGTGCCGTGGTCGATGCGCAGCAGGTCGTCGAAGACCTCGGGGTTGCGTCCGTGGTCCTCCTCCATCTCCCTCAGTTCCGCGGACTGTTGGTGGACGATGGCCTGCATCCGGCGGGCGACGCTGACGAAGGAGCGCTGGGCCGAGTCGCGCAGGGACTCCTCGTGGTCCACGATGTCGAGGATCTTCCTGATCACGGCGCGCTGCGCGTCGTCGAGTTCGCGGAAGTCGGGATCACCCTCGCTGAAGTCGCGCATCACCTCCCTGGGGGAGTTTCCGGCCCGCAGCCATTCCACGGCGTTGGGCACGAACTCCTCGGCGAGGCGGCGGTTCTCCTCCGCGTGGCCGGCCACCCGGCGTTCCAGGTACCCGACGCGCTGGTCCCGCTCCGCGCGCAGCTCCCGCAGGCGCCGCCCACGGCGCACCGACTCGGCTCCCGCCGCGATCACCAGGAGGGTGGCGACGGCTCCGCAGACGCCGACGGCGAGCCGGGCCTGCGTCGCCACCAGGGCGACGGCGGCTCCGGTCGCCGCGGCCATCAGTATCGCCGGCAGCAACAGCACGCGCGCGTAGGGAAGTTCTCGGCGACCGGGTGGGGACTGAACACTCACCATGTGGGCACCCTCTGTAGGGATCTGTCGGCATCTTCGGGAAGTTTGGGAACAAGCGCACGAATACGCCTCAACTCGGTGCGCCGCGGGCGAGCTTAGTCCGACCGGATCATCGCTGTGTCATATTCAGCAACTGCCTGAAACCGCTTCCGCACGTGGAGTAACCTCGGCTCATTTACACGCCGGGCATTCGATCGAACACGGTGCGTTACGCCGTACGGACGTGCGAAACAGTTCACCGGGACGGATGAGACGAGCGCCCATGAACGGTTCGGGCGGTGTTCGGTCCCCGCGATGCGCGGTGTTCAGTTCCCCGCGATGCGCAGTGCCGCGTCGGCGGTGGCGCGGGCGAACTCCGAGACCGAGCGGTCGGGATCCGAGCGGTGCACGAGGATGACGCCCTCGATGAGACCGAAGACGAGGTCGGTGCGCAGATCCAGCGCGCTCTTCGCGAGCGCGCCGCCCGCCACCGTGGCGGCGATCAACTGACGGTAGGTGTCCTTGAGTTCGGCGCGCACGGCATGGAAACCGGCGAACCGCTCGGTGCGCACCTCGGGCAGCAGATAGAGGCCGCCGAGGTTGTGCGAGCCGCCGCACAGCAGCTCGACGTCGGTGCGGCACAGCTCCCACAGCCGGTCCTCGGCCGTCCGCCCGTCGTCCGCGAGCAGCTCACGGGCGTACGTCAGCGAGGGCGTGACCGTCGACTCCAGCAGCGCGGCCAGCAGCTCCTCCTTGCCGGAGACGTAGTGGTACATGGAGGCCTGGCGCATTCCCGCGCGTTCGGCGACGGCCCGGGTGGTGGTGGCGGCGTAGCCGCGCGTGGTGAACAACTCCGCGGCGGCTACGAGGAGTTCGGCGCGCGGCGCGAGCCCGCTGTCCGGGCGCTGCGCGGCCCGTGGGCGGCCCACTCGACGTCCGCTGCTCGTCCCCATGCGTTCGATCCTCGCACACGGCCCCGGACGGCGATCTCCGGGCGATCCGGCGAGGGCGACCGGGTGAGGAGTCGGTAACCGTCCCGCAACCGGCGGGCAACGGCGGCGACCCGCCCCGGACCTAATTTCTGTCGGGCGACAGAAATACCGGGACAGCGACGCAACCGAGCTGCGGAGGTCCGCGATGGCGGCGACAGCGACCACATACGGAGCACGCGCCCACGCCCGGGCGCAGGAGGGCGCCCATGCCGAGGCCATGCCCGTCGTCCCGGCCCGGGACTGGCAGGAACCGCCCTGCGAGGCGGGCCACCTGGTGTGGGCCGAGACGGTCGCGGGCGGCAACTACACCCACCGGGTCCTCGCGCGCGGCACCGAGCTGCGCCTGACCGACCTGCACGGCGACGCCTGCGCCCATCTGCTGCTGCACGCGGAGGGCCGCCCCTGGGAGCGGCTGAACGTCGCCGACACGGTCAAGGTCCAGTGGAACGCCTACCTCGGCGAGGGCGTGCTGCTCCTGTCCGACCAGGGCCGCGTCCTCGCCTCGGTCGTCGCCGACACCGCCGGCCGGCACGACGCCCTGTGCGGCACCTCCACCCTCGTACGCAACACCGAGCGCTACGGCGACGGCACCCCGCAGTCCGCCTCCCCGGCCGGCCGGGAGCTGTTCAAGCTGGCCGCCGCGAAGAACGGTCTGGAGCCGCGCGATCTGCCGCCCTCGCTCTCCTTCTTCCAGGGGGTGGAGGTCGGAGGCGACGGCACCCTCGACTTCACCGGCTCGGCCGGCCCGGGCGGCAGCGTCACCCTGCGCGCCGAACAGGACGTGACGGTCCTGATCGCCAACGTGCCGCACCCGGCCGACCCCCGGCCGGGGTACGTCAGCACCCCACTGGAGGTCCTCGCCTGGCGGGCGGCGGCCACCCGGCCGGGCGACCCGCTGTGGGAAGCCACGCCCGAGGGCCGCCGCGCCTTCCTCAACACCGCCGAATTCCTGACCGCGAGGGGGCTCGCATGAGCACGAAGACAGTGGTGGCGGCCCGCGCCTCCTGGTCCGCCGTCCTCCGCGAGGGCGAGACGCTGACCATCACCGACCTGCACGGCAACCAGGCCGTCGACTTCCTCGTGTACGACGCCCACGACACGTCCGTGCGCTACAGCGCGCCCGACACGATCCACGCCCAGGGCGGCATCTTCCTCACCACGGGCAGTGTGCTGATGTCCAGCGAGCACACTGCGCTGATGACGGTGACGGCCGACGGCGTGGGCCGCCACGACACCGTCGGCGGCGCCTGCTCCAAGGAGTCCAACACCCTGCGCTACGGCCACCACACCTACGCGCAGCACGCGTGTGTGGACAACTTCCTCGCCGAGGGCGCCCGGCACGGCCTGGGCAAGCGGGACCTGGTCTCCAACATCAACTGGTACATGAACGTGCCCGTCGAGAAGGACGGCACCCTCGGCATCGTCGACGGACTCTCCGCGCCGGGCCTCTCGCTCACGCTCCGCGCCGAACGGGACGTCCTCGTGCTGGTCTCGAACTGCCCCCAGATCAACAACCCCTGCAACGGCTTCGAGCCGACGGCGGTGGAGATGACGATCACCGGACCCGGCCGGCACGCCGAGCGCGACGAACGGGACGGGGACGCGGCATGACCTTCGACAAACTGCTGGTCGCCAACCGCGGCGAGATAGCCGTCCGTGTCATCCGCACGGCCCGCGCCCTGGGCCTGCGCACGGTCGCGGTGTACTCCGACCCGGACCGCTCCACCCCTCACGTCCGGCTCGCCGACGAGGCCGTACGGCTCGGCCCTGCCCCCGCGAAGGAGTCGTACCTCGACGCCGACCTGGTCCTGGGCGCGGCCAAGGACACCGGCGCGGGCGCCATCCACCCGGGCTACGGCTTCCTCTCCGAGGACGCTGCCTTCGCGCGCCGCTGCGCCGACGCGGGGATCGTCTTCGTCGGTCCGACGCCCGAGCAGCTGGAGCTGTTCGGCGCCAAGCACACCGCGCGGGCGGCGGCGGAGGCGGCGGGGGTGCCGCTGGCCCCCGGCACCGGACTCCTGGCGGACCTGCCCGAGGCGCTGGAGCAGGCCCGGCTCATCGGCTACCCGGTCATGCTCAAGGCGACCGGCGGTGGCGGCGGGATCGGCATGTCGGCCTGCCGCTCGGCCGACGAGCTGGCCGACGCCTGGGAGCGCGTCCAGCGCGTCGCCGCCGCCTCCTTCTCCTCCGCCGGAGTCTTCCTGGAACGGCTCGTGGAGCACGCCCGCCATGTCGAGGTGCAGGTCTTCGGCGACGGCGCGGGCGAGGTCGTCGTCCTCGGCGACCGGGACTGCTCCCTCCAGCGCCGCAACCAGAAGGTCGTGGAGGAGGCCCCGGCTCCCGGCCTGCCCTCTCGCATACGAGAGCAACTCGCCACGAGCGCTCATGACTTGTGCGCCTCGGTCGGCTACCGCTCCGCCGGCACCGTCGAGTTCGTCTACGACGCGGCCCGCGAGGAGGCCTGCTTCCTGGAGGTCAACACCCGCCTCCAGGTGGAGCATCCGGTCACCGAGGAGATCTACGGCGTCGACCTGGTCGCCTGGATGCTGCGCCTGGCACGCGGCGAGCGGGACGTCGTACGCGACCCGGGGCCGCCCCGCGGCCACGCCGTGGAGGCACGCCTCTACGCGGAGGATCCCCGCCGCGACCACCGGCCCGGCGCCGGCCTGCTGACACGGGTCGAGTTCCCGGCCGGGGTGCGCGTCGACGGCTGGGTGGAGACGGGCACCGAGGTGACGACGTCGTACGACCCGCTGCTCGCGAAGGTGATCGCGTACGGCTCGGACCGGGAGCACGCGCTGCGACGCCTGGACGAGGCGCTGGCCCGAACCCGCGTCGACGGCGTCGAGACGAACCTCGGGCTGGTCCGGGCGGCGCTGGCGGACTCCCGGTTCATGACGGCGGCCCACTCCACGGCGACCCTCGCCACCGTCACCGACCCGACCCCCCGCGTCGAGGTCGTCTCCGGCGGCACGCTCACCACCGTGCAGGACTGGCCCGGCCGCACCGGCCACTGGCAGGTCGGCGTCCCGCCGTCCGGCCCGATGGACGACCGCTCGTTCCGCCTCGGCAACCTGGCTCTCGGCAACCTGGAGGGCGCCCCGGGTCTGGAGTGCACCCTTCAGGGTCCGGCCCTGCGCTTCACCCACGCCACCACGGTGTGTGTGACGGGCGCGCCGGCCCCGGTCACCTTGGACGGCGCGGCGGTGGCGCGGTGGGAGCCGGTGACCGTGCCGGCCGGGGCCCTGCTGGAGATCGGCGCGCCCGGCGAGCACGGCCTGCGGACCTACGTCCTGTTCGCGGGCGGCCTGGACGTCCCCGCGTTCCTGGGCAGCGCGAGCACGTTCACGCTGGGCCGGTTCGGCGGCCACGGCGGGCGGGCGCTGCGGACGGGCGACGTCCTGCACGGCGGGACGGTCGTCGAGGGCACCGCCGTGCCCGTCCCGGACCGCCCGGAGTTCACCCCGGTCTGGCACCTCGGCGCGGTCGAAGGCCCGCACGCGGCACCGGAGTTCTTCACCGAGGACGACATCCGCGAGTTCTACGCCGCCGACTGGAAGGTCCACTTCAACTCGGCCCGCACCGGTGTGCGCCTGGTCGGGCCCAAGCCGCGCTGGGCACGCGGCGACGGCGGCGAGGCGGGTCTGCACCCGTCCAACATCCACGACACCCCCTATTCCGTCGGCGCCGTCGACTACACCGGCGACATGCCGGTGCTGCTCGGCCCGGACGGCCCCTCCCTCGGCGGGTTCGTGTGCCCGGCGACGGTCATCGGCTCCGAGCGCTGGAAGCTGGGCCAGCTGCGCCCGGGCGACACGGTCCGCTTCGCGCCGGTGCACGTGGACGGCGCGCCGCGCCCCGAGATCGTCGACGGGGGCGTGCTGGCCCGGGACGGCGACGTGACCTACCGGCGCAGCGGCGACGACAACCTGCTGGTCGAGTTCGGACCGCTCCAGCTGGACCTGGCGCTGCGCATGCGGGTCCACGCGCTGATGGAGGCGGTGGCCGCGGCGGACCTGGCCGGCGTCACCGATCTCACCCCGGGCATCCGCTCCCTCCAGATCCGGACGGATCCCGAGCGCCTCCCCCAGTGCGAACTCCTCGCCGTGGTCAGGGAGATGACGGCCGCCCTGCCGCCCTCGGACGAGCTGGTCGTCCCCTCCCGCACCGTGCACCTCCCGCTGTCCTGGGACGACCCCGCGACCCGCGAGGCCATCGCCCGCTACATGGCGGGCGTCCGCGACGACGCCCCCTGGTGCCCGTGGAACATCGAGTTCATCCGCCGGGTCAACGGCCTGGACACGGTGGCGGACGTCTACGACACGGTGTTCGCCGCGGAGTACCTGGTCCTGGGCCTGGGAGACGTCTACCTCGGCGCCCCGGTCGCCACCCCTCTCGACCCGCGCCACCGTCTGGTGACGACGAAGTACAACCCCGCGCGCACCTGGACGGCCGAGAACTCGGTGGGCATCGGCGGGGCGTACCTCTGCGTCTACGGCATGGAGGGACCCGGCGGCTACCAGTTCGTGGGCCGGACGACTCAGGTGTGGTCGCCCTGGCAGCAGCGGGGCGCGTTCGAGCCGGGCTCTCCCTGGCTGCTGCGCTTCTTCGACCGGATCCGCTGGTATCCGGTCGACGCGGACGAACTCCTCGAACTCCGGGCCGACATCACCTCGGGTCGCTTCGTGCCGCGCATCGAGGAAGGCGCCTTCTCGCTCGCCGAGTACCAGAGCTTCCTCACCGAACACGCCGACCCCATAGCGGAGTTCAGGTCCCGTCAGCAGACCGCGTTCGCGGCTGAGCGGGACGCCTGGGAGACGGCGGGCGAGTTCGCGCGGGCGGCGGCCGCCGAGGCGCCGGCCCCTCCCCCGGCCGAGGTGGCGGTACCGCCGGGCGGCCGCCTGGTCGAGGCCGAGTTCGCCGCCTCCGTCTGGCAGTTGAACGTGTCGCCGGGCGACGAGGTGACGAGGGGGCAGCCGCTGCTCGCCCTGGAGGCGATGAAGATGGAGTCCAGGGTGCACGCGCCGGTCGACGGCGTGGTGGCGCAGGTCCTGGCCCGACCCGGCGACCAGGTCGAGGCGGGGACGGCGCTGCTCGTCCTGGCCCCGGCCGCAAGCTGACCGAGCCGACCCGACCAGAGTCCTTGCAAGGAGCCCCCATGTCCACGACCGTCTCCCGCGTCCGCGCCGCGTACGCCCGCATCGAGGCCACGGACCGCGCGGAGATCTGGATCGATCTCCGGCCGCCGGCGGACGTCGAGTCCGAGGCCCGCACGCTCGACGAACGGCTGGCGCGGGGCGAGCGCCTCCCCCTCGCCGGCCGGCTGCTCGCCGTCAAGGGAAACATCGACGTGGCCGGACTGCCCACCACCGCGGGCTGCCCGGCGTACGCCTACCGGCCCGCCGCCGACGCCCCGGCCGTCGCCCGCCTCCGTGCGGCCGGCGCGCTGGTGCTGGGCACCACGAACCTGGACCAGTTCGCGACCGGTCTGGTGGGCACCCGCTCCCCGCACGGCGCGGTGCGGGGCGCCGTCGACCCGTCGCGGGTGAGCGGCGGCTCCAGTTCCGGTTCGGCCGTCGCGGTGGCCCTCGGCATCGTCGACCTCGCCCTGGGCACGGACACGGCGGGTTCGGGGCGGGTCCCGGCCGCCTTCAACGGCATCGTCGGCCTCAAGCCCACCCGCGGCCTGGTCCCCACCCAGGGCGTGGTCCCGGCCTGCGCCTCGATCGACTGTGTGACGGTGTTCGCCCGCACGCTCCCCGAGGCGGAGCGGGCCCTGGCCCACATGGCGTCGCCGGCCGGACGAACGCTGCCCGCACTCCCCGCCCGCGGTCCCGGCCCCTGGCGGATCGCGGTCCCGCCCCTCGACCAGCTGGGCGAACTGGATCCGGGCTGGGCGGCCGCGTACGAGGCGGCGGTACGGCGGCTCGAGGCGGCCGGGGCCGAGATCCGCGGTATCGACCTCAGCCCGTTCACCGAGGCCGCCGCGATGCTCTACGAGGGCGCGTTCGTCGCCGAGCGCTACACCGCCGTGGGCGCTTTCGTCGACAAGTTGACCGCGGAGGGCGGCGAGGGTCTGGACCCGACGGTCGCCGGCGTCATCACCCGGGCCCGGGACATCCCGGCCCACCGGCTCTACACGGACACCGAACGCCTGACGGTCCTTCGCACCCGCGCCCTGGCCGAACTCGCCGACTCGGACGCCCTGCTGCTGCCCACCGCCCCCGGCCACCCCACCCTCGCCGAGGTCGCCGCCGACCCCCTGGGCGCCAACGCCCGCCTGGGCCGCTTCACCAACTCCACCAACCTCTTCGACCTGGCGGCCGCGGCCGTCCCGGCCGGCGAGGTGAACGGCCTGCCCTTCGGTGTGATGCTGGTCGGCCCGGCCTTCACGGACGACCGACTGGCCCGGATCGCCGACCTGCTGCGGCCCGAGGCGTACGTGGCGGTGGTGGGCGCCCATCTGACCGGCCAGCCCCTCAACCTCCAACTCCTGTCCCTGGGAGCGGTGCTGGACCGCACGACCACGACGGCCCCGGTCTACCGCCTGCACGCCCTGCGCACGGCCCCGCCCAAACCGGGTCTCGTGCGTGTGGGCGAGGGCGGCGCCGCGATCGAGGTGGAGATCTGGCGCCTCCCGGCGGAGGGTCTCGGCCGACTGCTCGCCGCGCTCCCCCGCCCGATGGCCCTCGGCAGCGTGCAACTATCCGACGGCACCGAAGTACCCGGCTTCCTGTGCGAACCGTCCGCGCTCACCGACGCGGAGGACATCACGGCGTACGGGGGCTGGCGCTCATATCTCGACAAACACTGAGGTGGGGCCACTTCAGGGGCGCGGGGCTGCGTCGGTATGCGGCTCCGCCGCGCGGGCGCGAGCAACCACACACAGCCCGCGCCCGCCGCCGATCAAGATCACCCCACGGACGAGTAGGCCACGACCCCCCGGAGCAGCTCGTCGACCGCCTTGCGGGCGTTCTTCGCCACCGTCGAGCCCTCGCTGGAGACGGGAGCCGCCGCCGCGATCTGCCCCAGCACGTCGATGACCTGCTTGCACCAGCGCACGAAGTCACCGGCGGGCATCTCCGCCTCCCGCAGCACCTCGTCGAGGCCCTTCCCGGAGGCCCACATATAGGCCGACCAGGCGAAACCGAGATCGGGCTCGCGCTGCCCCACGCCCTCGGTCTGGCTGATCCGGAAGTCCTCCTCCAGGGCGTCCAGCCGGCCCCAGATGCGCACCATCTCGCCTAGCGCGGCCTTCGCCTTGCCCGAGGGCAGCTTCGGCGCCATGGCGTCGTCCCCGGCCCGCGACTCGTAGACCAACGCCGAGACGCAGGCCGCCAGTTCGGCGGGGGCCAGCCCCTCCCACACACCCGCGCGCAGGCATTCGCTCGCGAGCAGGTCGAGCTCGCCGTAGAGCCGGGCCAGCCGCTTGCCGTGCTCGGTGACCTCGTTGCCCCGCAGATAGTCGAGCTCGGTCAGCAGCGCCACGATCCGGTCGAAGGTACGGGCGATCGTGTTGGTGCGCCCCTCGATACGACGCTCCAGCTGCGAGGTGTCCCGCACCAGCCGGTGGTAGCGCTCGGCCCAGCGGGCGTGGTCCTCACGGTCGGAGCAGCCGTGGCAGGGGTGCGCGCGGATCGCGGTGCGCAGCCGGGCGATCTCACGGTCGTCGGCGGCCTGCGCGCGCTGTTTGCGGGCCCGCTCCGGCGGGATGTGCCCGGCCTTGGTGCGCAGCGCGGAGGCGAGATCGCGGCGGGACTGCGGCGAACGCGGGTTGAACGACTTCGGGATCCGCATCCGGTCCAGCGCCTCCACCGGCACCGGGAAGTCCATCGAGGCCAGCCGCTTGACCTGCCGCTCGGAGGTGAGGACCAGCGGGCGCGGCCCGTCCTGGTGGTCGAAGCCGCGGTGTCCGTTGACCCGGCCGGCGGGCAGCCCCGGGTCGAGCACCAGCGCCAGCCCGGCGTACTTTCCGGTGGGCACGTGGATGACGTCCCCCGGCTTGAGCTTCTCCAGCGCCACGGCGGCCTCGGTGCGCCGCTGGTTCGCGCCCTGCTTGGCCAGTTCGGTCTCGCGGTCCTTGAGGTCGCGGCGCAGCAGCGCGTACTCCTCGAAGTCGCCGAGGTGGCAGGTCATGGAGGCCTTGTAGCCCTCGAGCCCCTCCTCGTTGCGCTGCACCTGGCGGGAGATCCCGACCACCGACCGGTCCGCCTGGAACTGCGCGAACGAGGTCTCCAGCAGCTCTCGCGAGCGGTGCCGCCCGAACTGCTCGACGAGGTTGACCGCCATGTTGTACGACGGCTTGAAGCTGGAGCGCAGCGGGTACGTGCGGGTGCCCGCGAGCCCGGCGAGGTGCTCGGGGCTCATCGCGCGCTGCCACAGCACGACGGCGTGCCCCTCGACGTCGATGCCCCGTCGGCCCGCGCGGCCGGTGAGCTGTGTGTACTCGCCGGGTGTGATGTCGGCGTGCTGCTCGCCGTTCCACTTGACGAGCTTCTCCAGCACCACCGAGCGGGCGGGCATGTTGATGCCGAGGGCGAGCGTCTCGGTCGCGAAGACGGCCTTGACCAGGCCGCGCACGAACAGCTCCTCGACGACCTCCTTGAAGGTCGGCAGCATGCCCGCGTGGTGGGCGGCGATGCCTCGCTCCAGGCCCTCCAGCCACTCGTAGTAGCCGAGGACGTGCAGGTCCTCGTGGGGGATGGCGGCGGTCCGCTCCTCGACCAGGGCGCGGACCACGGCGCGCGCCTCCTCGTCGTTCAGCCGCAGCCCGGCGTGCAGGCACTGCTGGACGGCGGCCTCGCAGGCGGCGCGGCTGAAGATGAACGTGATGGCGGGCAGCAGCCCCGCCGCGTCGAGCCGCTCGATGACCTCGGGTCGCCCCGGCGTCCACACGCGCGAGCGCTGCCTGCGCTCCCGCTCACGGTCTGCCTCGCGCATGTTGCGGCCACGCCTGCGGTCCTGGTACGAGGGCCGGCTCGCCTCCGTGCGGGCCAGCCGCGTGAGGTCGGGGTTGACGGCTCTGCGCTGGCCCTCGCCCTCCTCGAACAGGTCGTACATCCGCCGCCCGGCGAGCACGTGCTGGAACAACGGCACGGGCCGGTGCTCGGAGACGATCACCTCGGTGTCGCCGCGCACGGTGTCCAGCCAGTCGCCGAACTCCTCGGCGTTGGAGACGGTCGCCGACAGCGAGACCAGGGTGACCGACTCGGGGAGGTGGATGATCACCTCCTCCCACACGGCGCCCCGGAAGCGGTCGGAGAGGTAGTGCACCTCGTCCATCACCACGTACCCGAGGCCGAGGAGGGTCTGCGAGCCGGCGTACAGCATGTTCCGCAGCACCTCGGTGGTCATCACGACCACCGGGGCGTCGGAGTTGACGCTGTTGTCGCCGGTGAGCAGGCCCACCTTGTCGCTGCCGTAGCGTCGGCACAGGTCGGAGTACTTCTGGTTCGACAGCGCCTTGATGGGCGTCGTGTAGAAGCACTTCTTGCCCTGCTGGAGGGCGAGATGGACGGCGAACTCGCCCACGATCGTCTTGCCCGAGCCGGTGGGGGCGGCCACCAGGACGCCCTTGCCCGCTTCGAGCGCCTGGCAGGACTCGATCTGGAAGGGGTCGAGACCGAAGTCGTACATCTCGCGGAAGGACGCGAGCGCGGTGGCCTGCTCGACGGCGCGCTTACGTGCTGCCGCGTACCGCTCGGCCGGTGAGAGATCCTCTGTCATCGTGCTTTCGAGCGTACCGGGCCGCACTGACAACAGGACGATCATTATCCGGATCCGGTCTTGCCAAACCTTGGTACGCCCAGCTCACGGGCGCACGGGCAGCCCGTTTCAGGGGCCGATGACCCGCACCGCGCCCGGCACGCACCGCGCGGTCAGCGGCAGCGCCCCGAGCCGCTCCCCGTCCGCGTATCCCGAGACGCCCGCGGCGGCGATCTCGGCCTTCGCCGCCCGGTGCACGGTGACCTCGGGATGGTCGGTCTGCGTCCCGCGGTACACCTCCGGGAACACCCGCAGCGGTGTCGTCCGGCTGCGGTCCCCGACGACCGTGACGTCGAACTGTCCGTCGGCGAGGTCGGCGCCGGGGCAGAGTCGCATGCCGCCCCCGCAGGAGGAACCGTTGCCGACGGCGACGAGGGTGGCCTCGACCTCCCGGACGGCTCCGTCGTCGAGCGTGATCCGGTACGGGAACGGGCAGAACGCGGCCGGTTCGGCCGGCATCGCGAGGTCGTACCTGGCACGTCCGGTGGGCCATCGCATGCGGTTGCCCCGGTCGTTGACGCGGGAGTCGAAGCCGGAGGCGAGGACGGGGCCGAACCAGCGGTCGCCCACGAGGCCGAGGTCGATGTCGCGGATCCGGGCGCCCTTGGGGGCGTCGGCGACCAGCCGGGCCGCGGCGGCCGGATCGCGGACGGGCAGACCGAGGGGCGGCGCGGGCGAAGTCGTTGCCGGTGCCGGCGGCGACCAGGCCGAGCGGGGTGCGGGTGCCGGCGACGGCCTGGAGCGCGAGGTGGGCCAGACCGTCACCGCCGACGGCGATCAGGGCGCCGGTGCCGACGGCGACGGCGCCGCGCGCGCGGGCGTCCTCGGCGTTCGCGCCGAGGACCGTGTGCACCGTGTAGCGGCCGCCCGCAACGCGGAAGCGGCCGGCGGCGCTGAGTGAGCGCCCCGGCCGCGGCCCGCCGCGGGGTTGACGAAGAGGATGATCTCGCTGGTCACGGGGATGACCTCAAGATCTCTTCGACGCCTCTCAGGTCACGTCGTCATAACCGTTGACGCGGTCCGTGCTCGTCTGTTCCGGCAGCGCGCGGCTCGCGGTCACCGACTCGACCTCGCCGATGGCCTCGGGGCTGAGGTCCAGCTCGGAGGCCTCGTCGTCGGCGGGGCCCAGCGCGTCGCGGCGGCGCCTGCGCCGGTCGTTCAGCAGCGAGAAGGCTGTCGCTGCGAAGTACAGGATCCAGATCGGTCCGGCGAGCGCCAGCATCGAGATGGGGTCGGTGCTGGGCGTGGCGACGGCGGCGAACACCGTGATGCCGATGATCATGGCTCGCCACCAGCCGAGCATGCGCCGGCCGGTGACCATGCCGGTGAGATTGAGGAAGACCAGCAGCAGCGGGAGCTCGAAGGAGAGGCCGAAGACGACGACCATGCGCGTGACCAGCTGGAGCAGGTCGTCCAGCGGCAGCAGGTTGCTGACGCCGCCCGGGGTGAAGTCGATCAGCACCTTCGCGGTGGTCGGCAGCACCCGGTAGGCGAAGTAGCCGCCGCCCATGAACAGCGGGGCGCCCATGCCGACGAACGCGTACGCGTACTTGCGCTCGTGATTGTGCAGACCGGGGGCGATGAAGGCCCACAGCTGGTAGAGCCAGACCGGCGAGGCGAAGACGACCCCGGCCATCAGGGAGACCTGGAGGGCCAGCGTGAAGGGCGCGAGCAGACCGTTGATCGTGATGCTCGCGCACTTGTTCGTGGAGTCGCCGGACTTGAGCTGGCCCGCGATCTCCTCGAAGGTCTTCCCGCAGCCGACCGAGTCGAGGATCGGCTTGGTGAGGAAGTTGATGATGTCGTTGTAGAAGAAGGCGGCCACGACCGTCACGAGGACGATGGCCAGCATCGCCTTCGCGAGCCGGTTGCGGAGCTCACGAAGATGATCCGCGAGGGGCATCCGCCCCTCGGGGTCCTTCTCCTGTTTGCGGGCAGGCTTCAGCAACCCACGTTCCCATCTCGTGCGGCGGGCCGGAGGTCACCGGCCCTGCGTCAGCGCTTGGTCGTGTCCGTCGGCTCGGTGACCGGACGGGAGCTGGTCACGTCGCCGGGGGAAGCCTGGATGGTGCGCTGAGCCGGGGGCTGCTCGTCGTTGTTGGGCGGGCCGGCCGGGGTGGCCGTGCTGCCGCCCTCTTCCTTCATCGCCTTCGCCTCGCTCTTGAGGATGCGAGCGGACTTGCCGAGCGAGCGCGCCATGTCGGGAAGCTTCTTGGCGCCGAACAGCAGGATGACGACGACGAGGATGAGAATGATCTCGGGGGCGCCGAGCCTTCCGAACATAAGTCTTTACCTTCTCACCGAGGCTGCGGGGGCGGGTTGCCGTCCGACCGGTCGGACACCTGTCCGAGCGATCGTGTTGACAGCGATCGTAACGCTCAGGGGTAAACGTGAGGCAATCCCCGTGCGTACTCCCGGTCCGCGGTCCGGGCCTCGTTCTCCGAACCGCGACCAGCAGCGTACCTGCCCTCCCTGCCGGGGCGGGAGGGCGAAGTGGCCCAAAACGCGTTCGCCGCAGGACTCACAGGACGCCCACAGCACTACCCGAGAGTCGCCACAGCGGCCGTCACAGGGTGTCCACAGCACGGGCCGCGCTCGCGGCGGCCCGTTCCAGATCCTGGGCCGCCCGGTCGATCCGGCGCGCGGACTCCGCGACCTGCCGTCCCAGACGCCGGGCCTCCGAGAAAACCCGTACGGCGAACACCGCGAGGACGGTGAGACCTGCGAAACCCACGGCAACCGCGAACATCGGCCAGAACATGGGCCGAGCCTAGACCGTCCTACGGGGTCTGCAGCCGCAGGGTCCTGACCCCGCCGCCGGTGAGCAGTTCGACGATCCGCTCACCGGCCGGCTTGCGCACGGCGGCACCGCAGTCGGGGCAGGTGAAGGAGTAGAAGGTGGTCCGGCTCGACGCGCCGATCGCCAGCCGCAGGGCACTCGCGGCCAGCTCGAAGGCGCCCCGGCAGTCCGGGCACCCGGCCCGGAAGCGCACCGGCCCCGCGTTCCGCATACCGCCGAACGCGGAGGCCACCGAGATGGCCCGCACACCGGACGCCGTCGACTCGCTCAAAGCCCCTGCTCCCGCCCGTCGAACTGACTTTCGCCCCGCGGTCCCGGCTGCTCGCCGGGCACCGCGTGCGGCCCGTCGGCCGCGCCCCGCGCCTCGATCCCGTCGTACGCCGCCAGCGCCTCACGGGCGGCCCGGCGGGCACTGTCGGCGAGCTCCGGCGGCGAGACGATCCGGCCGTCGCGGCCGAGTCGCAGCGCCAGCCGCCTGAGCGAGGCGGGTTCGGGCGTGCGCAGGGTAATACGCAGTCCGCCGTCGGGAAGCTCATCTGCGCTGTCGTGCGGGTAGTACTCGGCGACCCAGCGGCCGCCCGGGCCGACCTCGACGACGACCTCCGGATCCTCGGCGGCCGGCTGTACGAGCCCCTCCGACAGGTCCCGGAGCTCGATCTCGGGCGGTGCGGACGGCTCGTCGAGGATCTTGATCTCGGCGACCCGGTCCAGCCGGAAGGTGCGGCGCGCCTCCGAGCGCCGGCACCAGGCCTCCACGTACGTGTGCCCGACGCTGACCAGCCGGATGGGGTCGATCTCGCGCTCGGTGACCTGGTCGCGAGCGGGCGAGTAGTAACGGATCCACAGCCGGCGCCGCTCGGAGATCGCCCGGTCGACGTCCGCGAAGACCCCGCCCTCCGACTCGAACGTCACCGACAGCCGCGCGCTCGCGCCCGCCGCCTCGCCGGCGGAGGCCTCCACCTTGGCCGTCGCCCGCAGCAGCGCCTGCCGGTCGCCCTCCCGCAGTCCGGGCAGTGTGGACACCGCGCGGGCCGCCACCAGCAGCGCGGTCGCCTCGTCGGCGGCCAGCCGCAGCGGCTCGGCGGCCTCCGCGCCGAGCGCGGCCGGGTTGTGCCACCAGATGCGCTCGCCGTCGGTGTCGATGTCGAGGAGATCGCCGCCGCGGAAGCTGGTGCCGCACATGGGCAGCACGTCGAGGTCCGAGACCAGCTCGTCCTCGGTGATCCCGAACGCGCGCGCCACGTCCTCGATCCGCGCGCCGGGGCGCTCCCTGAGATATGTCACCAGGGAGAGCATCCGCCGCGTCTGGTCGATGGCGTTCGTCGGCCTGACCGGTTTGCCTGCCACTGTGTTGCTCGCTCCCCCTCAGCCCTTCGCCACGGCCCGTAGCCGGTCCACGACGTCCGCGCGCAGCTCGGCGGGATCGAGGACCACCACGTCCGGCCCGAACTCCACCAGCCACGCGTCCAGCCCGTGCCCGTACGGAATCTCCAACTCGTCCCAGCCGTCCCCGAGTTCCCGCACCGCGGTGGCCTTCGCCCGCAAGGGGTACCCGGCGTCCGTCCGCAGCCGGATCAGCGCGCTGCGGTCGGCGTTCTCCCCCGCCCAGCTCGCGACCGTCTCACGGACGGTGACGACGTCGGGGACCGGCGCGGTGAAGCTCGCGCCGCGCGAGCGCACCCTGCCGGTGATCCGCGACAGCCGGAAGACGCGCTCGGCGCCCCGGTCGCGGTCGAAGCCGGCCAGGTACCAGTGGCCGCGCCAGCACTCCAGCGCCCATGGCTCGACGTGCCGGGGCTCCGGGTGCGCGGCGGTGGCCTTGCGGTAGTCGAACATGACGGGCCGGCGGTCGCGGCAGGCCAGCATCAGCGGCTCGAACGCGGCCTCGTGGACGGGAATCCGCGGTTCCAGGGCGCCATGCGGCTCGTACGGGTCGACGTCCTCGGGGAGCCCGGCCGCGCGCAGCTTCTGGAGGGCGCCGCTCGCGGCACCCGCCAGCCGGGCCTGCTGCCACACCTTGGCGGCCAGGCCCAGCGCCGCGGCCTCCTCGGCGTCGAGGGTGATGGGCGGCAGACGGTTGCTGTCGCGGCGGGCGAGGTAGCCGATCTCGCCGTCCAGGCTCTCCACCGTCTCGATGACCAGGCCGAGCTCGCGAAGATCGTCCTTGTCCCGCTCGAACATCCGGTTGAAGGAGTCGTCCGCCGCGCCGTTGCCCGACCGGAAGGTCTCGACATACGCCTCGATGGAGTCGCGCAGCTCGCGCTTGCTGAGCGGGCGGCGCGTCCCGAGCAGACACAGCGCCAGGTTCATCAGCCGCTCGGCCTTGGCAATGGCCATCGACGCCCTTCGCCTCCCCTATGGTGCTTACGATCGACGACCGTACCGCCCCGCGGCGCCCGGACAAAAGCCGAGGGTCCATGCCCGGGCGGGCATGGACCCCAGGTGATCAACACTGGTCGTGCGACGGTCAGACCCCGAGCAGGTCCACGACGAAGATCAGCGTCTCGCCGGGCTTGATCGCCGGGGTGGGGCTCTGGTCGCCGTAGGCGAGGTGGGCCGGGATGGTCAGCTGGCGACGGCCGCCGACCTTCATGCCCTGCACGCCCTGGTCCCAGCCCTTGATGACCCGTCCGCCGCCGAGCGGGAAGCGGAACGGCGTCCCGCGGTTCCAGCTGGCGTCGAACTCCTCACCGGTGCTGAAGGCGACACCGACGTAGTGGACGCTGACGTTGTGGCCGGCCTGGGCGACCTCGCCGTCGCCCTCCCAGATGTCCTTGATCTCGAGGTCCGCCGGGGGCGCGCCTTCGGGGAAGTCGATCTCGGGCTTGTCAATGCTCACGTCACTGGCTCCTGCATGTCTCACGGAAAGGCAACACGGACAGTCTTACACCTTCGCCGGCCTCACCCCTTGGCGATGATGTCCACCGAGAAGACCATCGTGGAGTCCTTCTCGATACCGCTGCCGCTCGGCGGGCTGTCGCCGTAACCCAGCGACGGCGGGACGACGATGACGACCCGGCTGCCCACCTTCTTGCCGGTCAGCCCCTGCGCCCAGCCCTTCACCACCTGCTGGAGCGAGAACGAGGTCAGCGAACTGCGGCTGTACGAGGAGTCGAACTCCTTGCCCGTGTCCCAGACGACGCCCTTGTACTGCACCAGCACGGTGTCGTCCGCCGCGAGCTTGGGGCCGTCCCCCTCGATCACGTAGTTCGACACCAGCTTGGTCGGCGGGTCCGACTTGGGGACCTCGATCGAGGGTGCCTTGCCGTCGGTGTTCGTCCCCACCTTCGGCACGGCGGCGTCGTCCTGCGGCACGTCCTTGCCCTTGGCCGAACTCTTCGCGTTGAACGTGTCCTGGATGTCGAAGACGAACACCAGCGTGTCGGTGCCCTTGATACCCGTGTCCGCGTCGCCGTCCTTGCCGAAGGCCCAGGTCGGCGGCACCGAGAAGAGCACCCGGCTGCCGGTCTTCTTGCCCGTCAGCGCATAGCGCCAGCCGTCGATGGTGCCGCCCTGCGCGAGCTGGGTGAACAGCGGCTTCTTGGTGTCGTAGGTGTTGAGGAGGACCTTCGCGGTGTCCCAGATCTGGCCGAGACAGTTGGCCTGGATGTAGTCGTTCTCCGCGACGATCTTGCCGCTGCCCGCGATCACCGTCTTCACCGCCAGCTGGTCCGAGGGCTCACCGGTGCCCTTGGCGACCGTCGGCTTCTCATCGAACTTCACCCCCGCCGTGATGGCCGGCAGCGGGCCGTCGACGATCTTCGGTGGAGGCGTGGCTCCGGCGGAGGACGACGCGCTGTCGCTCGCCTTGCTCGAGTCGGACTTGTCGTCGCCGCACGCGGCGAGAGTGACCAGTCCAGCGGGTACGGCGGCAAGGATGAGTGAGCGTCGGCGCACGATGAAGCCTCGTAATCGGTCGATCTTCTGATGGCGTGCGCGCTACCTTAGCGACGTTTGTCGACGTGCGAAGGGCGCCGTACGGGAACGTACGGCGCCCGTGTCGCGTTCCGCAGCGCCTGCGGAACACGTCACTCACATTCCGGCGATCAGCTTCTCCACCCGGTCGTCCACCGACCGGAACGGGTCCTTGCACAACACGGTGCGCTGTGCCTGGTCGTTGAGCTTCAGGTGCACCCAGTCCACCGTGAAGTCCCGGCGCTGCTCCTGCGCACGGCGGATGAAGTCGCCGCGCAATCGTGCCCTGGTGGTCTGCGGCGGCACCGACTTGCCCTCGAAGATCTTCAAGTCGTTGCAGATCCGCGCCGCTTGGCCCCTTCGCTCCAACAGGTAGTACAGACCACGACGACGGTGAATGTCGTGATAAGCGAGGTCTATCTGCGCCACCCGCGGATGCGACATGGTCATGTTGTGCTTGGCCCGGTACCGCTCGATGAGTTTGTACTTCATCACCCAGTCGATCTCGGTGCCGATCCGGTCGAGGTCCTCCGCCTCGATCGCGTCCAGCGTGCGGCCCCACAGCTCCAGGACCTGGTCCACGGTGCCGGTGCGCACACCCCGGCGCTCGACGAAGTCCACGGCCTTCTCGTAGTACTCCCGCTGCACCTCCAGCGCGGAGGCCTCCCGGCCGCTGGCCAGCCGCACCTTGCGCCGGCCCGTGATGTCGTGACTGACCTCACGGATCGCCCGGATCGGGTTCTCCAGCGTCAGATCCCGCATGACGGTGCCCGCCTCGATCATGCGCAGCACCAGGTCGGTCGCGCCGACCTTGAGCAGCATGGTCGTCTCGGACATGTTGGAGTCGCCGACGATGACATGCAGCCGGCGGTATCGCTCGGCGTCCGCGTGCGGCTCGTCGCGCGTGTTGATGATGGGCCGCGAGCGGGTCGTCGCGGAGGAGACGCCCTCCCAGATGTGCTCGGCCCGCTGACTGACGCAGTAGACCGCCCCACGGGGCGTCTGGAGCACCTTGCCCGCGCCGCACAGCAGCTGGCGGGTCACCAGGAACGGGATCAGGATGTCCGCGAGCCGGGAGAACTCCCCGTGCCGGGCCACCAGGTAGTTCTCGTGACAACCATAAGAGTTGCCCGCCGAGTCCGTGTTGTTCTTGAAGAGGTAGACGTCGCCCGCGATTCCTTCCTCGTGCAGGCGTCGTTCCGCGTCCACCAGGAGTCCTTCGAGAATGCGCTCGCCGGCCTTGTCGTGGGTGACCAACTCGGTCACGTTGTCACATTCCGGTGTCGCGTATTCCGGATGCGATCCCACGTCGAGATAGAGGCGGGCGCCGTTTCGCAGAAAGACATTGCTGCTTCGGCCCCATGACACGACACGGCGGAAGAGGTACCGCGCCACCTCGTCGGGAGACAGCCGGCGCTGTCCCCTGAACGTACATGTGACGCCGTACTCGTTCTCCAGCCCGAAAATGCGGCGGTCCATGAGTGAACATTACGCCCGATCCCCTGAACTGAAACGGGGTTCGGCAGCACGGTTTGGATCATTTTCCGATGAAGCCGCAACGACCCCACTTCCGGCGGGAACTGCCATTACCCGCCCTGTGGCCAGCAAAACCACCAGCGACACGGCGCCCGCGACAGCCGGCACGGTGAAACCCCACGACGCGCCGCCGGCCTCTACGACCGGACCCGTCAGGCCCGTTCCCACCGACGCGCCGACCGTGAACGTCGTCACCAGCCAGGAGAACGCCTCCGTGACCGTCCCGCGCGGCGCGTGCCGGTCCACGATGACGAACGCGCACGCGATGGCGGGCGCCAGGAACACGCCCGCGAGCGCCGTCAGCGCCACCATGGCCACCGCACCCGGCATCAGCGTCAAAGGCAGGTAACACACCGCCAGAAGCGCCACCAGGCCCCGCAGTCGCCGCTCCGGCGGCCCCTCCCACCGCCGCGCCCCGTACGCCACGCCACCGACCAGCGCGCCGAGACCCAGCGCCGCCATCAGCCAGCCGTACACCGCGTCACCACCGTGGTCGTCCGCGTACGGCACGGACGCCACCGTGATGGAACCGAGCGCGACACCGATGAACAGGAACGCGCCGAGGAGCGCCAGCAGACCGGGAGACCGCAGCGCGCCCAGCCAGTGCGCCGCGCGGGGGGCCGAGCGCCACGCGCGCGAGGGCGGCGACACGACCACCGACAGCGCGCCCACCACCCCGACCGCGTTCAGCAGCAGCAGAGCGCCCTGCGCCGACCACACCGACACGCACAGGGTCACCAGCAGCGGCCCGACGGTGAACATCACCTCCTGCGCCACCGCGTCCATCGCGTACGCCGTGTGGACCTGGTCCTCGCGGCGCAGCACCCCCGGCCACAGTGCCCGCAGGCCGCCCTCCAGGGGCGGCGTGAAGAGTCCGGCGGCCGCCACCGCCGCGTACGCGAGCGGCAGCGGGTCCGTGCCCACGAAGGCGAAGGCCGCCATGGCGAGGGCCGAGGCGAGCGCTGCGGGCAACTGGACCCGTGGCTGTCCGTGCACGTCGACGAGCCGCCCCAGCAGCGGCTGCCCGACGGCGTTGGCGACGCCGTACACGGCCGCCAGCGCGCCCGCGAGGCTGTACGTGCCGCCCTCCGCCCGCACGAACAGCACGATCGCGATGGCGGCCGTGGCGTTGGGCAGTCGGCCGACGAGGGTGCCGGTCAGCAGCCGGGCGGCATGCTTCGCCCTGAGGATCTCCAGGTATCCCGTGGCCAATGTCCCGCCTCCGTCGGCTCGCCCGAGGCGATGGCCCGCCTCGGAGGTTTTACGTATAACGTCTCTCGTCATACGTACCATGTGCGCTGTTCGCCAGTCCAGACGAAGGAGCAGACCCACGGTGGCACGAGGTAGCACGCGCCCGACGAGCCGTGACGTCGCCCAGGCCGCGGGGGTCTCCCAGGCCGCCGTCTCCCTCGTCCTCGGCGACAAGTGGCGCGGCCGCGTCTCCGAGGCCACCGCGGAACGCGTACGGGAGGCGGCCCGCGAACTCGGCTACCGGCCCAACCTCGCCGCCCGCAACCTCCGCCTCGGCCGCACCCGCACGGTCCTGCTCGTCGTCCCCGCGCTGACCACGGAGTTCTTCGCCGGCGTCTACACCGGGGCGGCACGCGTAGCGGCCGAGCACGGCTTCGGCGTGGTCCTCTACCCCTCCCCCGAGGGCGTCGGCCCCGCCCGCGACCCCTTCGCCTCCGCCCAGGCCGCCCTCGACGGCGTCCTCGCCTCCTCGATGGCCGCCGACGCGCTGACCGCCATCCGCGGCGACCAGCTCCCCCTGGTGATGCTGGACAGCGACCCCTCCGGAAGCCTCGGCGCCGCCACGGTCAACCTCGACATCACCGACGGCGTCCGCCAGGTCGCCGACCATCTGCTGGGCCTCGGCCACCGCCGCTTCCTGCACCTCGCGGCCGACATCCCGTCCTGGACCTTCGAGGTACGCGCGCGTGAGCTCGCCGCCCGGGTCGGCGCGACGGCGGGGACCTCGCTGCGCACCGCCCCCGCCCCGATCTCGATCGACGGCGCCCTGGCCGCCGCGGAGGCGGCGCTGAGCGCTCCGGGACCGCGGCCCACCGCCGTCGTCTGTGACGACGACAAACTCGCGGCAGGCGTCTACAAGGCTCTGCGGCGCCTCGGCCTGCGCGTCCCCGACGACGTGTCCGTCACCGGCCTGGACGACCTCGCCCTGGCCACCGCCCTCGACCCCGAGCTGACGACGGTGCGGCTGGACGCCGAGCTGTTCGGCGAACGAGGCATGCGGGCCCTCCTGGCCGTCCTGGAGGGCCGCACACCGGACGGCGGGGATATCCCCGTCGAACTGGTCGTACGGGCCTCCACGGCGTCACCGAACGCCTCCTGAGACGCCCTGCGCCCCGGCCGAATCATCGACCGGGGCGCACAAGGGTGTGAAACGTGGACGGTGTCACTCCTCGTCGGAGCTCTCCGCCTCCGTGGCCGCGCCGTCGATCTCCAGCAACCGGCCCAGCTGACGGCCCACGATCCGCTTGAACTTGCGTGACTGCGGCCGGGTACGGTCCAGCACCGCCACCTCCAGGCGCTCGGCGGGAATCTCCCGCTCCGTGCCGTTGGTGTCGCGCGACAGGGCCTGCACGGCCAGCTTCAGCGCCTCGGCCAGGCTCATGCCCTCCTGGTGACGCTGATCCAGGTAACTGTTGATCTGCTCGGCGTTGCCGCCGACCGCCACCGAGCCGTGCTCGTCCACGATCGAACCGTCGTGCGGCAACCGGTAGATCTGGTCCCCGTCCGGCGTGGCGCCGACCTCGGCCACCACCAGTTCCACCTCGTAGGGCTTCTCGCCCGCCGAGGAGAAGATCGTGCCCAGCGTCTGGGCGTACACGTTGGCCAGACCACGGGCGGTCACGTCGTCACGGTCATAGGTGTAACCACGGAGATCGGCGTACCGGACGCCGCCGATCCGCAGGTTCTCGTACTCGTTGTACTTGCCGGCGGCCGCGAAGCCGATCCGGTCGTAGATCTCACTGAACTTGTGCAGCGCACGGGACGGATTCTCACCGACGAACACGATGCCGTCGGCGTACTGGATCACGACGAGGCTGCGCCCGCGCGCGATGCCCTTGCGGGCGTACTCGGCGCGGTCGGCCATCGCCTGCTGGGGTGAGACATAGAACGGAGTCGACACCGGTTATCCGTCCCTTTCTGTCGAAGTCACTGGATCACCTGGGATGAGAACGGGGCCGCCGGCTACAGCAGGGCGGCGCGAGGGCCGTCCGGCTGCTCCAGGCGACGCGCCAGGATCGAGCGGGCGATCTCCGACGACTCCTCGTCGGTGAGCCGGCGGAAGCCGTCCTCGGTGATCACGGTGACGATGGGGTAGATCCGGCGTGCGACATCGGGACCACCGGTCGCCGAGTCGTCGTCCGCCGCGTCGTAGAGGGCCTGGACCACGAGGGTCGTGGCATCCGACTCGGACAGGCCGTTGTGGAAGAGCTTCTTCATCGCCCCGCGCGCGAAGACCGAGCCGGAGCCGGTGGCGGCGTAGTTGAGCTCCTCGGAACGGCCGCCCGTGACGTCGTAGGAGAAGATCCGGCCCCGGTCCCGGTCCACGTCGAACCCGGCGAAGAGAGGCACGACCGCCAGACCCTGCATGGCCATGCCCAGGTTGGAACGGATCATGGTCGACAGCCGGTTCGCCTTGCCCTCGAGCGAGAGCTGAGCTCCCTCGACCTTCTCGAAGTGCTCCAGCTCCAGCTGGAACAGCTTCACCATCTCGACGGCCAGGCCGGCGGTACCGGCGATTCCGACGGCCGAGTACTCGTCAGCCGGGAAGACCTTCTCGATGTCCCGCTGCGCGATGACGTTGCCCATCGTGGCGCGACGGTCACCGGCGAGCACGACACCACCGGGGAACGTCACGGCGACGATCGTCGTGCCGTGCGGCGCCTCGATCACACCCTGCGTCGGGGGCAGCTGCCGCTTGCCGGGCAGCAGCTCCGGCTGGTGGTCGGAGAGAAAGTCCATGAAGGACGAGGACCCGGGCGTCAGGAAGGCAGCCGGTAGACGCCCGGTGCTACGAGTGTTGGCTTCCATGGAGTTCCTTCCAGGTAAGCGGCTGCCCGACGAACAGCGTCGGGATCGTCTCCCAACTTGCCGATGGCCGAATTGCAGTTGAAGCACAGTACGCCACGGACCCTACCCGTCTCGTGGCAGTGATCCACATGCGCGGCAGGAGCTTTCAGGCAGATCACGCAGAGACCTCGCTGAGCGGCCACCAAGGTGTCGCGTTCGGCTTCCGTCATGCCGTACTGGCGCTTCAGGTGTCCACGACGACCCTTGACTGCTTTGCATGCCTTGCAGCAGGTCGCAAGGCCGTCGGACGCTGTCGCGTTGCGGTGCCACTCGCTGTGCGGCTTGATCTCCTCACAGCTGCGGCAGAACTTGTGCCCCTCGGGCGTCTCCACCCGCGGCCGCACGTTCCGGCCCTTCGCGAGTTGGCGAGCCTGGTGATATGCCGCCCAACACTCCCGGCAGTAGGCCTGCAACCCGTCCTTCGCCGCCCTGTTACTGGCGAAGGCTGCCCGTGGCTTCGACTCCCCACACCGCGAGCAGCTCTTCACAGCATCTTCGATTGCCAATTTCAGAGACCCCCGCAGCCTTCAATTCGAAGGCTACTCGCCGCCCTTCTGAACGAAACTTCGAACGAAATCCTCGGCATTCTCCTCGAGTACATCGTCAATCTCGTCAAGAACCGAGTCGACGTCGTCGCTCAGCTTCTCCTGACGCTCCTTGAGGTCCTCCGACGCCTGCGTCTCGGGCGCCTGCTCCTCGACCTCCTCCGTGGAGCGCGTCGCCTTCTGCTGGCCGCCGCCGGTGTCCTTGGTCGCCATAACCCTCACCCCGCTCTTTCGCCCGACATGGTCGACAGGTCGGCATTCCTGCCGATCGGTGATGATCAGACCCTACAAGCCGGGTCCGACATCGGCCCCGCAGTTGCCACAACGTACGGGGGCCACCTCGATGATTCCCGGACGGGAGGGTTTCCACCCCGTCCCGGAAGTTGCGTCCGGGTGGTCGTTCAGCCGCCCGAGAGGACCTTGACCAGGTCTTCTGCCGTCCGGCAGCGGTCCAGAAGCTCCTTGACGTGATTTCGCGTTCCGCGAAGAGGTTCGAGGGTTGGGACGCGCTGGAGCGAATCCCGGCCCGGCAGATCGAAGATCACCGAGTCCCAGGAGGCGGCGGCGACATCGTCGGCGTACTGCTCCAGACAGCGGCCGCGGAAGTACGCGCGGGTGTCCTCCGGGGGCTTCGTGATCGCCCGCTCGACCTCGGTCTCGTCCAGCAGGCGCTTCATGCGGCCACGGGCCGCGAGACGGTTGTAGAGGCCCTTGTCGGCCCGTACGTCGGCGTACTGGAGGTCCACGAGGTGGAGGCGGGCGGCGTCCCAGTCGAGGCCGTCACGGCGCCGGTAGCCCTCCATGAGCTCCCGCTTGGCGACCCAGTCCAGTTCGCGGGAGAGGCTCATGTGGTCGTTCTCCAGACGGTTGAGGGTGTCCTCCCAGCGCGCGAGGACGTCCTTCGTCTGATCGTCGGCGTCCGAGCCGAACCGCTCCTCCACGTACTTGCGCGACAGCTCGAAGTACTCCATCTGCAACTGGACCGCGGTGAGCGTACGGCCGCTGCGCAGGGTGACCAGGCGCTTGAGGGTCGGGTCGTGGGAGACCTGGTGGAGGGTGCGGACCGGCTGGTCGACCGCCAGGTCCACCGCGATGAAGCCGTCCTCGATCATCGACAGGACCAGGGCCGTCGTGCCCAGCTTCAGGTACGTCGAGATCTCGGAGAGGTTCGCGTCGCCGATGATCACATGGAGGCGGCGGTACTTCTCCGCGTCGGCGTGCGGCTCGTCACGCGTGTTGATGATCGGGCGCTTCAGCGTCGTCTCCAGGCCGACCTCGACCTCGAAGTAGTCGGCGCGCTGACTGAGCTGGAAGCCGTGCTCATGGCCGTCCTGGCCGATTCCCACGCGGCCGGCGCCGGTGACCACCTGGCGCGAGACGAAGAAGGGCGTCAGGTGGCGCACGATGTCCGAGAAGGCGGTCTCCCGCTTCATCAGGTAGTTCTCGTGCGTGCCGTAGGAGGCGCCCTTGTTGTCGGTGTTGTTCTTGTAGAGGTGGATGGGCTGCGCGCCGGGCAGTGCGGCGGCACGCTCGGCCGCCTCGGCCATGATCCGCTCGCCGGCCTTGTCCCAGAGGACGGCGTCACGCGGATTGGTCACCTCGGGCGCGCTGTACTCCGGGTGTGCGTGGTCGACGTAGAGGCGGGCGCCGTTGGTGAGGATGACGTTGGCGAGGCCGATGTCCTCGTCGGTGAGCTGGCTGGAGTCGGCGACCTCGCGGGCGAGGTCGAAGCCGCGCGCGTCCCGCAGCGGGTTCTCCTCCTCGAAGTCCCAGCGGGCCCGGCGGGCCCTGTGCATCGCCGCCGCGTAGGCGTTGACGATCTGGGACGAGGTGAGCATGGCATTGGCGTTGGGGTGGCCGGGGACGGAGATGCCGTACTCCGTCTCGATGCCCATTACTCGCCGTACGGTCATGCGGCCCTCCTTGCCCGGCGGCACCCTCGGTCGTGGGCGCCGCTCAGATACCGGTGGTGCTCCGGCGCGTGTGCGGTGCCCGTCCCCGCACTGCGCGACCCGGCGGTACGGAAGAGCCTAGAACGCCTCCGCGCTGGTGGGGAGATCATTTGCGTCATTGCCTTGCTCCAGCCGTGGCCCGGAAAGCAGTCGGCTGCGGGTACCCGTGGTGGGCACCCGCAGCCGCCCTGTTCTTACAGGTACTGTCCGGTGTTCGCCACCGTGTCGATGGAGCGTCCGGTGTCCGCGCCCTGCTTTCCGGTGATGAGGGTACGGATGTACACGATCCGTTCGCCCTTCTTTCCGGAGATCCTGGCCCAGTCGTCGGGGTTGGTGGTGTTCGGCAGGTCCTCGTTCTCCTTGAACTCGTCCACGCATGCCTGGAGGAGGTGGGAGACCCGAAGGCCCTTCTGGTTGTGGTCGAGGAAGTCCTTGATGGCCATTTTCTTGGCACGGCCGACGATGTTCTCGATCATCGCGCCGGAGTTGAAGTCCTTGAAGTAGAGGACTTCCTTGTCGCCGTTGGCGTAGGTGACTTCCAGGAAGCGGTTTTCCTCGGATTCGGCGTACATGTGTTCCACGGCCGTCTGGATCATGCTCTGGACGGTGATGGTCCTGTCGCCGGCGTGTTCGCCCACGTCGTCCGGGTGCAGCGGGAGGCGCGTGGTGAGGTACTTCTGGAAGATGTCCTTCGCCGCCTCGGCGTCCGGACGCTCGATCTTGATCTTCACGTCGAGGCGGCCGGGCCGCAGGATCGCGGGGTCGATCATGTCCTCACGGTTGGAGGCGCCGATGACGACCACGTTCTCCAGACCCTCGACGCCGTCGATCTCGGCGAGGAGCTGCGGAACGATGGTGTTCTCCACGTCCGAGCTGACGCCGGAACCGCGGGTACGGAAGAGGGACTCCATCTCGTCGAAGAAGACGATGACGGGGGTGCCCTCGGAGGCCTTCTCCCTCGCACGCTGGAAGACGAGGCGGATCTGCCGCTCGGTCTCACCGACGTACTTGTTGAGGAGCTCGGGACCCTTGATGTTGAGGAAGAAGCTCTTGCCGGTGGCCTGACCGGTGACCTCGGCGACCTTCTTGGCCAGCGAGTTGGCCACGGCCTTGGCGATGAGCGTCTTGCCGCATCCGGGAGGTCCGTAGAGCAGGACGCCCTTGGGCGGGCGCAGCTCGTGCTCCTTGAAGAGGTCCGGGTAGAGGTACGGGAGCTCGACGGCGTCGCGGATCATCTCGATCTGGTTGCCCAGACCACCGATCTGCTCGTAGCCGATGTCCGGGACCTCTTCGAGGACGAGTTCCTCGACCTCGCTCTTGGGCACGACCTCGTAGACGTAGCCGGAGCGGGGTTCGAGCAGGAGGGCGTCGCCGGGGCGGATGACGACGTCGAGGAGCGGCTCGGCGAGCCGGACCACCCGTTCCTCGTCGGTGTGCCCCTGCACGAGGGCGCGCACGCCGTCCTCGAGGATCTCCTTGAGGGTGACGATGTCGCCGACGCTCTCGTACTCCATGGCCTCGACCACGTTGAGCGCTTCGTTGAGCATCACTTCCTGGCCGCGTCGAAGCTCTTCGAGCTCGACGCCGGGGCTGACGTTCACCCGGAGTTTGCGGCCCCCGGTGAAGATGTCGGCCGTGCCGTCCTCGTTCGCCGTGAGGAAGACACCGAAGCCGGCCGGCGGCTGGGCGAGCCGGTCGACTTCCTCTTTGAGGGCCACGATCTGGTCGCGGGCCTCACGGAGTGTGTTCGCGAGCCGCTCGTTCTGGGCGGACACGCCGGCCAGGTTTGTCTGTAGTTCGACGATCCGCTCTTCGAGAATCCTCGTGTGCCGCGGAGAGTCGGCGAGCTTGCGTCGCAGGACGGCGATCTCCTGCTCAAGGTAGGCAATCTGCCCGGACGGGTCGTCGGACCCTCGTCCCGGGCGGATGCCGCGGTTCATGTCGTCGTCGTGGGCTGCCACGGTCCTCACCTCCTCCAAGGGGAGCTGGACGCTTCCAGACCCTACCTGGGTGGGTGTCGATTGAAACCCCTAGATCACAAAGACTGTCGGGGTGTGTCCGATCTTCACCCTTGCGCTCTCCCTCACGCCAGGGGAATACCCACCGAACACGGTCCGGAAGCCGCCGAGGGTAGGGTCGAAGTGTTCAACACCCGTCAGAGCCTGCATGGTTCCCTGGCGGCTCGACAGTAAACGGCAGGAGATATGGGCGTGCAGCAGGAGGCCGGTGTCGGCAGCGAGGAGCTGGAGGTCTGGATCGACCAGGATCTCTGTACCGGTGACGGGATCTGCGCCCAGTACGCGCCCGAGGTGTTCGAGCTGGACATCGACGGTCTGGCCTACGTCAAGAGCGCCGAGGACGAGCTGCTCCAGGCCAAGGGGGCCACGACCCCGGTGCCGTTGCCGTTGTTGACGGACGTGGTGGATTCGGCGCGGGAGTGTCCGGGCGACTGCATTCATGTGCGACGCGTTTCGGACAGCGTCGAGATCTACGGTCCGGACGCGGAGTGAGGTCGCGGACGCGCACTGTCACGCCTGTCTGATTTCTCACAGGGCTGACGGCCCGGATCAGACGCTGTGGGCGCCCGCGGGCGTCGAGCGGACGAACCGGTCGTCCTTCCACTGCCACTTGGCGCTGTCCTTCACGTCGGGGCAGCAACTGGGTACGTCGGCCGTGGAGTAGCCGAGGAGCGTGGCGAGGACGGCTCCGTCGGTGACGGAGAGGCTCGTGACGGTGTTGCGGGCCTTGGGGTCGACGAGGGTCGCGACCACGCGCGCGTGGGTGCTGTCCGCGCCCTGGGTGAGGACGTAGACGCCGTCGGGCGGGGTTCCCATGGGGGCGTCGCAGTGGACCACGGCGACGGTTTCCGGGGCGCCGTCGCCGTCGAGGTCGCCGCTGGCCTTCTTGACCACGAGGGCCTGTACGGGGCCGCATTCGAGCGGGAAGTCGACGCCGGTCGTGGCGGGGGCCGCGGTGGCGACCGGGGCGGGTCCGGCGTCCGGGCCCGCGGCCTGGGCGGCTGTCGCGGGTTTGGGTTGCAGGAGCGAGGAGAAGGCGACGACGCCGGCGAGGGCGGCGGCGGTCGCGACCCAGTGGATCGGCCGGGTGTGGGTGTGTGCCAGTTCCGGGACGGCGGACTGCTGCACTGGCAGTGTCTCCTGTGGTGGCTGTGCCGGTGGGGGTGGGGGATTGGCCAGCATCGTGCCACACGCCACAGGGTGGGGGAACGGCGGGGTACGGGATATCGGACGCGGATCCGTGACACGTCGCCCTACCGTGCCGAGGCGTGCCGACGGACGCTGGACCGGTGTCCGGTCGACGCCAACGACAAGGCGCCGCGGCCGAGTTCCGGGTGGTCCGGGAACTCGGTCACGGCGCCTTGTCGTCGAACGCTGTGCTGGGGCGGCGTCAGCGGCCGCTGCCTCCGTCGGCGTTGGGACCCGTGTAGTCCTCGCCGTAGGCACCCTTGGCGGGGCGGCGGCGGCGCATCGGCGGCTCGACGCCGTCGGCGAGGCGACGGGCGGTGAGCAGGAAGCCGGTGTGGCCGATCATCCGGTGGTCCGGGCGGACCGCCAGGCCCTCCACGTGCCAGTTGCGGATCATCGACTCCCAGGAGGTCGGCTCGTTGAAGGAGCCGATCTCGCGGATGGACTCGACGGTGCGGGCGAGCTGGGTGGTGGTGGCCACGTAGCAGCACAGGATGCCGCCGGGCACGAGGGCCTTGGAGACGGCCTCCAGGCACTCCCAGGGGGCGAGCATGTCGAGGATGACGCGGTCGACGTCGGTGTCGGACAGGTTGTCCTGGAGGTCGCCGACGGTGAGCTGCCAGGCGGGGTGCGGGCCGCCGAAGTAGCGCTCCACGTTCGCTTGCGCGATCTCGGCGAAGTCCTCGCGGCGCTCGTAGCTGTGCAGCATGCCCTGGTCGCCGATGGCGCGCAGCAGGAAGCTGCTGAGCGAGCCGGAGCCGACGCCGGCTTCGACGACGCGGGCGCCGGGGAAGATGTCGGCGAAGGCGAGGATCTGCCCCGCGTCCTTCGGATAGACGACGGCTGCCCCACGGGGCATGGACAGGACGTAGTCGGGGAGCAGGGGGCGCAGCGCGAGGTAGGCGACGTTCCCGGTGGTGCGGACAACGCTGCCCTCGGGAGCACCGATCAGCTCGTCGTGCGGGAAGGAACCCTTGTGGGTGTGGAAATTCTTCCCGGCCTCGAGCGTGAACGTGTAGTGGCGGCCCTTGGGGTCGGTCAGCTGAACCTGGTCCCCGACCTTGAAGGGCCCGCGCCTGCGGGCGGCACCGGTCGGTTCGGACATGTGAACAGCCTACCGGGGTTTGCCGGGGCCGCCGACCACGGGGACGACCACGCTAGGACGGCCTGGCCATGGCCTTGACGAAGGCGCGCTCGACGTCGGCGGCGGACAGGACGCCGAAGATCTCGCCGGTCTCCTCGACCACGAGGTACTCGGTGGCGGGGGTGGCCCGCAGGACGTCGAGAAGGTCCTCTCCGGCCAGCTCGGCGGAGACGCGCATGCCGTCGGTGAGGTCCTGGGCGAGGCCGCTGACGGCGACCCAGGGGCGGCGGTGTTCGGGCACCCCGACGATGGCGGCCTCGCGGACGAGGGAGAGGGGATCGCCGTGGGCGTCGACGACGACGAGGGCCCGGGCGCCGGCGTCGTTGGCGCGGCGCAGGGCCTCGGAGAGGGGGGTGTGGGTCTCGACGGGGACGGCACGCCGGGTGAGGGTGCGGGCGCGCAGTTCGGGGAGGTGTTCACGCAGGCGGGCCATGCGCAGGCTGTTGCCGGCACCGGTCCAGATGATCGCGGCGAGGATGGCCGCGAGGAGGGCGTCGGTGACGGTGTCCATGCCGACGCTGTCCTCGGCGCTGGAACCGAGGGCGCCTGACTGGGTGAGCAGCGGCAGGCCGATGAGGACGGAGACGGCGAGGGCGCGGCCGACCCAGGCGGCGGCGATGGTGCCGTTCATGGGCTTGCCGGTGAGCTTCCAGACGACGGCGCGGAGCATGCGGCCGCCGTCGAGGGGAAGGCCGGGCAGCAGGTTGAAGATCGCCACGATGAGGTTGGAGATCATCAGGCCGGCCAGCAGGACGCCCGGGACGGTGCCGGGCTCCACGGGCTGCATGGCGAGGTAGAAGAGGCCGGCGAGGACGAGGGAGAGCAGCGGGCCGACGAAGGCGAGCCAGAACTCCCGGCCGGGGGTCTCGGCCTCCTTCTCGATCTCGGAGACGCCGCCGAAGAACTGGAGCTGGATGCGGCGGACCGGGAGCTTGAAGCGGAGGGCGGCGATGGTGTGGGCGAGTTCGTGGATGAGCACGGAGGCGTAGAAGGCGACCGCGAAGAAGAGGGAGACGAGGTAGCGGAGGGCGCCGAGTTCGGGGAGTACGCGGTCGAGCTGGTTGCCGAAGACCCAGGTGATGAGGGCGGCGACGAGGAACCAGCTGGGCGCGACGTAGACGGGGACACCGAAGGGACGGCCCATGAGGAGGCCCCCGCGCGGCTGCTCCGGGGGGCGCTGGGGCGGGGGGCCCTTCGGGAGCATCGGGGCGGGGGCAGGGGTGGGGGCGGGAGGTACCGGTTGCCCGGTCTCGGCCGCGGTCCCGGTGCCGGTCCCGGCAGCGGCCCCGGTGCCGTTCCCGTTCCCGGCCCCGGCTCCGGTCTCGGGGTCGGCCTCGGCTCCGGTCTCGGGGTCGGCCTCGGCTCCGGTCTCGGGGTCGGCCTCGGCGTCGCCGTTCGCATCGGGGACGCGGTGGTCGTCGCCGGGTGCCGAGGGCCCCTGTGGAGCGTTCCCACCGTCGGCCGACGCGGCTTCGGCGGACGCGGCCCCGCCCGGCTCCGGTGCCTCGGACGTGGCCGGCGCGGGTTCCCTGTCGGGCGTGGCCGGGCCGGGAGTGCCGGGGTCCGGGGTCTGCGCGAGGTCGGTGGCCGGAGACGCAGGTGTCGCGGGGTGCTCGGCCGACTGTTCGTTGTCCGGCCGCGGCCGCCCGGTCCCGCCGCTTTCCACCACGGTGTCCCCTCGTCGAAGCGTCTCCCGCTCGTGCAGGGCGGGAGGGTCTCGGACCGATGGTATGCGGCGGTCGTGACGTGTTCCGCCCCGGCACCCCCCGTGTTTCCGCGGTCGTCGCCGGTGTTCGGGACGAGCCGTGGTGCGCGGACTGGGTGACTGTCCGTGGTGGGCCGTAAGGTCTGGGGTCATGGAGAGCAGCAGCGAGGGCGTCGCCCGGGTGGGCGACGGCGGTGTCGTGGAGGATCCGGCGCACACGGAGGCGAGCCCGGCGGAGTCGGCCCCCGCGGAGTCCGCCGCCGCGGAGGCGATCGTCCCGGGGCCGGCGGTACCGGAGTCCGCCGCCGCGGAAGCCGCCGCCGCGGAAGCGATCGTCCCGGGGCCGGCGGTACCGGAGTCGGCCGCCGCGGAAGCCGCCGCCGCGGAGGCGGTCGTCCCGGGGTCGGTGGTGCCGGGGTCGGTGGCGACGGCCGTCGCCGCCAAAGCGCCCGCCTCGCTCTCGCCCTCGCGGGCCGGTGACTTCATGCAGTGCCCGCTGCTGTACCGGTTCCGGGTGATCGACCGGCTGCCGGAGAAGCCCAGCCCGGCGGCCACGAAGGGCACGTTGGTGCACGCGGTCCTCGAGCGGCTGTTCGACGCGCCGGCGGGCGAGCGGACCGCCCCGCGGGCCAAGTCGCTGATCCCGGGCCAGTGGGACCGACTGCGGGAGACGCGGCCGGAGGTCGTGGAGCTGTTCGCCGACGATCCGCAGGGCGAGCGGCTGGCCGGCTGGCTGGTGGAGGCGGAGCGGCTGGTCGAGCGCTGGTTCACGCTGGAGGATCCGACGCGGCTTGAGCCCGCCGAGCGGGAGCTCTTCGTCGAGACCGAGCTGGAGTCGGGGCTGCGGCTGCGCGGGATCATCGACCGGGTCGATGTCGCGCCCACCGGCGAGGTGCGGATCGTCGACTACAAGACGGGCAAGGCGCCCCGGCCGGAGTACGCCGAGGGCGCGCTGTTCCAGATGAAGTTCTACGCCCTGGTCGTGTGGCGGCTGAAGAACGTCGTCCCCCGGCGGCTCCAGCTCGTGTACCTGGGCAGCGGTGACGTGCTGACGTACGACCCGGTACTGGCCGATCTGGAGCGGGTCGAGCGCAAGTTGCTCGCACTGTGGGAAGCCATCCGGCTGGCGACGGAGACAGGTGAGTGGCGGCCCCGGCCGACCAAGCTGTGCGGCTGGTGCGACCACCAGGCCCACTGCCCGGAGTTCGGCGGCACTCCCCCGCCGTATCCCCTTCCCGTGACGCTGCCGGTGAGGGCGGCGGAGTCCGAGGGCGGAGCTCAGGGCAGAATGGGGCCGGGCTAAAGAAGGAGACATACGTGGCCATCCGCGTCCTACTCGTCGACGACCAGCCGCTGCTGCGTACCGGCTTCCGGATGATCCTGGAGGCCGAGCAGGATCTCGCGGTCGTCGGCGAGGCCGGAGACGGCCTCCAGGCTCTCGACCAGGTGCGGGCGTTGCAGCCCGATGTGGTGCTGATGGACATCCGCATGCCGCGGATGGACGGGGTGGAGGCGACCCGGCAGATCACCGGGCCGGGGCGGGACGGGCCGGCGAAGGTGCTGGTGCTGACCACCTTCGACCTCGACGAGTACGTGGTGGAGGCGCTGCGCGCCGGGGCGAGCGGGTTCCTGCTGAAGGACGCGCCCGCCAACGAACTCGTCCAGGCGATCCGGGTGGTGGCCTCGGGCGAGGCCATGCTGGCGCCGAGCATCACGCGTCGGCTGCTCGACAAGTACGCCACGCATCTGCCCTCGGGCGACGAGCCGGTGCCGGACACGCTGCACACGCTGACCGACCGTGAGGTCGAGGTGCTGAAGCTGGTGGCGCGCGGGCTGTCGAACGCCGAGATCGCCGCCGACCTCTTCGTCAGCGAGACCACCGTGAAGACGCACGTGGGTCACGTGCTGAACAAGCTGGGCTTGCGCGACCGGGTGCAGGCCGCGGTGTACGCGTACGAGAGCGGTCTGGTGCGCCCCGGCGCGCAGTAGCACGGCAAGAGCTGGAAGAGACGAGAAGAAACAGGAAGGCGCCCCCTGGTCAGGGGGCGCCTTCCTGCGTGTGGCTGTCGGGTCGTCAGCTCTTGCTGAGTTCCCAGAAGCGGAACACCGTGGAGGCGTCCAGGCAGTTCTCCAGGCCGTAGACGTTCTCGCCGACGACCGCGTACTGCTTGGCCTGCCAGAGGGGCAGGACCGGCACTTCCTCGGCGACGATGTTCTGCAGCTCGGCGTAGTCCGCGTCGGTGGCGGTGCGGTCGCTCTGCGCGGCGGTGCGCGGGATGAGCGTGCCGGTGATGGCGGTGTCGGCGAAGTTGTTGCTCAGCACGTTGCCCTTGCCGAAGAAGGGCGAGGTGAAGTTGTCGGCGTCCGGGTAGTCGGGCACCCAGCCCTTGACGTAGACGCCGTACTTGCCGTCGGCGATGTCCTTCTCGTACTGACCGTAGGCGACGGACCGGACGTCGGCGTCGAACAGGCCGCTGGCGTTGAGCTGGGCCGCGATCGCCTTCAGTTCCTGGTCGGTGGCCGGCCCGTAGCGGGTCGGGGTGGACCAGAGGGTGAGCTTCACCTTGTCGGTGATGTCCTCGTCGGCGAGCGCGGCGGCGGCCGCGGCCCGGGAGGGGCGGGCGCCGTAGCGGTCGAAGAAGGCGGTGTTGTGGCCAGCGACCCCGGCCGGGATGATCGAGTAGAGGGGTTCGGCGGTGCCCTCGTAGACGTCTTTGATCAGGGCTTCGCGGTCGATCAGGTGGGCGATGGCCTGGCGGACGCCGAGCTTGCCGGCGACCGGGTCGTCCATGTTGAAGACGAGGTGCTGGACCTCGGCGCTGCTGCCCTCGACGACCTCGGCGCCCCCGTCGGCGGTGCTCTGCTGGATGTCGGAGACGTCGGCGGCGGTGAGGCCCCGGTAGGCGATGTCGATGTCGTTCGCGAGCAGGGCCTGCTTGAGGGCCTTCTGGTCGCCGCCGAAGAACTTCAGGGTGACGCCGGTGTTGTCGGCTTCGCCGGCGCTGCCCCGGTAGTGGTCGTTGACGGAGAAGACGGCCTCGTCGTCGCCGAAGGAGTCCAGCTTGTAGGGGCCGGAGCCGACGGCGGCGCCGTCCTCACGCAGGCCGTCGGCGTCGTACTCGGCGTGGTCGACGATGGAGCCGGCGCCCGAGGCGATCTTGCTGGGGAAGGTGGCGTCGGGCACCTTGAGCCGGAAGACGACCGTCTTGGCGTCGGGTGTCTCGACCTTGTCGAGCGCGGGGAACATGATCGCCGGGCCGGCGTCGTCGTCGATCTTCAGCATGCGGTCGAAGGAGAACTTGACGTCCTCGGAGGTGAGCGCGTCGCCGTTGCTGAACTTCAGGCCGTCCTTCAGCGTGCACGTGTAGACCTGGGTCCGCGTGTCGGTGAAGGAGCACTCCCGGGCCGCGTCCGGCTCGGGTTCCGTACCGCCCTTGGGGAAGCTCAGCAGTGACTGGAAGACGTTGTTGAACAACAGCCAGGAGCCCGGGTCGTAGCCGGAGGCGGGGTCCGTGGCCAGAACGTCGTCGGACATTCCCAGGACCACGGAGGAGGCGTCACCCCCGGAGCCTCCGCTCTGGGTGCCGCAGCCGGTCAACAGGCCGGAGGCCAGTCCCGCCACGATCGGCAGGACTGGCCACTGGTTACGCATGTTCACAAAATGCCTTGTCGTCGTTTCTCTGCACACCGGGGCTGTCGTACCGGGCCCCGGAGAGGGTGCGTCAGTTGCTCACACCGTGGCCGAGCTCCCACAGCTGAAGGGTCGCGGAGGAGTTCAGCACGTAGGCCGTACCGGTGACGTCGTTGTTGGCGGCGACGTACTGCTTGCCCTGCCACAGCGGCAGGATCGGAACGTCCCTGGCGACGATGTCCTGGATCTCCGTCAGGTTCTTCGCGGCGCTGAGACGGTCGGCCTCGCGGCGGGAGGCCGGGATCAGGTTGTCGATGATGTCCGAGTTGGAGTACGGGGACTTGAGGAAGTTGTCCTTGTCGAGGAACGGGGCGACGAAGTTGTCGGCGTCGGGGAAGTCGGGGAACCAGCCCATGCCGTAGACGGCGTACTCGCCCTTGCGCTCGGCCGGGACGAACGCGTCCCAGGCGGTTCCCTTGATGGTGACGTCGAACAGGCCGCTGTCGTTGAGCTGCTTCTGCAGCACCTCGAACTCCTGCTTGGTCGCCGGACCGTAGTGGTCGGTCGTGTAGTTCAGGGTCAGCTTCACCGGGGCGCTGATGTCCGCGTCCTCCAGCAGGCCCTTGGCCTTGCTGACGTTCGGGTCGCCGTAGGTGTTGAAGAACGAGTTGGAGTGGCCGGTGAGGGTGGCCGGGACGAGCGAGTAGAGGGGCTCGGCCTGGGAGCCGTACACCTCGGAGACGAGCGCGCTGCGGTTGATGATCTGGGCCATCGCCTGGCGCACGGCCTTGGTCTTGACCGACGGGTCGGTGGTGTCGAAGGCCAGGTAGCGGATCTCGAGGCCGTTCAGCTCGACGAGGCCGATGTCCCCGGCCGCGGAGGACTCGGAGAGCTTCTGGATCTGCTCCGGCGACATGGTGCGGGTCATGAGGTCGATGTCGCCCTTTTCGAGGGCGGTGCCCATGGCGTCGGCGTCCTCGTAGGAGACCATGTCGACCTGGTCGTTGTTCACCTTCAGCGTCCCCTTGTAATTGGGGTTCTTGGTGAACACGGCCTTGGTCATCTCGTCGTCGTCGGTCTCGGCCTTGAGGGTGTAGGGGCCCGAGCCGTCGATCGAGAAGCCGTCGCGCAGCTTGTCCTTCTCGTAGTCGTCGGGGTTGACGATGCCGGCGACCGGAGTCGACAACTTGAAGGGGAAAGTGGCGTCTGCGGTCTTGAGATGGAAGATGACTTCGTTGTCACCCTGCGTCTCGATGGTGTCGATCGTGGAGAGCAGGGCGAACACACCGGAGTCGGCCTTGATGGTGCGGGCGCGCTCGATGGAGAACTTGACGTCCTCGGCGGTGACCGCGTCGCCGTTCGCGAACTTGAGGCCGCTGCGCAGCTTGCAGGCGTAGCGCTCGTTGCCGGTGTCGGTGAAGCCGCAGCTCTGGGCCGCCTCCGGGACGGGTTCGCCCTCGCCCTTGGGCTGGATCATCAGGGTCTGCACGGTCTGGCGCAGGATGTTCCAGGTGCCGACGTCATAGGAGTACGCCGGGTCGAGCGGCGCCGGGGCGTCCTTGGTGACGGTGAACCGGTCGGTGGTGCCCATGACGATGGCGTCCCCACTGCCGCTACTGCCGTCGGACCCGCCGCAGGCGGCGAGTACGGGCGCGAGCAGACTGACCACGGCCGGCAGCACCAAAGTCTTGCGGTTCATGCTCGAGTTTCTCCAGAGCTGTCGAGTCCGTGTACCCAGCATGCAGGGGTGTCGCGGCGGATCACGGGTTAGGGCGAGGTTCTCGCGATGAGATTAGTCCGCGGCAGCACGAGGGTTCGCAGCCAGCGGAGTTGAAAGTCCATCACGCTGCGAAACCGGCTGTGGACGCACTGAACAACCCTCAGCGGAAGGATTCGTACAGCCACCCATCAATCGGGACACAAAGACACGTCGAAGCCCTGTTCATCAGGGAGTAATACACACGGAGAGTCAACTGTCGACCCCCGCACGGGTGGGGAACGTCACATGCCGTACGGGGTTCGAGTGGGGTGGAATTCGGCCGCCGCCGGGACCTTGCCGCAGATCGGAATTCCACCGCGCGCACACGCCGAATTCCACGTTATCGGCGGTGCACGCTGGGTGAACGCCTATCGCATTTCCGTCATCGGCCGATCACCAATGATCGGGGTGCCGATCATCGGAGCGGCATCAGGTCGCGCAGAAATGCCAGGTCGACCTGTTCCAGCGAGGAGACGACGGTGCGTCCGGGGGACGGCGTGATCGGCGCCACGGAGGGCACCGCGACCACGCGACAGCCCGCCGCCTCGGCCGAGGCGACCCCGGTCGCGGTGTCCTCGATGACGGCGCATCTGGTGGGATCCACGCCGAGTCCGGCGGCCGCGAACAGGTAGGGATCGGGGTACGGCTTGGTCCGCGGGACCTCGTCGCCTGCCACGCTCAGGCGGAAGTTCTCGGCGCCGAGCGAGGTGAGGACGCGGTCGATGATGCGCCGGTGGGAGGCGGAGACGAGGGCCGTGGGCACCTCGTGCTCGGCCAGCTCGGCAAGGAGCCGCGCGGCGCCCGGCATCAGGGGCAGAGCGCGGATGATGCGGTCCTCGAACCCCTCGTTGAGCAGGACGGTGAGTTCGGCGAGGTCGATGTCGGCCCCGGTCACCTCGATCAGGAACCCGGCGCTGCGGCTCATCGGGCCGCCGACCACTACATGGCGCCATGAGTCGTCGAGGGTGTGGCCCAGGCCGGCGAAGACCTCGACCTCGACGTCCCACCAGAAACCCTCGGTGTCCACCAGGGTGCCGTCCATGTCGAGCAGCACGGCCTGCAGGGCGGAGCCCTCGGCCGTACGGGTTACTGGCGCGGGAACCGTACTGGTCATCCACATACCTCCTTGAGGGACGAGCAGGCCGGTTCCCGCTGTGGGGAACCGGCCTTCAGTGGACCGACAAGTGTACGACTTATCCGATCAGTGTGCTCGGTGGCACGCCCTGCGTCACCGGGCGTTGAAGTATTTCGCCTCGGGATGGTGGATCACGATGGCGTCCGTGGACTGCTCGGGGTGGAGCTGGAACTCCTCCGACAGGTGGACGCCGATCCGCTCGGGCCGGAGCAGCTCGGCGATCTTCGCGCGGTCCTCCAGGTCGGGGCAGGCGCCGTAGCCGAGGGAGAAGCGGGCGCCGCGGTACTTCAGGGCGAACATGTCCTCGACCTCGTCCGGGTCCTCGCCGGCAAAGCCGAGTTCGGCACGCACGCGCGCGTGCCAGTACTCGGCGAGGGCCTCGGCCAGCTGCACGGACAGGCCGTGCAGTTCGAGGTAGTCGCGGTAGGAGTTCGACCCGAAGAGCCTCGCGGTCTCCTCGCCGATGCGCGAGCCGACCGTGACGATCTGGAAGCCGACGACGTCCCTCTCCCCCGATTCCTCCGGGCGGAAGTAGTCGGCCAGGCACAGGCGGCGGCCGCGGCGCTGGCGGGGGAAGGTGAAGCGGGTCCGCTCGTTGCCCTGCTCGTCCAGGACGATCAGGTCGTCGTCCTTGGAGACACAGGGGAAGTAGCCGTAGACGACGGCCGCCTCGAGGAGGTTGTCGGTCTGGAGCTTGTCCAGCAGGCCGCGCAGCCGCGGCCGGCCCTCGGTCTCGACGAGTTCCTCGTAGGTCGGTCCGTCGCCGGCGCGGGCCTGCTTCAGGCCCCACTGGCCCTTGAAGAGTGCGCCTTCGTCGAGCCAGGAGGCGTACTCCTTGAGCTGGATGCCCTTGATGACCCGGGTGCCGTCGAACGGCGGCTTCGGGACGGGGTTGTCGATGGCGACGTCGGAACGGACGTGGCCCTCCTCCGGGCGTTCCTCGGTCTCGACGACGGCGGCGGCGCTCGGGCGGACCCGGCGCTGCTTCAGCTCCGGCAGCGCGGCCCCGGGCACCCCGCGCTTGACGCCGATCAGGGCGTCCATCAGGCGCAGGCCCTCGAAGGCGTCACGGGCGTAGCGGACCTCGCCCTGGTAGATCTCGTGCAGGTCCTGCTCGACGTAGGCCCTGGTCAGGGCGGCGCCGCCGAGGATGACCGGGTACTCGGCCGCCAGCTTGCGCTGGTTCAGCTCCTCCAGGTTCTCCTTCATGATCACCGTGGACTTGACCAGCAGACCCGACATGCCGATGACGTCGGCCCTGTGCTCGACGGCGGCGTCCAGGATCGCGGAGACCGGCTGCTTGATGCCGAGGTTGACGACGTTGTAGCCGTTGTTGGACAGGATGATGTCGACGAGGTTCTTGCCGATGTCGTGGACGTCGCCGCGCACGGTGGCCAGCACGATGGTGCCCTTGCCCTCGGCGTCCGACTTCTCCATGTGCGGTTCGAGGTAGGCGACCGCGGTCTTCATGACCTCGGCGGACTGGAGCACGAACGGCAGCTGCATCTGGCCGGAACCGAACAGTTCGCCGACCACCTTCATGCCGTCCAGAAGCGTCGCGTTGACGATGTCGAGGGCGGGGCGGGTCTGGAGGGCCTCGGCGAGGTCGGCGTCCAGGCCGTTCTTCTCGCCGTCGATGATCCGGCGCTTGAGCCGCTCGTCCAGGGGCAGCGCGGCCAGTTCCTCGGCCTTGCCTGCCTTGAGGGACTTGGTGGTGGCGCCCTCGAACAGCGCCATCAGCTTCTGGAGGGGGTCGTAGCCCTCGCGGCGGCGGTCGTAGACCAGGTCGAGGGCGGTGGTCACCTCCTCCTCGCTGAAACGGGCGATGGGCAGGATCTTCGACGCGTGGACGATCGCCGAGTCCAGGCCCGCCTTCACACACTCGTCGAGGAAGACCGAGTTGAGCAGGATGCGCGCGGCCGGGTTGAGACCGAACGAGATGTTCGACAGGCCCAGCGTGGTCTGCACGTCGGGGCGGCGGCGCTTGAGCTCGCGGATCGCCCCGATGGTGGCGACGCCGTCGCCCCGGGACTCCTCCTGGCCGGTGCAGATGGTGAAGGTCAGGGTGTCGATGAGGATGTCCGACTCCTGGATGCCCCAGTTCGTCGTCAGGTCGTCGATGAGCCGCTCGGCGATGGCGACCTTCGTCTCGACGGTACGGGCCTGGCCCTCCTCGTCGATGGTCAGCGCGATCAGCGCGGCGCCGTGCTCCCGGGCCAGCTCGGTGACCTTGGCGAAGCGGGACTCGGGGCCGTCGCCGTCCTCGTAGTTCACGGAGTTGATGACCGCGCGACCGCCGAGCCGCTCCAGGCCCGCCCGGAGGACCGGAACCTCGGTGGAGTCCAGGACGATCGGCAGCGTGGAGGCGGTGGCGAAGCGGCCGGCCAGTTCGTCCATGTCGGCGACGCCGTCGCGGCCCACGTAGTCGACGCACAGGTCGAGCATGTGCGCGCCCTCGCGGATCTGGTCGCGGGCCATCTCCACGCAGTCGTCCCAGCGGCCTTCCAGCATGGCCTCGCGGAACTTCTTCGAGCCGTTGGCGTTGGTGCGCTCGCCGATCGCCATGTACGCGGTGTCCTGGCGGAACGACACGGTCTGGTAGAGCGAGGCGGCACCGGGCTCGGGCCGCGGCTGCCGTTCGGTGGGCGAGGCCCCCCGGACCCGCTCCACGAGCTGCCGCAGATGCTCGGGCGTCGTACCGCAGCAGCCGCCGACCAGGTTCAGCCCGTAGTCGGTCACGAAGGTGTCCTGGGCGTCGGCCAGGCCTTCGGCGTCGAGCGGGAAGTGGGCGCCGTCCTTGGTGAGGATCGGCAGACCCGCGTTGGGCATGCACAGCAGCGGGGTGCGGGAGTGGCGGGCCAGATAGCGCAGGTGCTCGCTCATCTCGGCCGGGCCCGTCGAGCAGTTCAGGCCGATCATGTCGATGCCGAGGGGTTCGAGGGCGGTCAGGGCCGCGCCGATCTCCGAGCCGAGCAGCATGGTGCCGGTCGTCTCGAACGCCATCGAGACCAGCAGCGGCACGTCGACGCCGGTCGCCTCCATCGCGCGCTTGGCGCCCAGGATCGACGACTTCGTCTGGAGGAGGTCCTGCGTCGTCTCGACGATCAGGGCGTCCGCGCCACCGGCGAGCAGGCCTTCCGCATTGGCCTGGAAGCCGTCGCGCAGGGTGCCGTAGCCGATGTGGCCGAGTGTGGGCAGCTTGGTGCCGGGGCCGATCGAGCCCAGCACCCAGCGCGTGCGTCCGTCGCGTCCGGCGAAGGCGTCGGCGGTCTCACGGGCGATACGGGCGCCCGCCTCGGACAGCTCGAACACCCGCTCGGAGATGTCGTACTCGGCCATGGCCGAGTGGTTTGCGCCGAACGTGTTGGTCTCGACGCAGTCCACGCCCGCGTCGAAGTACTCCTCGTGCACGGAGCGGACGATGTCCGGCCGGGTGACGTTGAGGATCTCGTTGCAGCCCTCGAGGTTCTCGAAGTCGTCGAGGGTGGGCTCCTGGGCCTGGAGCATGGTGCCCATGGCTCCGTCGGCCACCACCACACGGGTGGCCAGGGCCTCTCGGAGCGCGGACACACGGGTCCGGCTGTCGGCGGAAGGGGTCGGCGGCACAGAGGCCATGAAAGGGCTCCCTCAGATGCGACGGCTGTCGGCTTTGCGTCACCTCGGAATGCGGGCAGGAAGGCTCCCCGAGACGAGCGCACGCCGTCAGGGTAGCCGGGACGGAGGCCTTATGGTCAGGGGCGTCCACGGGACGGACGGGCGTGGCGGCCTTTCACAGGGCGGCCACGAGCCGGGCCGGAGCCGGGCACGACCGGAGCACTACCGGAACGCGAGTGTGCGACGGCCGCGTCACTCCGTGGGGACGAATGGCGTAACACGTATCGACCGAACGTTAGCGAGAGGTCGACATGGACCGGTAGTGTTCGACATTGCCGAACGACGGCAGTAGATGCCGCGCGTTGACGGTCGAGGGGACGGAGGCAGGACGGCGATGGCACGGAACATCCAGTCGGTCGAACGTGCGGCCGCGATGCTGCGGCTGCTCGCGGGCGGCGAGCGGCGACTGGGCCTGTCGGACATCGCCTCGTCCACGGGCCTGGCCAAGGGCACCGCCCACGGCATCCTGCGCACCCTCCAGCACGAGGGCTTCGTCGAGCAGGACGACGCCTCCGGGCGCTATCAGCTGGGCGCGGAGCTGCTGCGCCTGGGCACCACCTATCTGGATGTGCACGAGCTACGCGCGCGTGCCCTCGTGTGGACGGACGATCTGGCCAGGTCCAGCGGCGAGAGCGTGCACCTGGGGGTGCTGCACCAGCAGGGCGTGCTGATCGTGCACCACGTCTTCCGGCCCGACGACAGCCGGCAGGTGCTGGAGATCGGGGCCATGCAGCCGCTGCACTCCACGGCCCTGGGCAAGGTGCTCTCGGCCTACGACCCGGTCGCGCACAGCGAGGTCCTGGAGGCCGAGCGCAAGCCGTTCACGGACCGCACGGTGTGCGAACCGGAGGCCTTCGAGCGGGTCCTCGACCTGACCCGCGCGCGGGGGTACGCGGCCGACGTCGAGGAGACCTGGGAGGGTGTCGCCTCCGTCGCCGCGCCCATCCACGACCGGCGGCGCATGCCCGTGGGCGCGGTCGGCATCACCGGCGCGGTGGAGCGGCTGGGCCGGGACGGCGAGGTGCGCCCAGAACTGATCGCCGCGGTACGGGACTGCGCCCGCGCGGTCTCGCGCGACCTGGGTGCCGGGCGTTTCTGAGCGACCAGCCGCCCGACCCCCGCCGCTGACCCACCGCTCCTGAGGAGTACGTAAGAGCAGGCCGGGACGTCCTCCGACGTTCCGGCCTTTGTCGTACGTTCAAAACTGTCCGAACTACACAAACAGGGCGAGAGTATGCGCACCGGCGCGAAGATCGATAACTCGCGTCGATCAATAACGATCGCGCTTTCGACAACAACACTCTTGACGCGCACGTAACGCCACGGCAAGACTCCCGTCCACCGGTCGACATTGTCGAACACCTAACGGCAATACGCGCTAGAGTGTGACAACGCCAAAGGCCGGCATCGCTCTCACCCCCGAGGGCGCTCGAACCCCCGGCGGGACCCGGGGTTCGGCTTCCTGGACGAAGGACAAAGGAGTCGCGGGTGTCCAGCTCCGACATCTTCATCGGCGAGACCATCGGTACCGCCATACTCATCCTGCTCGGCGGCGGCGTCTGCGCCGCCGTCACGCTGAAGGCCTCCAAGGCCCGTAACGCCGGCTGGCTCGCCATCACCTTCGGGTGGGGTTTCGCCGTTCTGACGGCTGTCTACACCTCGGCGCCCCTCTCGGGCGCCCATCTCAACCCGGCGGTCACTCTCGCACTCGCGATCAAGGACGACGACTGGAGCAACGTTCCGGTCTACTGGGCCGGGCAGCTGCTCGGTGCCGCCATCGGCGCCACCCTGGTCTGGGTCGCCTACTACGGCCAGTTCCACGCGCACCTCACCGACAAGGAGATCGTCGGCGAGCCGGACGCGGAGGCCGCCAAGGCCAAGTCCGTCGAGGCGCGGGAGCAGGCCGCCGGCCCGGTCCTGGGCGTCTTCTCCACCGGCCCCGAGGTCCGGGTCGTCTGGCAGAACCTCGCCACGGAGATCATCGGCACCATCGTGCTCGTCCTCGCCGTGCTCACGCAGGGCCTGAACGACAAGGGCAACGGCCTCGGCAACCTGGGCGCGCTGATCACCGCGCTGGTGGTCGTCTCGATCGGTCTGTCCCTCGGTGGCCCGACCGGCTACGCGATCAACCCGGCCCGTGACCTCGGTCCGCGCATCGTGCACGCCCTCCTGCCCCTGCCCAACAAGGGCGGCTCCGACTGGAGCTACGCCTGGATCCCGGTGGTCGGTCCGCTGATCGGCGGCGCGATCGCTGCGGGTATCTACAACGTCGCTTTTGCTTAAGAGCACCAGCCACACCGCGTAGTCATCAGCGCCGTACAGACAGCCCCCTCACCACGGAACCCCAGGAGCACACCGTGACCGACGCGCACACCGCCGGCCCCTTCATCGCCGCCATCGACCAGGGCACCACCTCCTCGCGCTGCATCGTCTTCGACCGGGACGGCCGTATCGTCTCCGTCGACCAGAAGGAGCACGAGCAGATCTTCCCGAAGCCGGGCTGGGTGGAGCACAACGCCACCGAGATCTGGACCAACGTCGAGGAGGTCGTCGCCGGGGCCATCGAGAAGGCCGGCATCACCCGCGCCGACATCAAGGCGATCGGCATCACCAACCAGCGTGAGACCACGCTGCTGTGGGACAAGAACACCGGTCAGCCCGTCCACAACGCCCTCGTCTGGCAGGACACCCGCACCGACGCGCTCTGCAAGGAGCTCGGCCGCAACGTCGGCCAGGACCGCTTCCGCCGCGAGACGGGCCTCCCCCTGGCCTCGTACTTCGCCGGTCCGAAGGCGCGCTGGCTGCTCGACAACGTCGAGGGCCTGCGCGAGCGTGCCGAGGCGGGCGACATCCTCTTCGGCACCATGGACAGCTGGGTCATCTGGAACCTGACGGGCGGTGTGAACGGCGGCAGGCACGTCACCGACGTCACCAACGCCTCCCGCACCATGCTGATGAACCTGCACACCATGGAGTGGGACGAGAAGATCGCCGAGTCCATCGGCGTCCCGCTGGCGATGCTCCCCGAGATCCGCTCCTCCGCCGAGGTGTACGGCGAGATCACCGGCGGCAAGCTCGGCGAGCTGCTCGGCGGCATCCCGGTCGCCTCCGCGCTCGGTGACCAGCAGGCGGCCCTGTTCGGCCAGACCTGTTTCGCCGAGGGCGAGGCCAAGTCCACGTACGGCACCGGCACCTTCCTGCTGATGAACACCGGTGAGAAGCCGGTCAACTCCTACAACGGCCTGCTCACCACGGTCGGTTACCGCATCGGCGAGCAGAAGGCGGTCTACGCCCTCGAAGGGTCGATCGCCGTCACCGGTTCGCTGGTGCAGTGGATGCGCGACCAGATGGGCCTGATCTCCACCGCCGCCGAGATCGAGACCCTCGCGCTCTCGGTCGAGGACAACGGCGGCGCCTACTTCGTGCCGGCCTTCTCCGGTCTGTTCGCCCCGTACTGGCGCTCCGACGCCCGCGGTGTGATCGCCGGCCTCACCCGGTACGTCACCAAGGCGCACCTCGCGCGCGCCGTCCTGGAGGCCACGGCCTGGCAGACCCGCGAGATCACCGACGCCATGACGAAGGACTCCGGCGTCGAGCTCGCGGCGATCAAGGTCGACGGCGGCATGACCTCCAACAACCTGCTGATGCAGACGCTCTCGGACTTCGCGGACGCCCCCGTGGTGCGCCCGATGGTCGCCGAGACCACCTGCCTCGGCGCCGCCTACGCCGCCGGCCTCGCCGTCGGCTTCTGGACCAGCACCGACGAGCTGCGCGCCAACTGGCGCCGGGCCGCCGAGTGGACCCCCCGCATGGACGCGGAGACCCGCGACCGTGAGTACAAGAGCTGGCTCAAGGCCGTCGAGCGGACCATGGGCTGGCTCGAGGACGAGGAGTAAGAACCCCACATGACCAGTCAGACCACCCTGAAGTCCGTGCCTGCCCTGGGGACGCACCCGGCGTCCGGCTCGAACCCGAGCCGTGCCGAGACCCGGGAACAGCTCTCCAAGGCGTCGTTCGACCTTCTCGTCATCGGCGGCGGCATCCTGGGCATCTCCACCGCCTGGCACGCCGCGCAGTCCGGGCTCAGGGTGGCTCTGGTCGACGCCGGCGACTTCGCCGGCGCCACCTCCTCCGCCTCCTCCAAGCTCCTCCACGGCGGTCTGCGCTATCTGCAGACCGGCGCGGTGAAGCTGGTGGCGGAGAACCACTTCGAGCGCCGTGCGGTCTCCCGGCAGGTGGCTCCCCACCTGGCGAACCCGCTCACGTTCTACCTCCCCGTGTACAAGGGCGGGCCGCACGGCGCGGCGAAGCTCGGGGCGGGCGTCTTCGCCTACTCCGCGCTGTCGGCGTTCGGCGACGGCGTCGGTCACCTCCTGTCCCCGGCCAAGGCCGCGCAGGACGTGCCCGAGCTGCGCACCGACAACCTCAAGGCCGTGGCCGTGTACGGCGACGACCAGATGAACGACGCGCGCATGGCGCTGATGACGGTCCGCGCGGCCGTCGAGGCGGGCGCCGTCGTCCTCAACCACGCCGAGGTCTCCGGGCTGCGCTTCACCAAGGGCCGGGTCACGGGCGCCGAGCTGCGCGACCGGCTCTCCGGTGACGAGTTCGGCGTGAGTGCCCGGCTGGTGCTGAACGCGACCGGTCCGTGGGTCGACCACCTGCGCAAGATGGAGGACCCGAACGCGGCTCCGTCCATCCGCCTCTCCAAGGGCGCCCACCTGGTACTGAAGCGCACCGCCCCCTGGAAGGCCGCGCTCGCGACCCCCATCGACAAGTACCGCATCACCTTCGCCCTCCCCTGGGAGGACATGCTGCTGCTCGGCACCACCGACGAGGAGTTCGAGGGCGACCCGGCGGACGTCGCGGTCACCGAGAAGGACACCGCCCAGATACTCGACGAGGCCGCGTTCTCCATCCGCGACCAGCAGCTGGACCGGGACCTGATCACGTACGCCTTCGCGGGTCTGCGCGTACTGCCGGGCGGTCCCGGCAGCACCGCGAAGGCCAAGCGCGAGACCGTGGTGACCGAGGGCAGGGGCGGCATGCTGTCCGTCGCCGGCGGCAAGTGGACGACCTTCCGGCACATCGGCCGTACGGTCATGCAGAAGCTGGAGGCGCTGCCCGGCCACCCGCTGGGCGACGACTTCGAGCCGGTCTCCTCGCTGCCCAAGAAGCTGCCGCTGCCCGGCGTCGCCAACCCGCGCGCGGTCGCCCACCGTCTGCTGGTCGACAACCCGGCGCCCGGCCCGCGCATGGCGGCCGACACCGCCAGGCACCTGGCCACCCACTACGGCTCGCTGGCCTTCGACATCGCGCGGCTGGCCAACGACAACCCCGAGCTGGGCGAGCGCGTCCACCCGGAGGCCCCCGAGATCTGGGCGCAGGTCGTCTACGCCCGCGACAACGAGTGGGCCGAGACGGCGGACGACGTGCTGCGCCGCCGTACGACGCTGACGATCCGCGGTCTTGCCACGGACGACGTCCGCGGCAAGGTCCAGAACCTGCTCGACAAGAAGTAGGTCCAGCGGAAGACCTCTCGCCGGCCCACTCCCCTGACCAGGGCCGGCGTCAGGGACGGCCCCACCGTACCGGGGCCGGAACCACGGGACGGGGCGGCTCCACAGCTGTGGAGCCGCCCCGTTTCGTCATGCGCCGCCGAGTGCCCCGGCGCCTGTGCCGGCCGGTTCAGCCGAGCCCGTCCACCACCGCCCGCACCGCTGCCGCGTTCGTCAGTTCCTCGCGTCGCACGATCAGTTCGCGGCCCAGGAGCAGGGACCGCCGGGACGCCGGTACCGGGTCCGGCAGGGTCGTCAGGTCGGTCAGGTGGGCGAAGCCGATGATGCGGCGGACGATCTCCGTGCCCGCGTAGCCGACGGAGTCGGTCCAGACGCGGCGCAGGAAGCGGTCGAGATAGGCGTCGTCGAAGAAGGTGTCGACGCGGGTCGGCCACAGCCGGCGGAACTCGGCCTCGAACGCCTCCCAGGTCAGGCGGAGCTGGTCGGCGTGGTCGGCCAGGGTACCGAGGGCGCGGGCCCGTTCCTCGGAGACCAGCACGTTGGCCCAGTAGAGGCCGAGGTCGTAGCCGATCGGGCCGACGAAGGAGAACTCGGGGTCGAAGACCCGTACGACGGACGCGCCTTCGCGGGTGCCGACCATGACGCTGCCGGTGTGCAGGTCGCCGTGCAGGAGGGCCTGGGCGCCTGTCATGAAGGTGTGGCGCAGGTCGGCGACCTCGGTGCGCAGCCGGGTGTCGGCGCGGAAGGCGGCGGCCAGGTCGTCGAGACCGGGGTGCCAGTGGTTGTGTTCGTGCTCGACGTACGGCTCGGACAGCACGACGTCCTCGGTGATCTTGCACAGCTCGGGGCTGACGGAGGCCGCGATCAGCGCCTTGCGTTCGGCGGACGGCATGCCGAAGTCGCTGGTGGCGAAGGAGAACTGGGCGACGAACTCGCCGATCCTCGCCGAGGTGTGCGGGCCGTAGGCCGCGCCCTCGTTGAGCAGCGTGCGCAGCACCTCGAGGTCGGACATGTCCTCCATGACGAGGGCGTAGTTCCCGGGGTCGTAGCCGTGCACCACCGGGATCTTGTCGGGGGCGACCTTGGCGACCTGCTGGTAGGCGCGGGCCTCGGCGTCGGCACGGTCGGGGTTCATCGGCCAGGAGGGGCCGGCCACGCGGACCCAGGGCAGGGCCTGCTTGACGGCGAGGCTGCGGGTGCCGTCGGCGGAGGAGGCCAGGAACACCCGGTTCATGTTGCCGTCCGACACCTCCCGGACCTCGATGTCCGCCGGGTCCGGCCAGTGGCCCCGCTCGTTCAGGTACGCGGGGATGTCTTCGGTCTCCAGGATGCGGTAGCCCATGGTCGGTGAACTCCCTTATGCGGTGCGGCGCTTGGACAGGGTGAAGCTGAAGACCAGGGCGAGGATCAGCACCGCGCCCTCGACGACGTCCTGCGTGTAGTACGGCAGGCCCTTGATGGTCAGGCCGGTGGTGATGATGCCGATGAGCACCGCGCCGAGGGCGGTGCCCCAGACGTTCGGCCGGCCGCGGCCCAGGACGGAGGTGCCGACGAGTGCCACCGCCACCGCCTCCAGCAGCTGGGAGGTGCCGGCCGACACGTCGCCCTGGCCGATCCTGGACGCCAGGATGAGGCCGCCCACCGAGGCCAGCACGCCGGAGATGACGTAGGCCAGGGCGCGGTAGGCGCCGACCCGGATGCCGGCCAGCCGGGAGGCCTCGGGGTTGGCGCCGATGGCGTACAGGACGCGGCCCCAGCGGGTGCGGGCGAGGAAGACCCAGGCGGCGATCGTCAGACCGCCGAAGATCAGCACGGAGATCGGGATGCCGAGGACCGTGCCGCGGTCGATCTTCAGGAAGCCGTCGGTGAACCTGCCGGGCGCGGTGGACCCGTCGGACATCGTCATGCCGGGAGTGATCGACTGGCCGTCGACGAGGATCAGCTTGCTGCCCTGGATGACGAACATCGTGCCGAGCGTGGCGAGCATGTCGGGGATCTTCAGTACGACGATCAGCAGGGCGTTGAGCAGGCCGGCGAGCGCGCCCGCCACCAGGACCGCGAGGATCGCGACCGTGCCGACCTGGTTGAAGACGACCATCGTCTGCGCGGCGACGGAGACGCCCAGTCCGGCCACGGCGCCGACGGACATGTCCATTCCGCCGACGGCCATGGTGAGGGTGACACCGAGCCCGAGGATCGCGGCGACGGAGACGTACCGCAGGGTGTCGAGCAGCGTGGCCGACTCCCGGAAGGAGCCCTCGCTCAGCGCGAAGTACAGGAACAGCGCGACCGTCACGAAGATGAAGCCGTACTTGATCACGGCGTTCTGGACGCGGACCGCCGTGGTGGTCGCCGGCCGGATCGCCGCCTTGGTGGGGACCTCGGTGCTCTGGGTGGTGGTCATGGGGTGCTTCCTGGGCCTTCGTGGGGGCGGGCCGGCGTCAGACGGACGCCGAGATGGTCTGGATCACGCGGTCGCGTTCCGCGTCTTCGCCGTACGCGTCGAGGTGGACCTCACCGGCCGCGAGGACGACGACCCGGTCGGCCACCTCCAGGACCTCGTCGACGTCGGCGGACAGGACGAGGACGGCCGCGCCCTCGGCGGCGAGGGCACGGGCCCGGCGGCCGATGTCGCGCCGGGCGCCGATGTCCACGCCTCGGAACGGCTCGTCCAGGATGAGGACGCGCGGAGTGTGGGCGAGCCAGCGGCCGACGACGACCTTCTGCTGGTTGCCGCCGGAGAGTTCCTCGACGGTGCTGTGCTCGTCGCGGGCGACGACACCGAGGGCGTCGATCGTCTCGCGACCAAGGGCGTCCTCCTTCGGCCCGTTCATGAGACCGGCCCGGGAGAAGGACTTGAGGAACGGCAGCGAGATGTTCCGCGCGACCGACCAGCCGGGCACCAGGGCGTCGGCGTGCCGGTCCTCGGGAACGAGGTGGACGCCGGCGCGGATGGCGTCGGAGGGGCGGCGGGGCGCGTAGGCCGTGCCGTCCAGTTCGACGGTGCCGGTGGCGAAGGGTTCCGCACCGAACAGGCCGCGGGCCAGCTCGGTCTTGCCCGCGCCCAGCAGGCCGACGACGCCGGTGACCTCGCCGGAGCGCAGGTCGAGGTCGAGGGGGGCGCGGCCTTCGAAGAGGCGGACACCGCGGAGCGAGAGGGCGACCTCCCCCTCGGCGCCTTCCCTGACGGGCCGCGCGGTCGTCGCCTCCTGGGCCTGTTGGGCCGGCTGGTGTCGCAGCATCGCGCGCAGGGCCGCGTCCCAGTCGAAGGGCTTGGCCTGGTCCTCGGTGAGGAGACCGTCGCGCAGGACGACCAGCCGGTCGGCGAGCGCGTCGATCTCGCCGAGCCGGTGGGAGACGTAGAGCACGGCGATGCCGTCCGCGCGCATCCTCTCGACGAGCGCGAACAGCCGCTGCGCCTCGGCGGCGGAGAGCGCGGAGGTCGGCTCGTCGAGGATGAGCAGGCGGGGGCGGGTCGCCAGCGCGCGGGCCAGGATCAGCAACTGCCGGTCGGAGATGCCGAGTTCGCCGACGTCCTGCTTGAGCACCTGCTCGCTCCAGTCCAGACTTAGGCCGGCCTGGATCTCGCGGGCGCGGGCGAGCGTGCTGCGGCCGCTCAGGAACGGGTTGCCGCGCTTCTGCGCGAGCTCCTCGAAGACCAGGTTCTCGGCGACCGTGAGGCCGGGCACGATGCCCTCGCCGATCCGCTGGTGCACCGTCTGGATGCCCAGCTGACGGGCGGCCAGCGGCGAGGCGAGGGCGACCGGTGCGCCGTCGACGCGCACCTCTCCCCCATGGTCCGTGTGGACGCCCGAGAGGATCTTGATCAGCGTGGACTTGCCCGCGCCGTTCGCGCCGAGCAGCGCGACCACGCTGCCCGGTGCGATGTCCAGCGTCACGGAGGCGAGCACCGTCTTGCCGCCGAAGGCCATGCTGACGTCGGTGAGACCGACCGCCGGGACGGCCTGCGAAGGGCCGGGCTCAGTGGGCGACATTCGAGATCCAGTCCGCGGTGGAGACCTGCGACAGGTTCAGCGCGGGCAGCGCCTCCCGCAGCTGGTCCATGTTCGCGATCTTCTTCTCGCGCAGGAAGTCCTGCGTGATGGCGACGGCCGGGAACTCGACGGAGGTCTTGTTCAGCTGACCGGCCAGCTCCAGCGCGGTGGTGCGCACGACGGCCGCGCCGACCGCGGACGGGTCGGTGCCCGCCGTGGCGACCCAGGGGCTGTCGGCGGCGGTCATCTGCTGGATGTCGGCGTTGGAGACGTCGGCGCCGAAGACCTTCACCTTGTCCTGGAGCTTCTTGTTCTGCACGGCGAGCACGGTGCCCTTGGCGAGCTCGTCGTAGGGCGCGAAGACGCCGGCCACGTCGGAGTGCTGGGTGAGCGCGGCGGAGACGAGGGGAACGTTGTCGGTGGCCGTGGAGTCGGTGACCTTGCCGACCTTGAACTGCTGCTTCCAGGCCTGCGAGGTGACCGTCGACTTCCAGACGCCGTCGCGCTTGTCGAGGGCCGCGTAGCCGGCGACGTTGACGTAGCCGACCTTGGCGTTCTTGCCGACCTCCTTGGCCATCACGTCGAGGACGGCCTGGGCCATGCTCGCGTCGTCCTGCTTGGTGGAGACCACACCCTTCGTGGCGGTCTCGACGTCGTAGACGACGACCTTGATGCCCTTCTTCACGGCCTTGTCGATCTCCGGCTGGATGGTCGCCGGGAAGCCGTGGTCGATGATGATCGCCTTCGCCCCGGAGTTGATCGCCGAGGACAGGTCGGTGGCCTGCTTGGCGTTGTCGGCCTGGGCGTCGTACACGGTCAGGTCGATACCGAGCGCCTTGGCCTGGGCCTTCGCGCCGTTGCCCCACTGCTCGAAGTAGTCGCCGGCGCCGCTCTGCCGGACCAGGGCCACCTTGACCGCGCCGGTGCTGAAGGGGGCGGGCTTCTTGCCGGTGGCGGCGGAGGCCGAGGCCGCGGCGTTGCCGGTGTCCTTCGAGGCGTCCGTGGACTGCGCGCAGCCGGAGAGGACGAGGGCGGAGACGGAGGCCAGCGAGAGCGCGGCGAGAGGCAGACGGACACGGGACATGAGGGGCTCCAGGTGCGGGGTGACGCAGAGGGGGTGGGGCGGAGGGGAGGCGAAGCAGGGGTGCGTGAGCCCGGAGCGAAGGACGGGAACGAGCCACCGCGCGTGGCGGGGAGCGCCCCGGGAACGGGGGCGCGTCGGAGCTCCGGGAGGGGTCAGCGACAGCTGGCTGTGGTCGACCGGAGCAAGTCCACGTACAGCCGCCGCACGAGCAGCAGCGTCTTCATACGCAGATCATGAGAACGATTCCAGCCACCCGTCAAAGGAATGGACGCCGCATCTCAACATTCGAGACAACGATTACGTCACAGGCGGTGGACGTGCCGCCGGGAGTTACCATCACGGAACCGGCATCCCAACCGGCACAGTGAGGCCCCGATGACGACATATCGCGCGAACGCGCTGCGCATGCCCCGCACGCGGCGCTGTCCCGGCGCGCCGTGTCGCGGCTGAGTGACCGTCCCCGCCGCCCGCCTCACCCTTCTTCACCCCGTCCGATCCGTCTCGGTATCCGGACATCCCTTCCAGAATCCTGGAGTTGCTTCCATGACGCTGCTGACGACCTGGTCCGAGTCCGGCCCGGAGACCCTGGTCCGCCGCACCTCCGACCCCGCCGAGATCGCCGCGGCCCTCGAGCCGCTGGGCGTGCGCTACGAACAGTGGCCGGTCCGCTCGGACGTGCCGTTCGACGCAGACAGCGAGACGGTGTTCGCGGCGTACGGCCCGGAGATCGAGAAGCTGAACGCGGAGGAGGGCTTCACCACCGTCGACGTCCTCGGTCTGCACCCGAGCGACGACCCGGCGTTCCCGGCGAAGGCGAAGGCCGCCCGCGAGAAGTTCCTCCAGGAGCACACCCACGACGACGATGACGAGGTCCGCTTCTTCGTCTCCGGCTCCGGCATCTTCTACCTGCACGTGAACGGCGAGGTGCACGCGGTCCTCTGCGAGAAGGGCGACCTGCTGGGCGTGCCGCGCGGCACCACCCACTGGTTCGACATGGGCACCCGGCCGTCGTTCACGGCGATCCGCTTCTTCCACGAGGAGGACGGCTGGATCGGCAGCTTCACCGGCTCCACCATCGCCGGCCGCTTCCCGGACTACGACACGATCGCGGCCGGCTACGAGGCCGACCGGGCCGCCGCGTGAGCGTGCGCGGCCTGAGTTACGACGTGGACGCCGTGGTGCTCGACATCGAGGGCACCACGAGCGCCACGGGCTTCGTGGTGGACGTGCTGTATCCGTACTCCCGCGCCCGCTTCGCCGAACTGCTCACCGAGCGGGCCGGGGAGCCCGCGGTGGCACGGGCGATGGAGCAGGTACGGGAGCTGACGGACCGGCCGGACGCCGACGCGGCCACGATCGAGAAGACACTGAACGCCTGGCTCGACGAGGACCGCAAGGCGACCCCGCTGAAGAGCCTCCAGGGCGTCATCTGGTCCGAGGGCTTCGCACGCGGCGACCTCGTCTCGCACTTCTACGACGACGTCGTGCCGCGGCTGCGCGCGTGGCACGCGGCGGGGCTGCGGCTGTACGTCTACTCGTCGGGCTCGGTCTCCGCCCAGCGGGCGTGGTTCACCAACAGCCCGGCGGGCGACCTCACCTCGCTCGTCTCCGGCCTGTACGACACCGAGAACGCCGGCCCCAAGCAGGAGCCGGAGTCATACCGCCGTATCGCCGGGTCGACCGGCGTACCGGCCGGCCGGCTGCTGTTCCTCTCCGACCGGCCGGGGGAGCTGGACGCGGCCCGCGAGGCCGGCTGGCACGCGGTCGGGATCCGGCGGCCGGGAGAACCGTATTTCCAGCAGGGGGTCGGCGACCACGCGCAGGCGGGGACGTTCGACGAGATCACCGTCAGCAACTCCAGGAGCACCTCATGACCGCCGACCTCACCGCACTCGACCTGGAGGAGGCGGGGGCGGTCCTCGCCGCCGAGTCCGCCCGGTTCGCCTCCTTCGGCTGGATGCGCGGCACCTCCGGCAACCTGTCGGTGGTGCTCTCCCGCGATCCACTGCGCCTCGCGGTCACCGCGAGCGGCCACGACAAGGGTGAACTGACGCCCGCGGACGTGGTGCTGGTCGACGGGGACGGTGCCGCCATACAGGGGGGCAAGCCGTCCGCCGAGGCCGAGCTGCACGCGCGCGTGGCCGCGCTGACCGGTGCGGGCGCGGTCGTGCACGTGCACACGGTGGCCTCCGTGGCACTCGGTCACCGGCACCCGGGCGGGATCGTCTTCAAGGACGTGGAGATGCTCAAGGGCGTCGGCCAGCCGGCGCACGACGTCGAGGTGACGCTGCCGGTCATCGCCAACAGCCAGGACATGAAGGTCCTCGGCGACCGGCTGGAGGCGGCCCGCGAACCCCGGATGCCCGCGGTCGTCGTGGCCGGGCACGGCCTGTACGTGTGGGGCGACACCCCGCGCCGGGCCCGCCACCACACCGAGGTCGTCGAATGGCTCCTGGAACTGGAACTGACGCGGCGTTGACCAGAGGGAACACGAGCGCCACGAGCACACCAGTGACATGAGGAAGGCCACGGTCCCTCGACCGTGGCCTTCCGTGTGACCGGCGCGGCCGGTGTGCGCGGCGCGGCCGCCGTGCCGCTCAGCGCAGCCGGTCCCCGGGCAGCTCCCCCGTGGAAACCTCCAGGACGCCCCGCTCGGTCACCAGGCCCGTCACCAGCCGGCCCGGCGTGACGTCGAACGCCGGGTTGTGGCCGCGCGACTCGGCGGGCGCCGTGCGTACCCCGCCCCACTCCAGCACCTCGTCCTCGCCGCGGAGCTCGATGTGGATGCCGGCGCCGTCCGGCGTCGAGAGATCGACCGTGGTGGTGGGCGCCGCCACCAGGAACGGGATGCCCGCGTCGGCGCAGGCGAGGGCGACCCCCACGGTGCCGACCTTGTTGGCGGTGTCGCCGTTGGCCGCGATGCGGTCGGCGCCCACGATCGCCGCGTCGACCTCGCCGCGCAGGATGGTGCCGGCGGCGGCCCCGTCGGCCTGGACGAAGTGCGCGATGCCCTCCTGGACCAGCTCCCAGGCGGTCAGGCGCGACCCCTGGAGCAGCGGGCGGGTCTCGTCGGCGTAAACGACCTCGAGGCGTCCGCGCGCGTGCAGTTCGCGTATGACGCCGAGGGCGGTGCCCCAGCCGGCGGTGGCCAGCGCGCCGGTGTTGCAGTGCGTCAGGATCCGCAGCGGGCGGTCCGCGCCGACGCGCTCCAGCAGCCAGTCCGCGCCGAACGCGCCCATCGCACGGTTGGCCTCGACGTCCTCGCGCTGGACCGCGGCCGCCTCCGCCAGGACCGCGTCGAGCCCCTCGTCGAAGCGGGTCATGACCCGGTCCACGCACACCATGAGGTTCACGGCGGTCGGGCGCGCCTCGCGGACGCGGGCGACGGCCTCGCGCGTCTCGTTCTCCGTCCAGCCCTCGCGCTCGCCCTGGAGCAGCGCGATCGCGACGCCGTACCCGCCCGCGGCGCCGATCGCGGGGGCGCCGCGCACGACCAGCCGCTGGATCGCGTCGACCAGTGTGTCCACATCGTGGACATCGACGGTCGCGGTGCGGTGCGGAAGAGCGGTCTGGTCGATCAGCGCGAGGCCGGTTCCGGTCCACTCGACGGCGCGCAGTTCCTGGGACATAACGGGACGCTCCTGATGTTCCATTGGTGTTCGACACCGTACATGACCTCGAAGAACCCTCGAGGAACGGTGGGCGAACCACAGTTCGAGACACCCCGGTGGATGTCCGGAAACGAGTGTTAGAGTCCAGCACCTGCATCCGCAGGGCGATACCAGCATCCCGCAGATCGAGACGAAGGAGGAACGCATGCCGCTGCTCACCAGGCGCCGCTTCCTCGACTTCGGCCGCTGCGCCGGCGACGGCTGTCGCGGCTGAGTCCGTCCCCTCAGCCCTCCCCCGCGGCTTGTCCCGCACCGAGCACCGTCGCTCACCTCACCCCGCCGTACGCGCGCACCCCAGCATCGTGACGCGCCTCTCGGCATACCCGGAAGGTTCCCCGATGCCCCGCAGACACCGCCGCTCCGTGCAGCTCGCCGCCCTCGCGACCGGCACCGTGCTCCTCGCCACCGCCTGCAACGCCGCCGCGAAGAAGGACGACTCCGCCACGAGCGCGAGCGGCGGCAGCGGAAAGTCCTTCACCCTCGTCACCCCCGACGCGGTCGGCCAGAACGAGTTCCTCAAGCTCGCGGTGACCGGCGTCGAGAGCGCGGCGAAGCAGCACGACGGGACCCAGAAGGTCTACGAGTCCACCGACACCGCCTCCCAGCAGCAGAACGTGCAGGCCGCGGTGGACGCCAAGCCGGACGTCATCGTCCTCGTCGGCTTCGAGTTCGCCGACATCGTCGCCCAGCAGGCCGCGAAGAACCCGAGCCAGCAGTTCCTGATCATCGACGCGTGCACCACCAAGACCTTCAAGAACGTCAGTTGCGCGGTCTTCCGTGAGCACGAGGGCGTCTACCTCGCCGGCGCCGAGGCGGGCCTGCTGAGCAAGTCCGGCAAGGTCGGCGCGGTCGACGTGCTCGACACCCCCCAGTTCCGCCGCTACAGCGACCCGTTCGCGGCCGGCGCCAAGAAGGTCGCCGCCAAGACGGAGACGTCGACCCGCTTCGTCGGCGGCCAGTCCCCCTTCGACGACTCGGCCCGCGCCAAGGAGCAGGCGAACACCCTGCTCGCCAAGGGCTACGACCAGATCATGGCGGCCGCGGCGGCCGGCAACTACGGCGTCTTCGAGGCCGCGAAGGCCAAGGGCGCGTTCGCCTACGGCGTCGACGTCAACCAGTGCGCCTCGGCGCCCGGCACGGTCGTCGACAACGTGGTCAAGCGCACGGACATCGCCGTCGAGAAGGGCGTCGAGACGGTCCTCGGCGGCACGACCGGCACGACCATCTCGTACGGCCTCAAGGAGGGCGGCATCAGCCTGACCGGCCTGGAGGGCGGCGTGGACACGTCGAAGTGCGTGATCGCCGACCACAAGGACGTCCTGACGAAGGTCGAGGCGCTGCGCGACCAGATCGTCTCCGGAGAGCTGAAGGTCGATGACCCGGCCGCCGGCTGAACCCGAGAGCGGCGCCGGCGTGACCGGCGTCGCCGTCGAGCTCCGGGGAATCACCAAGCGGTTCCCCGGCACGCTCGCCAACGACGCCGTCGACCTGACCGTCAGGCACGGTGAGATCCACGCCCTGATGGGCGAGAACGGCGCGGGCAAGTCCACGCTGATGTCGGTCCTGTACGGCATGGAGCGCGCCGACGCCGGGTCGATCCGGATCGACGGGCGGGAGGTCCGGTTCACGAGCCCCTCCGACGCCATGGCCGCGGGGCTCGGCATGGTCCACCAGAGCTTCAAACTGTTCGACTCGCTGACGGTCGCCGAGAACGTCGTCTACGCCGCCGAGCCGCGCCGCTTCGGCCTGGTGGACCGGTCCGCGGCCCGCCGCCGGGTGCGCGAACTCGCCGCGGAGCACGGGCTGGCCGTCGATCCCGATGCCCGGGTGGGCGACCTGCCGGTCGGGCTGCGCCAGCGCGTGGAGATCCTCAAGCTGCTGCACCGGGGCGCCCGGACGCTCATCCTCGACGAGCCGACGGCCGTGCTCACCCCGGCCGAGGCGGACACCCTGTTCGCCGTGCTCAAGTCGCTGACCGCGCAGGGCCGTACGGTCGTCCTCGTCACCCACAAGCTGCGCGAGGTGCTGGAGGGCAGCGACCGGGTGACCGTCCTGCGGGACGGCCGGGTCGCCGCCCGGCTCGTCACCTCCGACACGACGGCCGACGAGATCGCCGCCGCGATGACCGGCCGCGCGGTGGAACTGGACCGCGTCCACGCACCGGGAACGCCCGGTGGGGCAGTGCTGCGGGTCACCGGTCTCCGCACGGATTCCGTCCACGATGTGGACCTCACCGTGCGCGCCGGTGAGATCGTCGGTATCGCGGGGGTCGCCGGGAACGGCCAGAGCGAGCTGGTCGAGGCGCTGGCCGGACTGCGTCCGGTCGCCGCCGGACAGGTAACGCTCCAGGGCGACGACATCACGCACGCCTCGGCCACCGAGCGGCGCGCGAAGGGGCTCGCCTACGTCCCCGAGGACCGGCACGCGGTCGGTACCGCCCCCGCCGCCTCGGTCGCGGACAACCTGGCGATGGGCCACCACCGCACCACCCTCTCCACCCGCGGCCTGCTGCCGCCCACGGCCGTCCGCGCGCACGCCCGGCGGCTCGTCGAACGCTTCGGCATCAAGGCGGCGACCACCGAGGTCCCCGCCTCCGCGCTGTCCGGCGGCAACCTCCAGAAGCTGCTCATCGGCCGCGAACTCGCCCACGACGCACCACTGTTGCTGGTCGAGCAGCCGACCCGGGGCGTCGACATCGGCGCCATCCAGAACATCCACGACCAGCTGATCGCCTACCGCGACGCCGGCCACGCCGTCCTCCTCGTCTCGGCCGAGCTGAGCGAGATCCGCGGCCTCGCGGACCGGGTGCTCGTCATGTACGAGGGCCGGGTCGCGGCCTCGTACACCAAGGAAGAGGCGGACGAGCGGACGCTGGGCCTCGCGATGGCGGGCGCCCCCGTGGAGGCCACCGAGATGAACCCACTGACATGACACGCATATCCGGAGCCCTGCGCTCCCCCCTCACCTTCTCCGTCCTCGCGGGCCTCGTCATCGGCGCGCTGTTCCTGCTCGGCACCGGCGCGGACCCCGTCTCGGCGTACGAAGCGGTCGTGACCGGCGCGCTCGGCGCCGACGGCATCGGCTCGACCCTGACCACCGCCACCAGCGTGCTCGGCCTGGCGCTCGCGCTGGCGATCCCGCTGCGGGCCGGGCTGATCAACCTCGGCGGTGACGGGCAGATGGTGCTCGGCGGGATCACGGCCGCCGTGACCGGCCTCTACTCGCCGCTCCCGGCCCCCCTCACCGTGGCCCTGGCCCTGCTGGCCGGCATGGCGGCGGGCGCCGGGTACGCCGTCCTGGCCGGCCTGTGCGAGAACCACCTCGGGGTCCCGCTGCTGGTCAGCAGCCTGCTGCTCAGCTACCCGGCGGTGTCGCTCGCCTCCTACCTGGCGCGCTACCCGCTCAAGGAGCCGGGCTCCAGCCTGCCCCAGACCCGCGCGCTGCCGGACGGGGTGGCGCTGCCCGCGTTCGGCGACTCCACGGTCACCCTCGGGCTCGTCCTCGTCGCGATGGCCGCCGCCGCGTACTGGTTCACCGACCGGCGCACCGCCGTCGGCTACGAGATCCGCATGACGGGTCTCAACCCCCGCTTCTCCGCGTACGCGGGCGTCGAACGCCGGGGCCTGACCCTGAAGTTGATGGCACTCTCCGGAGGCCTCGCCGGACTCGTGGGCGCCATCGGGGTGCTGAGCTTCCCCTACCGCTTCGTGGACGGCTCGCTCACCGCCCCCGGCTACACCTGGACCGGCCTCACCGCGGCCCTGCTCGCCGCCGCGGCTCCGCTGGGCACGGTGGTCGCCGCCTTCTTCTTCGCCGTCCTCCAGGTCGGCGGACTGGCGATGGAGCGCACCACCGAGGTGCCACGCGAGCTGACCCAGGTGCTCCAGGCGATCGTGATCGTGTTCCTCGCGGCCCGGCTGCGCTTCCCCAGCCGCCTGTTCGGCCGCCGCACCCGGGAAAGCGAGGCGGTGTGATGTTCCTCGACTCCGATCTCCTCATATCGGCGCTGCGCGCGCTCACCCCGATCCTGCTGGCGGCCCTCGGCGGCGCCCTGTGCGAGCGCGCCGGGGTCTTCAACATCGGCCTCGAGGGCATGATGCTGATGGGCTGCTTCACCTCCGTGGCGACCAGCTGGTTCACCGGCAGCCCCTGGCTCGGCGTCCTGGCGGCGGCCCTCGCGGCGGCCGCGTACTCGCTGATCCTGGCCGTGGGGGCGGTCACCCTGCGCGGGGACGCGGTGGTCCTCGGCATCGCCATGAACCTTCTGGCCGTCGGCCTGACCAGCTTCCTGCTGCGCACGGTCTTCGGCGTGCAGGGCACCTTCGACGATCCGTCGCTCGCCGGGCTGCCGCTGATCGGTGGCTTCACCCCGCTCGCGTACCTCTCGTGGGCGGCGGTCGCGGTCGCCGCCCTGCTGCTGTCGCGGCACGTGTGGGGACTGCGGCTGCGCGGGGTCGGCGAGGCGCCCGACGCGGCGGCGACCCTCGGGGTGAGCCCGGCGAAGTACCAGTACGGCGCGATCCTGCTGTCGGGAGTGCTGTGCGGCCTTGCGGGCGCCCAGCTCGCCCTCGGCAACGTCACGTTGTTCACCGAGAACATGACGGCGGGCCGTGGTTGGATCGCTGTCGTGGCCGTCATGCTGGGCCGCGCCGCGCCCCTGGGCGTCCTGCTCGCCGCGCTGCTGTTCGGGCTCGCCGAAGCGGCCGGGTTCCGCCTCCAGGGTCTCGGCCTGCCGCAGCAGGCGACCGACGCCGCGCCCTACGTCGTCACACTCGGCGCCCTCTTCCTCACGACGGCCCGCCGCCGTCGCCGCCCCCGTACCACCGGAGCCGTCCAATGACCCAGGACCTGCTGCCCGTCACCCGCATCCCGCGCACCGGTCTCCCGGCGCACGCCGTGGTCGTCGGCGACCCGGCCCGCGCCGCGGCCGTCGCCGCCCTCCTCGACGGCGCCGAGGAGGTCTCGTACCACCGCGAGTACCGGGTGTTCAGCGGAAGCTGGAAGGGCGTGCCGGTCGTCGTCGCCTCGCACGGGGTGGGCGCGCCGGGCGCGATCCTGCTGTTCCAGGAGCTGGCGGACGCGGGCGTCACCACCTTCCTGCGGTTCGGCACGGCGGGCGCGATGAAGCCGGGCATCGGGGACGGCGACCTGGTCATCGCGGAGGCGGCCGTCCGCGACGACGGCGTCACCCACCAGCTGCTGCCCCCGGAGTACCCGGCGGTCTCCGCGCCCGAGGCGGTGCTCGCCCTCCAGCGGGCGGCCCGCCAGGCCGGCGCCCCGCACCACCGGGGCGTCGTGTGGACCCGCGCGGCCTTCCAGCCGGGCCTGCTCCCGCTCTTCTCCTACGCCGGCGCCGGGCTCGCCGCCATCGAGATGGAGCTGTCCGCGCTGCTGGTCACGGCTTCGCTGCGCGGCCTGGTCGCGGGCGGTGTGCTGGTGATCGACGGGGCCAACGCCGACGAACTGGTCGACGAGCGGACCACGGGCGGCTACGACCCGCACCGGGAGGTCGTCGCGGCCGGCGTCGAGCGGGGCGCGGTGGTGTCCCTGGAGGCGCTGCGGCTGCTCGTGGAAGCGGACGGGGAGCAGGCATGAGCATCGACCTGCTGGTGCACGGCGGCGACGTCCTGACGGTGGACGACGCCGGAACCGTCGTACAGGGCGGGGCGGTCGCGGTCCACGAGGGCGGGATCCTCGCCGTGGGACCGACCGCCGAGCTGCGCGAGCGCTACACCGCCGCCGAGGAGATCGACGCCGCCGGCTGTCTCGTCCTCCCCGGTCTGATCAACACGCACACCCACCTCGCGATGACCCTGCTGCGCGGCCGCGCCGACGACGTCACCCTCCAGGGATTCCTGGAGCGCGTCCTGAAGTGGGAGGCGGAGCTGCTGGCGCCGGAGAACGTGGCGGCGGCGGTGCGGCTGGCGGTCGCGGAGAGCCTGCGGGCCGGAGTGACGTCGGCGCTGGACATGTACTGGTTCCACGAGGCGGCCGAGCGGGCGGCCCGCGATGCGGGCTGGCGGCTGCACACCGGACCGACCTTCATGGACGTGCCCGGGCCGCCGGACGGCATCGCGTACGAGGAGCGGCTCGGGTGGGCGCGGCGCGACCTCGAGGCACGCGGGCCCGCCCGGCCCGGCCACCGGCCCGTCGTCTTCGCGCACTCGGCGTACACCCTCTCCCCCGGGCAGCTCACCGAAATCTTCGCGCTGGCCCGGGAGTTCGGTGCGCTGGTGCACATCCACGCGGCCGAGAACGCCACCGAGGTCGCCACCGTCGAGGTGCAGCACGGGAAGCGGCCGGTGGAGCTGCTGGACTCCCTCGGGCTGCTCGGCCCCGATGTGCTGCTCGCGCACGCCGTCGACCTCACCGTGCCCGAGATCGCGGCGATGGCCCGTACGGGCACGGCCGTCGCCCACTGTCCGGTGTCGAACCTGAAGCTGGGCTGCGGCATCGCGCCCGTGCCGCGGCTGCTGAGCGCGGGCGTGACGGTGGGGCTGGGCACGGACGGCGCGGTCAGCTCCAACTCGCTGGACGTACTGGGAGCCGTCCGGCAGGCGGCGCTGGTGCACAAGGCGGCGGGCGATCCGACGGCGGTCGGCGCCGAACAGGCCGTACGGATGGCGACGATCGAGGGCGCGCGGGCGCTCGGGCTCGGCGAGCAGCTCGGTTCGCTGGAGGCCGGCAAGCGGGCCGATCTGATCGTCCTCGATCTGGCCGCACCGCATCTGCGGCCGCGCCACGACCCGTGGTCGACGCTGGCGTACGCGGCGCACCCTTCGGACGTGCGGGACACCGTCGTCGACGGGCGGGTGCTGATGCGCGATCGTGGGCTGACCACGGTCGACGAGCGGGCGGTGATCGCGGATCTGGAGGCACTGCTCTGATCTGCCCCCATAATGGCGCTGAGACATCCGATGTCTTGATCCGATGTCCGGGCGACGAACGACAGGGAGGCCGGTCATGGCAGTCACCGACGAGGCGATCGAGAAGATCAAGGGCATGATCGTCTCGGGTGCGCTGCGCCCCGGGGACCGGCTGCCCAAGGAGAGCGAGCTGGCCGCCGAGCTGGGCCTGTCCCGCAACTCCCTGCGCGAGGCGGTACGCGCCCTGTCGCTGATCCGGATCCTGGACGTGCGGCAGGGCGACGGCACCTATGTCACCAGCCTCGATCCGCAACTGCTCCTGGAGGCGCTGAGTTTCGTCGTCGACTTCCACCGCGACGACACGGTCCTGGAGTTCCTCGCCGTGCGCCGCATCCTGGAGCCGGCCGCCACCGCGATGGCCGCCCTGCGCATCAGCGAGCAGCAACTGGACGCACTCGACGCCCAGTTGGACAAGCTCGGGGCCGAGCCCTCGGTGGAGGAACTGGTCGCGGGAGACCTGGAGTTCCACCGGGGCATCGTGCGGAGCGCCGGCAACTCGGTGCTGTGTTCGCTGCTCGACGGACTGTCCGGGCCCACCACCCGGGCCCGTATCTGGCGCGGTCTGACGCAGGAGGACGCGGTCGCCGGCACGCTCCGCGAGCACCGGGCCATCCTGGCGGCGCTGCGCGACCGGGACGCGGAGGCGGCGCGGTCCTGGGCGACCGTACACATCGCGAGCGTGGAGCAGTGGCTGCGTTCGACGCTGTGAGTCCGCGGCGTACGGCCACCCCGTGCACCCCGCGCGCCCACCCTGTGCGCGACCTGTGGGTCGATGCCGTGAGTCGGGTCCGACAGGGGGTGTTCGCGGGTGGCGAACGGGGCAGTGATCCGTTCACTCCCCCGTGCGAGGGGGCTGCGAGCGCCCCCGCGGAACGCCGTAAGGTTGGGTGGTCAAGCGAGGGCACGTCGGAAGGAGGCGCTGGGTGATCGAGCTCGAGGGGGTTCCCGAGCTGATCGACCCGGTCATGGTGGCCGCGTTCGAGGGCTGGAACGATGCCGGCGACGCCGCCTCCACCGCGGTCGGGCACCTGGAGCGGGAGTGGAAGGGCGAAGTGTTCGCGGCGCTGGACGCCGAGGACTACTACGACTTCCAGGTGAACCGCCCCACGGTGTGGATGGACGCCGGCGTGCGCAAGATCACGTGGCCGACGACAAGGTTGTCGGTCGTCCGGGTGGGCGGCGACAAGCCACGCGACCTGGTGCTCGTCCGCGGCATCGAACCGTCCATGCGCTGGCGCTCGTTCTGCAACGAGCTGCTGGGCTTCGCGCACGAGTTGGGCGTGGAGCTGGTGGTCATCCTGGGCGCCCTGCTCGGTGACACCCCGCACACGCGTCCGGTGCCGATCAGCGGGACCACGTCCGACGCGGACCTGGCGCAGCGGATGGACCTGGAGGAGACCAAGTACGAGGGCCCCACGGGCATCGTCGGCGTCCTCCAGGAGGCGTGCACGCACGCGGGCGTGCCCGCGGTGAGCCTCTGGGCGGCCGTGCCGCACTACGTCTCGCAGCCGCCGAACCCGAAGGCGACGCTGGCCCTCCTCAACCGCCTCGAGGACCTGATCGACGTGCGCATCCCCCTGGGTGAGCTGCCCGAGGACGCGCGTGCCTGGCAGGTGGGCGTGGACCAGCTGGCCGCCGAGGACACCGAGGTCGCCGAGTACGTGCAGACGCTGGAGGAGGCTCGGGACACCGCCGAGCTGCCGGAGGCGTCGGGCGAGGCGATCGCCCGCGAGTTCGAGCGCTATCTGCGGCGCCGGGACGGCGGGGGCCCGCCGGGCCCCGGGGAACGGACCCGGCCCCCGAAGCCGCCGAAGCCGAGCGGCGAGGTCCCCGACGACAGCGATTCCTCGGAGGACCAGTAGCGGACAGGACACAGGACCGGAAGGGGCGGTGCGCTTCGGCGCACCGCCCCTGCTCGTCCCGGTGTGAGGGCGCCTTCGGCTACAGCGCCACGCCCAGCAGTGCGTCGACGGCCCGCGAGACGACACCGGGTGCGCCGATGTCCGTACCGCCCTGCTCCTGCTGGAGCGCCGCCCAGCGGTCGACGGCGGCGAGTGCGGCCGGGGCGTCGAGGTCGTTGCCGAGCGCCTCGCGGATCTCGTCGACGAGCGCCTCGGCGGGCGGTCCGTCGGGCCTCGAGACGGCGGCACGCCAGCGTCCGAGCCGGGCCTCGGCGTCCGCCAGGACCTGGTCGGTCCACTCCCAGTCGGCCCGGTAGTGGTGGGCGAGGAGGGTGAGCCGGATCGCGGCGGGGTCGACGCCGTCCTGGCGCAGCTTCGAGACGAAGACGAGGTTGCCCCGGGACTTGGACATCTTCTCGCCGTCCAGGGCGACCATGCCGGCGTGGACGTACGCCTGGGCCATGGGGAACTCGCCGGTCAGCACCTGGGCGTGGGAGGCGCCCATCTCGTGGTGCGGGAAGGCGAGGTCGGAGCCGCCGCCCTGCACGTCGAAGCCCATCCCGAGGTGGTCCAGGGCGATGGCCACGCACTCGATGTGCCAGCCCGGCCGGCCGCGGCCGAGCGAGCCGCCGTCCCAGCTGGGCTCGCCCTCGCGGGCCGCCATCCAGAGCATCGGGTCGAGCGGGTTCTTCTTGCCGGGGCGGTCGGGGTCGCCGCCGCGCTCGGCGGAGAGCAGCCGCATGGCGGCCGCGTCCAGGCCCGAGACCCGGCCGAAGTGCGGGTCGGACTCGACGGAGAAGTAGACGTCGCCGTCGAGCTCGTAGGCGGCGCCGGCGTCCCGCAGCCGCTCGACGAGCGGGACGATGCCGGGTATCGCCTCGACGGCGCCTATGTAGTGCCGCGGCGGCAGCATCCGCAGGGCCGTCATGTCCTCACGGAAGAGCGCCGTCTCCTTCTCGGCGAGGGCGACCCAGTCGACGCCGTCGCGTTCGGCCCGCTCCAGGAGCGGGTCGTCGACGTCGGTGACGTTCTGGACGTAGTGAACCTGCCGCTTGGTGTCGAGCCACACGCGCTGGACGAGGTCGAACGCGTTGTAGGTCGCCGCGTGACCCATGTGGGTCGCGTCGTACGGCGTGATGCCGCAGACGTAGATACGGGCGACGGGACCGGGGTCGAGAGAGACCAAGCCGCCGGTCGCGGTGTCGTGGATCCTCAGGTCGCGGCCCTGACCAGGCAGGGCGGGGACCTCGGAAGCGGGCCAGGCATGCATGTCATGAGCCTAACCGGACGGAAGTTGCGTATACGAACCGGAGCAGGCCAGATGGCCGGGAAGGCCCCCTTGCGCGATTCCGTCCGGCATGCCTGACGGCCTCCCGCGTACGGGTGGCGGTCAGACCGGGGGCCAGGGGATGGCCGGCCGGTCGCCGCTCGGCTCCGGGTGCTTCCCGGCCTCCAGCAACGCGTCGGCACGCGCGCGTGTGGCATCGACCTCGGCGGGGGTGATGAGCGCGGCCAGGGTGACCGCCAGCCGCCCGCCGGGCTCCAGGGCGCCTCTGAGGCCCTTGAGCACCTCGACGGCCTCGCCGGTCAGGGGCTCCCCCGCCCAGCCCCACAAGAGCGTACGCAGCTTGTTCTCGGCGTTGAAGGTGACCCCGTGGTCGATGCCGTACAGCCGGCCTTCGGCGGTGGGCAGCAGGTGGCCGCCCTTGCGGTCGGCGTTGTTGATCACCGCGTCGAGGACGGCGAGCCGGCGCAGCCGTTCGTCGTCGGCGTGCACCAGCAGCGCGGTCCGGCCCTCGCCGACCTCGGCGAAGCCGATCGCCCGCCAGCCCGGCTCGGGCTCCTGCGCGTCCACGAGGGCGAGCAGCTCGGACTCCGGGGCCGTCTCGATCCACAGCTGGCACATGCCCTCGCCGTACGGCCCCTCCCGCAGCACGGTGGGCGGCACGAGGCCCCAGCCGGTCGCCTCGGAGACCTCGTAGGCGGCGACCTCGCGCTGGGCGAGCGTGCCGTCGGGGAAGTCCCACAGCGGCCGCTCCCCGGCGACGGGCTTGTAGACGCAGGCGGCCTCGCGGCCCTCGTGCGCGACGGTGCAGTACAGGGCCGCGTTCGAGGCGTCGCGGATGCGTCCGCGTACGGTGAGCTCGCCGCGCGCGAGGAGTTCGGCGGCGGCCGGGTCGGTGGTCGTCACGCCCCCCGGCGGTATCCGTTCTGGCGCGGACATACGTGTCCTTCCGGATCGAGCGGCAGGCTGCACAGCGGACACGGCGGCCGGCCCGCGTTGACGACGTCGAGGGCGCGTTTGGCGAAGGCCCTCGCCTGCGCGCCGCTGAGCCGGACCCGCAGCATCGGGGGCCCGTTCTCCTCGTCCTGGAGGAGCTTCTCCTCGGCCTCGGCGAGGTCCTCCTCGGAGTCCGCGTCGAGCTCCACGAGGGCCTGCGCCTCGACGATCATGCGCTGTTCCTCGCCGTCCCAGGCGAGGGCCATGGTGCCGACCCGGAACTCCTCCTCGATCGGCGTGTCGAGGGGGGCCGTGTCGGTGTTCTCGGCGGGCGACATCGCGGGCACGGGGGCGCTGCCCCCGGTCCGGCGTACGACCTCGTCCAGCAGCTCGTCCATGCGCTCGGCGAGCGCGGCGACCTGGGTCTTCTCCAGGGCCACACTGGTCACTCGGGAGCCGGCGGTGGCCTGGAGGAAGAAGGTACGGCGCCCGGGCAGTCCGACCGTACCGGCCACGAAGCGGTCCGGGGGGTCGTAGAGGAACACCTGACGGGACACGTCCTGTCTCCATGGGAATCGTGGGTCATCGTGGGCCGGGGAACGAGTGGGGGAACGTCCCTGCGGGTACGCGCGCGTTTGCGGACCGCTTCACCCTACTGCGGCCGACGATCACGGTGCGCCCGCACCACCCCCGACCGTCGCGTCCCCGGCCGGCGGCTCCTCGCGCGGGGCGAGCGACGCGAAGTCGCCGGTGTCGCCGAGGCGTACGAGAAAGGGGCGCAGCCGGGTGTAACGGATCGCGGTCACGGAACACGGTTCCACAGAGATCCGCTGGAAGAGGTCGAGATGAAGCCCGAGGGCGTCCGCCACGAGCGACTTGATGATGTCGCCGTGCGAGCACATCAGATAGACGGCGTCGGCGCCGTGGTCGCGCTCCACGCGCGCGTTCCACTCCCGTACCGCCTCGGCGGCGCGGGTCTGCATCGCCCGCATGGACTCGCCGCCGGGGAAGGCGGCGGCGGAGGGGTGCGTCTGCACCACCTCCATCAGGGGCTCGTCCATCAGTTCGGCGAGCTTGCGTCCGGACCAGTCGCCGTAGTGGCACTCCCCGATCCGCTCGTCGGTGTGGGCGCGCAGCCCGGGGCGGGCGTCGAGGAGCGGCCGGATCGTCTCCTGGCAGCGCTGGAGGGGGCTTGCGACGACCTCGGCGATCGGCAGCGCGTCGAGCCGCCCGGGCAGGCTGGCGGCCTGCGCGGCTCCGCGCTCGTCGAGGGCGACGCCGGGCGTCCGGCCGGCGAGCAGTCCGGAGGTGTTGGCGGTGGACCGGCCGTGCCGGACGAGGATCAACGTGGGCATGCGGCCCAGGGTAGGCGCACGCGGGCGTGCGCCGGTGAGCGTCCGAAGGGAGAGTGCGCAGAGTGATCGTCGACTGCGCCGTCTATCGCGACGGGCACCGTACGGAGGGCCCCGAGGACTTCTCGGACGCCCTGGCCGAGGCACGGGCCGGGGGCGGCTTCGTGTGGATCGGGCTGCACGAGCCGACGGAGAAGGAGTTCGACCACGTCACGCGGGAGTTCGGACTGCACCCGCTCGCCGTCGAGGACGCCCTGAAGGCCCACCAGCGGCCCAAGCTGGAGATCTACGACGACTCGCTCTTCCTGGTGTTCAAGCCGGTCGTCTACGAGCCCGAGAGCGACGCGGTCTCCTCCGGTGAGGTGATGGTCTTCCTCGGTGACGGCTTCGTGGTGACCGTCCGGCACGGCGAGGGCGCTCCGCTGGCCGCCGTACGGCACCGGCTGGAGCACGAGCCGCAGCTGCTCGCCAAGGGCCCCACGGCGGTCGTGTACGCGATCGCCGACGCCACCGTGGACCACTACCTGGACGTGGCGACGGAACTCCAGACGGACCTGGAGGAGCTGGAGGCGGAGGTGTTCTCGCCGGACGGCGGCGGCTCACGGAACACCGCGTCGCGGATCTACCGGTTCAAGCGGCAGATCCTGGAGTTCCGCCGGGCCACCGGCCCGCTGGGGCCGCCGCTGACCCGGCTGGCGGGCACCAGTGCGCCCGGGCCGGGAGTGCCCTTCGTGGACGACCGGGCGCGGCCCTTCTTCCGGGACGTCAGCGACCATCTCACGCGGGTGGACGAGTCCGTGGAGGGGCTGGACCGGCTGGTCACGGACATCCTCTCGGCGCATCTGGCGCAGATGAGCGTCCGGCAGAACGACGACATGCGGAAGATCTCGGCGTGGGCGGCGATGGCCGCGGTCCCCACGATGATCGCGGGGATCTACGGCATGAACTTCGAGCACATGCCGGAGCTGCGGTGGGTGTGGTCGTATCCGGCGGTGGTCGCGCTGATGGCCGGACTCGAGGTCCTGCTGTACCGGTTGTTCAAGCATCGGGGATGGCTCTAGGTCCGGCCTGGGGACGGTTCAGGGGGCGGCCCGCGCGGTCGGGCCCGCGCGGTCGGGGCTCAGGCGAACTCGATAGCCGTGACCGCGGGGCCGCCGAGCGCGTCACGGCGCTCGGGCATCTCCAGACAGACCATCCGCCGCCAGCCCGCGAACCGCTCCCACGCGTACACGGCGTGGATGCCGGCCGCGAGGAGCGCCGACCTGGCCCTCGGCCAGCCGAGGAGGTCTCCCATGTGGGCCATGACGGCCAGGCTCACGTCGCGGTAGATCCGGATCTCGGCGAGCGCGTACCCGCGCAGCGTCTGCTGGATGGCGCGGCCGTGCCCCGCGCGGGCCAGGCGCAGCAGCTCCTCGTGGCAGTAGGCGAGGTGGTTGTCCTCGTCGTCCGAGATCATCTTCACCGCGCGGCCGAGGTCGGGATGGTCGGCGAAGTGCCTGCGCAGCAACTCCATCTGCTCGGAGGCCCGCTGTTCGGTGACCCGGCTGTGGGCGAGGTAGGTGACGAGGTCGTGCACGGTCAGCGGATGGTCGGCCCGGAGCCGGTCGTGCGCGAGGCCGACGCCGGCGCGCTCCAGGAGCATCGTGTAGTCGGTGTCGCGCGGGACGGGCACGGGGGCGAGCCCGCGCTTGCGCAGCAGGGCGTTGAAGATCCGCCCGTGCTTGTCCTCGTCGGCGCCGTGCCGGGCGATCCTGGGAGCGAGGTGGTGTTCGCTCTGCGGGACGAGCGCGGCGATCCGGGCGTTCTCCCAGCCGCCCTGCGACTCCCCGCCGGCGGCGATGGAACAGAAGAGGGCGAAGGACTCGTCGTTGTCGATGATCTCCTGGAACAGACTCTTGGCCGAAAGCATCGTGGGCCACCTCTCCGCATTGCGCAGGATTCCGCGGCATTCCGCAAGGAACGAGTCAAATGCGGCACGGGAGGCGCTGCAACAGGTGTGTCGGACAACTCCGCCGAAAGGGGGATGCCAGGAGTCGGCCCAGGAGCGTAACCGTGCGCAGAGTGGCGCGTTGTTCCGCGTGACGGCCGTGGCGGGGAAGACCCCCGAGCCCCCACCACGGCCGCTGGAATTTCCTGAACCCCCGTCCCGGCTAGCCCAGTCCGGCGAGCTCCACGGCCTGCGCGCCGGCTCGCAGCGAGGCGAGGCGCTCGTCCAGGGTGAAGCCCGCGGGGGCGAGGGTGAGCGTGGTGACACCGGCCGCCGCGTAGGCCTTCATCCGGTCGGCGATCCGCTCCACCGAACCCAGCAGCGTGGTCCGGTCGATCAGCTCGTGCGGTACGGCGGCCGCGGCGCCCTGCTTGTCACCGGCCAGGTACTTGTCCTGGATCTCGTCGGCCGCGGCCTCGTAGCCCATGCGGCGCGCGAGCTGGTTGTAGAAGTTCTGCTTGCGGCTGCCCATGCCACCGACGTACAGCGCGGTGTAGGGGCGGAAGGTGTCGGCGAGCCGCTCGACGTCCTTGTCCTCGCCGAGGGCCAGCGGCAGCGTCGGGCAGACGTCGAAGCCCTCGAGGGTCTTGCCGGCCTTCTCGCGCCCGGCCCGCAGGTGCTTGATCGCGGTGTCCTCGAGGTGCTCGGCGGACGGGAAGATCAGCAGGGCGCCGTCGGCGATCTCGCCGGTCTGCTCCAGGTTCTTCGGACCGATCGCGGCGATGTACAGCGGGATGTGCTCGCGCTCCGGGTGCACGGTCAGCTTGATCGGCTTGCCCGGGCCGCCCGGCAGCGGCAGCGTCCAGTGCTCGCCGTCGTACGACAGCCGCTCCCGCGTCATCGCCTTGCGGACGATCTCCACGTACTCACGCGTGCGGGACAGCGGCTTGTCGAACTTGACGCCGTACCAGCCCTCGGAGACCTGCGGTCCCGACACGCCGAGGCCGAGGCGGAAGCGGCCGCCGGAGAGCGAGTCGAGGGTGGCGGCGGTCATCGCGGTCATCGCCGGCTGGCGGGCCGGGATCTGGAAGATCGCCGAGCCGACGTCGATGCGCTCGGTCTGCGCGGCCACCCAGGTGAGCACGGTGGCCGCGTCGGAGCCGTAGGCCTCGGCGGCCCAGCAGACGGCGTATCCGAGGCGGTCGGCCTCCTGGGCGACGGCGAGGTTGTCGCCGTCCATTCCGGCACCCCAGTAGCCGAGGTTGATCCCGAGCTGCATGGCCGATTCCCCTTACTGATCAGTAACGACGCTGTTGCGGAGACCTTAGCGCGGGGGCCGGGGGCCGGGGAGGGTGGTGTGGCGAGGGTCGCGCCGATCGTAGCCGGGGCCGCGGCCTGCGGAACTGGGCTCCCCCCTCCCGGAAATTCGGTTGTCCACAGGCAACCCACTGCCCAGTTCTGGCCAGTAATCTCGGCGTTCATGGAGCAGAGGCATCTCGGCCGCACCGGCCTGCGCGTGTCCCGCATCGGGCTCGGCACCCTGACCTGGGGCCGCGACACCGACGAGCACGACGCCGCGGACGTCATGAAGACGTTCTGGGAGGCGGGCGGGACCCTCGTCGACACGGCCGACGTGTACGGCGACGGGGACGCCGAATACCTGCTCGGACGGCTGATGGAGGGCCTCGTGCCGCGCCGGGACCTGATCATCTCGACCAAGGCGGGCAGCGTCCCCGACCCGGACCGCCCCTACGACGGCTCACGGGGCCACCTCCTCGCCGCCCTCGACGCCTCGCTGGCCCGGCTGGGCACGGACCATGTCGACCTGTGGCAGGTGCACGCCTTCGACGCCGCCACCCCGCTGGAGGAGACCCTCCAGGCCCTCGACATCGCTGTCGCCAGCGGGCGCGCCCGCTACGCCGGGGTCTCGAACTTCTGCGGCTGGCAGCTCGCCAAGGCGGCCACCTGGCAGCTCTCCGCGCCGGGCACCCGGACCCGCCTCGCGGCGACGCAGATGGAGTACTCGCTGCTGCAGCGCGGCGTCGAGCGCGAGGTGCTGCCGGCCGCGCTGGATCTGGGCGTCGGTCTGCTGCCCTCCTCGCCGCTGGGCCGCGGCGTCCTCACCGGCAAGTACCGGGGGGATGCCCTGCCGCCCGGCTCGCGCGGCGCCTCGGACCACTTCGGCCTCTTCGTCGAGCCGTATCTCGACGACACCGCGAGCCGCATCGTGGACGCCGTCTCGACCGCCGCGGACGGGCTGGCGGTGACGCCGCTCCAGGTCGCCCTCGCCTGGATCCGCGACCGGCCCGGCGTGGCCGCCCCGATCGTCGGCGCGCGCAACGCGCAGCAGCTCACGGCGGCATTGTCAGTGGAGGCCCTTAGTCTTCCTGACGAGATCTGCCGGGCCCTCGACGACGTGTCGGCGCCCGTGCACCGCTATCCCGATCACGACTGGAGCACGCTGTGAGCACGGAGTCGGTTCCCCCGGAGAGCACGGAGAACGCCGGACCGGCGACGCCCGACGCGGCCGGGGAGCCCGGGACCCCGGACGACACCGCGACGGCGCGGCCCGGACCGGCGCCGGCCGACGGCGCCTCGACGAGCGACGCCGGCACCCCTCCTCCCGCGCGCGACGCGGAGGCCGTGAGCGAAGGCGAAGACGGGGAGACGCCCGCCGCAGAATCAGAAGCAGGGACAGACGCAGGGACAGACGCAGGGACAGACGCAGAAGCCGGCAAGGCCGGCGACGGCGAAGCGGCCGCGCAGCTCTCCGAGGCGCAGGCCGAGCTCGCCGCGCAGAAGCGCGAGCGGGAGCGGATCGAGCGGCGCCGGGCCGAGAAGGCGGAGCCCATCGACAGCGGGACCAAGCTGAGCGGGAAGGCCGCCGACCTGCTGGCGGCCGTGCGCGCGGTGGAGGGCGGGGCGAAGCCCCCGGCCACCGTGTTCGCCGAGCCGGCGCCCGCCCCGCGCCGCCCCGCGCCGGAGCCGGAACGGCGTCCCCAGCCGGTGACCGCCGTACCGACCGCGGACACCGCACCGGCACCCGCGGCGGAAGCCGTCGAGGGCGTGCGAGGCGTGCTCGCCGGCGGCGGCGCGCCCGAGACACTCGCGCCGCAGGCCGCAGCCGCGCTCGGCGAGGGCGCCGAGGATCTGCTGCGCGAGGACCCGTGGCAGCTGCTGCGCGTCCCCGGTGTGCGTCCCGAGCAGGCCGACGGGTTCGCGCGGGCACTGCTCGGCCCGGAATGCGCCCCCGACGACGAACGGCGCGGCCGCGCGGTGACGGTCTGGCTGCTGGAACAGGCCGCCCTGGCCGGACACACCGCCCTGGAGTTGCCGGCGCTCACCGCCGCCCTCGGCCGCCAGGCCGTGCCGGACGCCGAGGCGGCCGTGCAGAGCGCGCTGGCCGAGGGCGACGCCCTCGTCTTCCAGGACGCCCTGGACTCCGTGGACGCCGCCCGGCCCGGAGGGACCGCCGAGAACGGCGCGAACGGCCGAGACGAGAGCGGCGGGGACGAGAGCGGCGGGGACGAGAGCGGCGAAGACGGCGAGGCGGCCCGGCCGGTCCGCGTCCTGGTGGGCCTGGAGCGGTACGCGCTGGCGGAGGAGAGCCTCGCCGACGCGCTGGCCCGGGTGGTCAACTCCCTCGCCAAGGAGGCCTCGGCGCGGTGGGAATCGGTGACGGCCGGCGCGTCCGGCAGCACGGCCGAACTGCTGCGCGCCGTCGCCGGACACGGTCTGGTGCTGCACACCGGCGGCGACGCCTCCCGCGCCGAACCGGCGGCGCTGCTCACCGCGGCCCGCACCCTGGGCCTGCGCGCGGTAGCCGCCTGCCATACGCCGGACGGACGCCAGCGCTTCACGGCTCTCCTCGGCGAGCAGGCAGCGGACGGCGCCGTCGTCACCGTCGCCGGTCTGCTGGCCGGCACCGAGGGTCCCGGGCGGGACGCCGACGGGGCCTTCGCCCTCGACCTGCTGGTCCTGCTCGACGCGCCGCAACTGGATGTGGAGAGCGCCGCGATGCTGGCGGAGTCGCTGCCGGACGGGGCGCGGCTGGTGCTGAGCGGGGATCCGGCGGTGCTGTGGTCGGCCGGACCGGGCCGGGTCTTCGCCGATCTGCTCGCGGCGCGCGCGTGCCCGCAGGTCGCCTCGCGCACGCCCGATCCGGGGCCGATCGGCGAACTCGTCTCCGGCGTCGGCATCGGCGAGCTGAACCAGGTCGACGCGCCCGGCAAGGAGATCGTGATCGTGCCGGTGCGGGAGGCGGGCGAGGCCGTGCACCGGACCGTCCAGCTCGTCGCCGACTCGGTGCCGCGGGCTTTCGGGATCACCCCCGAGGAGACGGTGGCGATCACCCCGGGGCACGGCGGCGCGGCCGGCACGCGCGCGCTGAACGCAGCCCTCAAGGAACGGCTCAATCCCGGCCCCGGCCGCTTCGGCGGCTTCGACCCCGGTGACCGGATCGCCTACTCGCCCGCGCCGGGCCGTACGGTGCCGGGCCGGGTCGTGACGGCCGACGCGGACGGGCTGCACCTGTCCTGCGCCGACGGCCCGGTGGTCGTCCCGAGGGAACGGGTGGAGCAGGCCGTACGGCACGGGTGGGCGCTGACCGCGCACCAGGCCGTGGGCAGCCGGTGGCCCGCGGCGGTCGTGGTCCTGCCCGGGGACGCCGCGCAGACCCTCTCACGTCCCTGGGTCTACACGGCGTTCGGCCGGGCGGAGCGCCATCTGTCCGTGGTGCACGGCGTCGAACAGGCCCTGCCGAAGGCCGTCGCCGAGGTCCCGGCGAAGCCTCGCACGACGCGGCTGCCGGCGCTGCTGCGCACCCAGGTCCCGGCGGCCGAGTAGCGCGGACGGCGGCGGTCCCGAAGGGTCTCCCCTTCGGGACCGCCGCCGTCATGAAGACTCCGGATGCTCCCGCGTCCCACCACCCCGCTGTCGGCTGCCGGCTAGTGAGCCGGTTTTGAGTTCTCCCGTCGCCACTTGAGTCGTGTTCCGTTTCGGATCGCGGCTTGGGCGGTGACGGGGCTGGTGGTTTGCGGTCTGCTGTGGGG
>NZ_JBHWUW010000012.1:0-142567 GCF_042737245.1 Streptomyces sp. NPDC060002
CAGGGATCACCCACCGGCGCCCTCCGCCGTCGAGGGGGAGGAGACTACGCCTGTGCCAGGCCGAGGTCGTGGTGCCGGGAGACCTGAAAGGCCAGCACCATGAGATGCGCGCGGTTGCTGACTCCCGCCTTTCCCCGGATTCTGCGCAGGTAGGTGTCCACGGTGTGCGGACTCAGATTCATTCTGCGCGCGATGGAGGAATACGTGTGGCCCTCGGCGAGATAGCCGAGCACTTCGAGCTCACGGTCGCTGAGTTGATCCAGTATTTCGACGGTGAACGGACTCACAGGTGTGCCTTTCTTGGTGAACGCAAGGGCCTCACGGCCGGGCCTTCGCCGGCCCGGTGGACGGGACTGCCGGACCCGCCTCGCGCGCCGCCGGGCCGCTTGCCGGTGACGCGGGTTAAGGTGCGCCCGTGGTCGGGGGACGACACTGTGGGGGTGTGCAAACCGAGTGGTGACCGTCTGCCCGATCCGGGGGCGGCGTTCTGACCTGGCGCCATGGCCGGTTCCGGACACGCCGTTTCCGTCATGGCCTCAGCCGTCGCGCCGTTCCCCGGACTCACCGAGCCGCGTGCGGACCGGGTCAGCTGCCCGAACTGCCCCAGCCGCTGTCGCCGGAGACGGTGATGCCGGCCGCGTCGGTCACCACGTCGTTGATGACGCGACCGCCCCACCCGCTGTCCCCGTCCGTCCCCCCGCCGCCGGCGAGCACGGAACGCGCGGCCGCTCCGGGTGCGGGCGCCGGCACGGTGTGGGTCGCTCCCATAAACGCGCCGAATGCGATGCACGCGACGGCGGAGGCTGCGGCGGCGGCACGGAAGGATTTCATGTGGGGCGCTCCTGGTTCTGATTTTCTCGAACGGAACCGATAGTTCCGCGTATTCGATCTCCGGTGCCTCAAGACTTCCGTGCCGACGGCGGTCATGACCAGCGGCCGAGGTGCTCACCAAGCTGCCCCGCAGCAAAACGAACAGGGGATGAAATGGTTATACCGGACCAGAATCGGGCAATCGAGCCGCCTGCGAGACCCAGTGACAGCGAAGTCGCTCTGTACCGCTGGGTAGCGGCCAACGAACGCATGGACCCGGACCGCGCCGCCCGGGAACTGGGCCTCGCGCGGGAGGAGGTGGAAGCCGCCGTCGTCTCCCTGACCGAACTCGGCCTGCTCAAACCCGATTTAGACGACCCGGTGCGGCTGCGTCCGGTCGACCCGGACCTCGTGGCCGCCGTGGTGACCATCTCCATGGAGGCGGCGATCCGCACCCAGCAGGCCGAACTGCACCGCATCCGCGACCAGTTCGCCAACCTGCGCGGCCACTACCGGGACAGCCTGAGCCGGGAGTCCGTCGACCTCGAGGTGATTCCCGGAGTGGAGGAGGTGCGGGCCGCCCTCAACCGGGCCGCCGAGGAGTGCATGGTGGAGATGCTCACCAGTCAGCCCGGCGGGAACCGCGTTCCGGAGGTCCTCCAGGAGGCCCTGGCCCGCGACACCGCGATGCTCTCGCGCGGGGTGCGGATGCGCACGCTGTACCACCACACGGCACGCTTCAACGGGCCCAGCCAGGCCTATGTCGCCACCGTGTCCGCCCTCGGCGCCGAGTACCGCACCGCGCACGAGCTGTTCGGCCGGCTGATCGTCTTCGACCGCAAGATGGCCTTCGTCCCCGAACGCGGCGGCACATGGGGTGCCGTGGTGATCCGCGAACCCTCGGTCGTCCACTACCTGTGCGAGGTCTTCGAGCAGGCGTGGACGCAGGCGGCGCCGTTCTCCGACGCCGCCGCCGACGGCCTGGAACTGGTCGCGAAGGACATCCACCGGACGATCGTGCGGCTGCTCGCGGCCGGCCTGAAGGACGAGAGCATCGCGCGCCGGATCGGCATGTCCCTGCGTACCGCCAGGAAACACATCGCCGACATCATGGAGACACTCGGAGCCGAGAGCCGCTTCCAGGCCGGGGTCCTCGCTGCGCACCAGGGACTCCTCGACGAAGCCCCGGAGGCCGCACCCGTCGACTGACCCGGGCGCACGCCGCGGACCGCAGGGGCGCCGCCGGGTGGCGACGGACCGCCACCGGTTCGGTACCGTGATCCCGGGACTGTCCCAACCCCCTTTGTGTGCAGCAGAGTTCCTGCAAACCGCGGGCACGGGTCGACGCCACTGGCGCCGCTCGTCCCTGCGGCCATGTGGCGGATGAACAGGAGACCTGCCCTTCCCGGGATGTCCCGTGCACCACGGACGGGCCGTCCGCGCGTGAACCACGGCACGCGGGACGTTGCGGGTGCGATGCGGAGCGGAGCGGGACGTGGATTACGAAGGAGACTGGGGGAAGGGCGCATCCGGGCTGGAGCTCTTCGTCAGGGATCTGGCCCTGTGTCTGTCGGTCCACCGGGACAGGGGGCCGGCCCTCGTGTGGCCGGACGGCGTCGACGCCGTCCTGTCGGGGAACGACGGCGTACGGCGCGGGCGCGCGGACCCGGAACCCGGGCCGGACCTGGAACCTGACCGGGACCTGGAACCCGAGCCGGACGGCGTGGCCGCCGGGACGACGGACCTCACCTCCGGGCTCGGTGAACTGCTGGGCTGCCGTGTCGGGAGTTCGTATCTCACCCTGCCCACCGGCGCGCAGAGCACCGGCAACACCGCGGCGACCGATCTCGTGCTCCTCCCCGTGCGCGGAAGCTGCGGCGGCCGGGTGGAACCCTCGCCGCCGGGGCAGGCCCGCGCGGTACTGGACCGCGCCCTGGAACTGCGGCTGAGGGTGGGGGAAGCGCTCTACGTGCCGAACGGTTTCGGCTACGCGCTCAACGGGGCGCATTCGCCGTGCACACTGCTCGTCCTCGCGCTGCACCCGCCGGTCTGGTGAGCGGGCGCACCGACGCCAGGAGCCGCTCGCGCAGGTCGGCGGTCAGCGCCCGTCGGGCCTCGCGCAGATAGAAGTGCCCGCCCGGGAAGGATCTCGCCTCGGCCGTCCCCCGGGCGTAGCGCCGCCACTCCCGCACGGCCGCCTCGCTGACGGCCGGGTCCTGGCGTCCGTGATACGCGAGGACCGGAGTGTCCAGCGGCTCGGCCCCGGCGTCGGGCCGGTAGGTGTCGATCAGCCGGTAGTCCGCCCGGACGGCGGGCATGACGATGGCGCGCAGCTCGTCGTCGGCCAGGACCTCGGCGTCGGTGCCGCCCTGCGCGAGGAGTTCGGCCACCAGCCCGGCGTCCGACAGCAGATGCCGGGAGCGCCTTCGGAGCAGGTGCGGCGGAACCATCGCGGAGACGAAGAGGTACGACAGCTCGATCCCGTGACGCGCCCGCAGCAGCTGCGCCGCCTCGTACCCGACGGCCGCGCCCATGCTGTGCCCGAACAGGGCCAGCGGCCGGTCGGCGAGCGGGACGAGGGCGGTGGCGACCGCTTCGGCCATCTCCGCCATGGTGGTGACCGGGAGTTCGTGGAAGCGGTCCTGGCGCCCCGGGTAGCACACCGCGAGCACGTCCACCCCGGGGGACATCAGCTCCGGCCAGTCGCGGAAGAACGTCGGCGAACCGCCCGCGTGCGGCAGACAGACCAGGGTGGCCTCGGCCGCGGGCGGTTCGGCACCGTAGCGGCGCAACCAGGCGCCCAGGCGCTGTGACCGAGTGGTGGGGACGTCCATGTCACACCTCCGGGCGGGTCTGCCGACGGGCGAAGTGGATCAACGGCTCGGCGTTCTCGTCCGTCTCCGCGTGAACCACGTGACCGATGACCAGGGTGTGGTCCGCGAGGGGCACGTACCGGGTGACGCGGCACACCACACCGGCCACCGCTCCGCCGATGGGGGCGCCGTGCGAGGAGACATGGTCGACGCCGTCGAAGCGCCGGACCGCCGGCAGCTCGGCGAACCGTGCGGCCAGTGCGCGCAGCCGATAGGGAAGCACGCTCACCCCGAAGCGGCCGGCGGCCCGGATGTGCCGGAGTGTTCCGCTGCCCGAGGCGAGCGAAGCCAGGAGGGTGGGCGGCCGGTCGGTCAGGGAGAGGACCGCGGTGGCGGTGCAGCCGACCGGGTGCTCCCCGTCGTAGGCGGTCACCACGGTGACACTGCGGGCGAAGCGGGTCATCACCTCGCGGAACACCTCCGGCGGGACCGTCTCGGGCCCGCCCGCGGGAGTGACGGCTTCCCTGGTGGTCGCTGTCATGGGTGAGGTTCTGCCTTTCGGGGCGTGGGGTTCTGTCGACCCCCGGCGCGTACGGCCGTCCCGCCCGGCAGGGGCGCCGAGGCCGGGCGGGACGGTGGCCACGGAGGGCGGCAGAGGGTGCCGTGTGGATCAGGCCGGCACGGAGGCGCGTACCGCCGTGCCGAACTCGGCGGTGGTCGCGCCCGCCGTCTCACCGCCGTCGACGACCAGCTCCTGGCCGGTGAGGAAGGCGGCCTCCGGCGAGGCCAGATAGTGGAAGGCCGCCGCGATCTCCTCGGGCCGGGCGTGCCGGCCCGCCGGGATCCGGGCGTTGACGTCGGCCAGCATGTCGTCGGTGTACTCGGCGAGCTGCATGGGTGTCAGGACCGCTCCGGGACTCACACAGGCCACCCGGATGCGGGGACTGAGTTCCAGGGCGAAGGTCTGGGTGAGGGCGATGATGCCGGCCTTGGTGGCGTTGTAGTCGGCGTAGTGCGGGTAGCCGCGGCGGCCGTTGACGGACGCCGTCGCCAGCAGGACCCCGCCGTCGCCGTCGGTCATGAGGCGGGCAGCGCTCCGCCACAGGCCCAGGGTGCCGAGGAGGTTGACGTCGATCACACGGCGTGCGGCCTGCTCGGTGATGTCGAGGACGCCGTGGCGGACACTGATGCCGGCGTTGGCGATGACGACGTCCAGGGAGTGGTCCCGGTGCACCCGGGCCAGGGCGTCGTCCACGGCCTGCCAGTCGGCGACGTCGCAGCGGATCCACGAGACGGGACCGCCGGGCTCGTCCTGGGGTTCGGCGATGTCCAGGCTGACCACACGGTCACCCGCTCGCGCGAAACGCTCGACGGTGGCCCGGCCGATGCCGCTGGAGCCACCGGACACGACGATGGTGCGCATGTCTTGCCGTCCCTTTCGGTGAGGGGAACGAAGGAGGTGGTGAGGGGAGTGTTCAGGGAGAGGGGAAGAGGGGGGAGGGAGAAGGGGGCGCGGGGAGGGGCGGGTGTCGGGCGTGGTCAGAAGAGGACCCGCCTGTCCCCGGGCGAGGCGTGCGAGGTCGTCTTGCGCAGGTCACGGCTGACGATCATGCGCTTGAGCCAGCGGTCCGTCCCGTCGTGCGCGGCCCGGAAGGCCCTGCGGCCGTGCACGGCGACATAGTTGTCCACCACCGCCAGGCTGCCCTGCTCCACGACCACGTCGAGCTGGACCCGCTCCAGCTCCTCCATCAGCTCGTCCAGGGCCTGCCGGGCGGCCCCGTCCCGGCCCGCGCACGTCATGAACGGGTAGTCGATCCGCAGGTAGGGGCGCTCCCGGTCACCCGACAGGACCGGCACGGGCTCGGGGTCGGACTGCATCCGCAGCATGCCGGCCAGGGCCGGGTGACCGGGGTGGCGCTCCTGGAGCTGTCGTACGTGCTCGTCGTCGGGGCGGATGAGGAAGCTCGGCGTGCGGAGCAGGTCCGCGGTCTCGTCACTGATCTTGACGTCGCGCACGGACGACACGATGGTCGGCACCCGTTCGTGGTTGCGCATCCCGAAGAGGAGCAGGTAGTCGCAGCGGCCCGGGTGGAAACCGTCCTCGGTGTGGAACTCCAGCAGGCACTCGCTGCCGTGGCCGCTCTGCCGCAGTTCGTCGCCCCGGATGGGCAGCAGGTTCTGTACGACCCGGCCCAGCTGGAGGGTGGAGAAGGTGAAGGGGTCGCCGAGGGCCGTGCCCACCATGGCCAGGAACAGCTCCTGGTCGAGGGGCGGGCCGTCGGCCGGCACGTCGGCCCAGTGGGCGGGGGTGGGGCCGACGGCCTCGTCGTCGACCGGGAAACCGTGGATCACCAGCGCCGCGGCGGGTTCGGTGCGGCGGAAGTGCTCCAGGAAGGTGCGCAGTCCGGTCGGGAGGTGCGAGGCCGCGTCCCAGTGCCGGTCGTAGAAGGCGGACTGTGCCGGGGCCGGGGTCGAGTCGCGCAGGCCGGCGAGCGCCTCCTGGATCTGTTCGGTCTCAGCGGCGGACAGGACGTATTCGAGGGGAAGACCGTGATACATGCGGGGACCTGCCGGTTTCTGATGAGGAGAGCGACGACGGGGCGGACGGGGGAGCAGCGGGCGGGCGGGTGGACGAGGCGGGGACGGGGATCAGGGAGGCGGCGGCGCACAACAGGCACAGGACGCCGCTGAACCGGAAGGCGTCGGCCGCACCGCCCTGGGCGAGCAGCGCGCCGCCCAGCGCCGTGCCCAGGCCACTGCCGAGGGCGTCCGCCGTGCCGAGGAAGCCGAAGGCCCTCGCTGTGCGGCCGGGGCCGGCGTCGCGCGCCACCTGCGCGGAGACGAGCGGCAGGGCGACGGCCAGGAGGACGCCCTCGGCGAGGGACACGGCGACCGCCGCGGCCACCGAGCCCACCAGCGGGTACAGGCAGGCGCAGCAGCCGAGGAGCAGTGCGGCGCAGCGGATGCGTGCGTGCCGGGACACCCGTGGCAGGACGGCGCCGGCCCGGGGCGACAGGACGAGCGCGGGCAGCGCCAGGCAGGCCGCGGACCAGGCGATGAGCGCGTTCCGGGCGCCCAGGTCACGGAGGTACACGGCCCAGACCACGGAGTAGCCGCCGTAGAGCGCCGTGATGCCGAACAGCAGCACCAGGGGCGGCCACAGTGTGCCCAGCAGGGCGGACGGGGGGCCGGCCGCCGGCTCGGGGAGCGCCGGCGCCGGAAGCTTCTCCCTCGCTGACAGCCGGGCGCCGGAGTCGCTCGCCGTGGCGCGCTCGCGCCGGTCCGCCGTACCCGCCACCGCGGCCGCGGTGAGGGCGACGGCGGTGGCCGCCCACGCCGCCCCTGTGGTGCCGCCGTGCAGGAGGACGGCTCCCGCGCCGAGCGGGCCCACCAGGGCGCCCAGCATCTGCGCGGCCGTCAGCCGGCCGTAGGCGCGCTCCAGCTGGTCCGGACCCGGCCCCCGGCCACCGGGAGCGTGCGCGGCCAGTGTGGCGCGCAGTCCCGTCGCGGTCAGCGCCGCCCCCGCCATCAGCAGGAAGTCGGCGGCGGCCAGGCTCCACCACGGGGTGAGCGTGGCGAACGCCAGACAGCCGGCGCTCTGCACAACCGTGCCCAGCAGCGTCATCCGGGTGGTGCGCCGGCGGTGTCCCCAACGGCCGGCGGCGAGTTGGGCCAGCGCCCCGCCGGCCGCGGCCGCGGCCATCACCAGCCCGATCGCGCTCTTGGCGACCCCCCGGTCGAGGAGGATGAGCGTCTCCGCCGAGAACAGGCCGAGCTGGCTCGCCCGGGCGAGGAAGGCGACGGCCGTGACCGGAAGGGGCGCGCTCACCGCGCCGGCGCGGCGTCGGCGGCCATCGCCCGGACCAGGCTCGCGGGACGGATGTCCGTCCAGTGCGCGCCGATGTGGTCCAGGCAGTCCTGGCGCGAGCCTTCCGGCCGGGCCACCGTCCAGCCGGCCGGCACCTCGGCGAACGAGGGCCACAGGGAGTGCTGGTTCTCGTCGTTGACGAGGACGAGGAAGGTGCCGTCGGGGTTGTCGAAGGGGCTGCTCATGGGTTCCTCCTGGTATGCGGGCATGGATGGGTCGACAGGGGTGCGACATGGGGGCGGCATGGGGGTCGTGAGAGGGGGATGCCGAGGGGCGGGCGCCCGTGCCGGCCGGGTGTGACTCCTCGGTCAGCCGAGGCGTCCGGCGAGCGCCCGGGGGGTGGGCCGGTCGAAGACCGCGCGCACCGGGAGCCGGGGATCGAGGCCGAGGGCGCGGACGCGGCCCGCGAGCCGCAGCGCGCGGAGCGAGTCGCCGCCCAGGGCGAAGAAGTCGTCGTCGGGGCCGATGTGTTCGAGACCGAGGACCTCGGCGAACAGCGCGCGTACGGCGTCCACGGGGCCCTCCGCGGGAGCCGGCCGGCCGGGGAGCCCGGTGAGCACCTGGCGGAGTCCGGCCGCGACGCGCTCGGCGGTGTCCCGGTCGAAGAGGTCGGGCCGGTAGCGGAGTTGCAGGTGGAGCCGGTCGCCGGGCACGCCCATGACGGTCATCGGGTAGTGGTAGGCGTCCCGGCCCTCCAGACCGGACAGCCGTACGTCGCCGGCGCGCACCTCGTCCGTGCCGCCGGGGTAGTTCTCGAAGACGGTCGAGGTGTCGAAGAGCGGGGTGCCGCCGGCCAGCGCGTGGATGCGGGGCAGGCCGAGGTGGTGGTGCGGCGCGAGGGAGGACTGCTCGTCCTGGACGCGCGCGAGCAGGTCTTCCAGTGGTTCGCCGTCCGTCAGACGCACCCGCACCGGAACGGTGTTGATGAACAGCCCGACCCCGTCCTCCGCCCCGGGCAGCTCCGGGGGACGCAGCGACACGGTGGCGCCGAAGACCACGTCACGCCGTCCCGTCGCCTCGGCCAGGACGAGCGCCCAGGCCGTCTGCAGCACGGTGTTGAGCGTGACCCGCAGCGTGCGGGCCAGCTCGGTCAGCGCGGCGGTCTCCGACTCGGTCAGCTCCGTCACGACCCGCTCGGGCAGCAACGGCGTACCCCCGCGTGCGGCGTGCGGCGCCAGCAGGGTCGGTCCCTCGAGCCCGTCGAGCGCGTCCCGCCAGGCCTTCTCCGCGGCGTCCCGGTCCTGCCCGGCCTGCCAGGCCAGATGGTCGCGCACGGTGGCCCCGGGCAGCGGCCTGGGCAGGTGCCCCGCGCCCCCCTCCCGGGCCTCGTACAGGGCGAACAGATCGCGCAGCAGCACCGGCAGGGACCAGCCGTCGAGCAGGAGGTGATGGACGGTCAGGATCAGCGTGTGGTGCTCGGCCGTCTCCCGTACGAGGGTGAAGCGGGCCAGTGACGGCCCCGTGAGCGGGAAACGGGTGCCGCGGTCCGCGGCCAGGAGCTCCGCCCGCTCGGCCTCCCGCGCGACGGGGGAGAGGTCGTGTTCGGCCCAGGACGGTTCCACGTCCCGCAGGACCACCTGCACCGGTGTGCCGGAGACGAGGGTGTCGAAGGCGGTGCGCAGCGGGGCGTGCCGGCGGACCAGGTCCCGGCACGCGGTGCGCAGGGCGTCGCGGTCGAGTGGGCCGTCCAGTCCGAGGGCCAGCTGCACGGTGTAGACGTCCGCCGTCTCCTCGTCGTACAGCGCGTGGAACAACAGCCCTTCCTGCAAGGGCGTGAGAGGCAGCACATCGGTCACCGTGTGCCGGGCCCAGCGAGTCTCGAGCGCGTCGAGCTCGTCCTGGCCGATCCGCTCGCCCGCGACGGCGACGACCCCGAGGTCGGACGGGGTGAGACCGCCCCCGCCGGGACCGGCGGTGTGCGCGACGAGGGCGCGCAGCGCCCGGAACCAGGTGTCGGCGAGTTCGCGCACGCGCGCCTCGTCGAGCAGTTCGCCGGGCCAGGACCAGTTGGCGACCAGGCGGGGCCCGTCGGGACGCTCCTCGGTGACGGCGTTCAGGTCGACGGCGTGCGGCAGCGGCATCCCGGGGTCGGCCGGGGAGATGAGGGCGTCGGCCTCGTCGGCGGCCTCCCAGTCGCCGGTGTGGCCCGCGGCGAAGCGGCCCAGGTAGTTGAAGCCGAGCTGCGGGGTGCGGCCGGCGGCGAGCAGGGGACCGGTGTCGCGGTTGAGGTGGCGAAGCAGCCCGTAGCCGATGCCCCGGTCCGGTACGGCGCGCAGCTGTTCCTTCACGGTCTTGACGGCACGGCCGAGTGCGGCCCCGCCGGCCCACACGTCGTGCCAGTCTGTGGCGCGGGCGTCGAGACGTACGGGGTACAGGGCGGTGAACCAGCCCACCGTGCGTGAGAGATCGAGGCCGGGGGCGATCTCCTCCTGCCTTCCGTGGCCCTCCAGGTCGACGAGGACGCCACCGGGTCGCTCCGGTCCGCGCCAGTGGGCGACGGCCAGCGCGAGAGCGGTCAGCAGGATGTCGTCGATCCCGGCGTGGAACGCCTCGGGCACGGCCGTCAGCAGCGCGGCCGTCTCCTCGGCGGGCAGGGTCAGGGTGAGGTCCTCGCGGGTGGCGTAGACGTCGCGGGCCGGGTCGAGCGGGCGGGCGGTCAGCAAGGGGTCCTCGGCGGCCGACACCTCCTGCCACAGCGGCAGTTCCGCCGTGCGCGCCGGGGAGTGGGCGGCCTCGGTGAGACGGTGCGCCCAGGTGCGCAGGGAGGTGGGCACCGCATCCAGCGCGGCGAACGCGTCCTGTCCCGCCACCGCCGCCCGCCAGGCCGCCGCGAGGTCGGGCAGGAGGATCCGCCAGGACACACCGTCCACGGCGAGGTGGTGCACCATCAGCAACAGGCGGCCCGGCTCCGCCTCGCCGCGGTCGAGCCACACGGCCCGCAGGACCCGGCCGCCGTGGGGGTCGAGTGCGCGCTGTGCCGCCACGGCCAGGTCCGCGACGGTCTCGCCGGGTCCGCGATACCGGGTGAGACAGTCGGCGGCCCGCACGCTGCCCCGGGCGGCGACGTCCAGCGTCCACCGGCCGTCACCGTCACCGTCGCCCGCACCGCCGTCGCCGAGCCGCAGACGCAGCGCGTCGTGCCGGTCGAGGATCGCCTGGAGAGCCGTGAGCAGGTCCTTCTCGCGCAGCCCGGCCGGGACGCGCACCAGCGTGGACTGGTGGAACCCGGCCACCGGCCCGCCCTGCTCGCGCAGCCAGTGGGTGATGGGCGTGGCCGGCACGGGTCCGGTGCCGGCGCCGTCGGGCTCGGTGGCGGGCGCCGGGCCGGCCGGGGAGGCCACCGTGGCGAGCGCGGCCACCGTGCGGTGCCGGAACACGTCGCGCGGGGTGAGGGTCAGCCCGGAGCGGCGGGCCCTGGCGACGAGCTGGATGGACAGGATGGAGTCGCCGCCGAGTTCGAAGAAGCCGTCGTCCGGCCCGACGCCCGGCACACCGAGCACCTCGGCGAAGAGCGCGCACAGCGCCTCCTCCACCGGGCCCTCGGCGGTCCTTCCGCCGACGGCGGTGAACGCGGGGGCGGGCAGCGCCCTGCGGTCGAGCTTTCCGCTGAGCGACAGGGGAAGCCGCGCCAGCGGCACGAACGCCTGCGGGACCATGTGCTCGGGCAGGCCGCCGGCGCAGTGGGCGCGCAGCGCCTCGGCGTCGAACTCGGCGGCGCGTGCCGGGTCCGCCGGGACGACGTAGGCGACCAGACGTCTGACGCCGGGCCGGTCCTCGCGGACGACGACCGCCGGGGTGCCCACGGACGGGTGACGGGCCAGGACGGACTCGATCTCGCCGAGCTCGATGCGGAAGCCGCGGATCTTCACCTGGTCGTCGGCCCGCCCCAGGTAGAGGAGTTCGTCGTCCTCGGTCCAGCGCACGATGTCGCCGGTGCGGTACATCCGCGAGCCCGGCGGGCCGAACGGGTCGGCGACGAAGCGTTCGGCGGTCAGCGCCTGCCGCCCGTGGTACCCGTGGGCGAGTTGGACGCCCGTCAGGTACAGCTCGCCGGGAGCGCCCGGGCGGACCGGCTGCAGACCCGCGTCGAGGACGTGCACGCCGGTGTTGTCGACCGGGCGGCCGATGGGCACGGAGGCCGTGGACGCGCCGCGGTGGCTGCGCCGGTGGGTGACGTCGACGGAGGCCTCGGTGGGGCCGTACAGATTGTGGAGTTCGGTGCCGGCGGTGTCGAAGAGGTCGTGGAAGCGGTCGGCGAGGGGGGCGGGGAGCGCCTCGCCGCTGCAGATGACCCGGCGCAGGCCCGTGCACTCGGCGGCCGCCGGGGTCCGGAGGAAGGACTCCAGCATCGACGGCACGAAGTGCAGCGTCGTCACGCCCTCGCGCCGGATCAGCGCCGCCAGGTACTCGGGGTCCTTGTGCCCCTCGGGCCGGGCCACGACCAGCGTGGCGCCGGTGATCAGCGGCCAGAAGAACTCCCACACCGACACGTCGAAACTGGACGGCGTCTTCTGCAACACCCGGTCCGCGGGCGTCAGTTCATAGGCGGACTGCATCCACAGCAGCCGGTTGACGATGCCCTGGTGAGGGACGAGCACCCCCTTGGGGCGGCCGGTCGAACCGGATGTGTAGATCATGTAGGCGGCCTGGCGCGGGTCGACGCGCGGCAGCTCCCCGCCGTCGGGCACGGCCTCCTCGGCCAGCCGGCCGTAGACCTCCGGGGTCACCACCAGGGCGGGAGAGGCGTCGTCGAGCATGTACCGCACCCGGTCCGGCGGATAGTCCGGGTCCACCGGAAGATACGCGGCTCCCGCCTTGTGCACGGCGTACAGCGTCACCAGCAGGTCCACGGACCGGGGCAGGGCGACGGCGACGATCCGCGACGGGCCGGCGCCCCGGGCCCGCAGGGCGTGCGCCAACCGGGTGGCGCGCTCGTCGAGTTGGGCGTACGTCAGCGTGGTGCCCTCGAAGACGACGGCCGGCGCGGACGGTGTGCGCGCGGCCTGCGCGGCGAACAGCTCGGGCAGGGTGGTGGCCGGATGCGGGACGGCCGGGCCGGTCCCGGCGGCCGGCAGCGCCGCCCGGTCCTCCGTGTCGAGCGCGCCGACGCTGCCGCAGGGCAGTCCGGGGGTGGCGGCGAGGGCGCCCAGGATCCGTACCAGACCGCGGGCGAGCCGCCGGGCGGACGCCTCGTCCACGACGTCGGCGCGATGGCTCAGGTCGAGGCGCAGCCGCCGTCCGGGTACGGCCGTCAGACTGAGGGGGTAGTGCATCGTTCCCGTGGTGGCCGTGTCCTCCAGGAGGGCGACGCGCACTCCGCCGAAGGTCCGGTCCAGCGCCTCCTGGTCGAAGGGGGCGTTCTCGAAGACGACCGCGGTGTCGAACAGGTCACCGAGACCGGCCAGCCGCTGGATGTCGGCGAGACCGAGGTGATGGTGCGGGAGCAGAGCGGCCTGTTCCTCCTGAATGCGCTCCAGCAGGCCGCCGAACGGTTCGGCGGGATCCAGGCGCACCCTGACCGGCACGGTGTTGATGAACAGACCCACGGTCTCCTCCACGCCCGGCAGTTCCGCCGGCCGGCCCGAGACCGTCGCCCCGAAGACCACGTCCTGGCGGCCGGTCGTCCGGGCCAGCGACAGCGCCCAGGCGGCCTGCACCAGGGTGTTGACCGTGATACCGCGCGAGCGGGCGAACCGGGTCAGGTCCGCGGTCAGCGACTCCGTGAGACGGGTGACCACGCGCTGGGGGAACACGGCCGGTCCGCCGCCCGACCCGGCGGCCGCCAGGAGGGTGGGTTCGTCCAGGTCGCCGAGGGCCGTGCGCCACGCCTGCTCGGCGGCCTCCCGGTCCTGCCCGGCCAGCCAGGCGAGATGCCGGCGGAAGGAGGGCGCCGGCGGCAGCCCGTCGGCGCTGCCACCCCGGTCGTACAGCTCGAACAGATCGCGCAGCACCAGCGGGAGCGACCAGCCGTCCAGCAGGATGTGATGGTTGGTCAGGAGCAGGACGTGCCGGTCGGCGGCCATGCGCAGCAGCCGGAAGCGTACGAGTGGAGGGGCGGAGAGGGTGAAGCGGCGCTCCCGGTCCTCGGCCGTGATCCGGTCGAGCGCGGCGGACCGCTCCGCCTCGGGCAGCGGGCTCAGGTCGTCCTCCGCCCAGGGCGCCTCGACGGCACGCGGCACGATCTGGACCGCCCGTCCCGTCCCGCGCTGGAGGAAGCCCGCCCGCAGCGCGGGGTGCCGCGTCAGCACGGTCCCGCAGGCCGTCCGCAGGGCGGCCCGGTCGAGCGGGCCGGTCAGCTCCAGCGAGGTCTGGACGGTGTACACGTCGCTGCCCTCGTCGTCGTACAGGGCGTGGAAGAGCATGCCCTCCTGGAGGGGCGTCAGCGGCAGGATGTCGAGGTCGGGGCGGTTGCCGGTCGTCGACCGGGGCGCGGTGCTCGGTGTCGCGTTCACTGGGCGGACTCCCATTCGGCCACCAGCTCGGCCAGTTCGTCGTCGGGCAGGGCGATCGGCGGCAGTTCGGCTTCCTCGGACCACGCGGGGGCCTGCGCGGCCGCGTCCTGGGCGACCGGGGCGAGCGCGGCGGCCGTCCGGTGCGTGAAGACGTCCCTGGCGGTGAGGACCAGTCCCGCCCGCCGGGCCCGCGCGACCAGCCGGACCGAGAGGATGGAGTCGCCGCCGAGGGTGAAGAAGCCGTCGTCGGGGCCGACTCGGTCGAGGCCGAGGATCTCGCCGAAGAGGGCGCAGAGGAGTTCCTCACGGGGGCCGGCCGGGGCGCGTCCCGCCGCGTCGGCCGTGACGGAGGGCGCGGGCAGGGCACGTCGGTCGATCTTGCCGTTGCGGGTCAGCGGCAGGCCGGGCAGCGTCATGAACGCGGCGGGTACCTGGTAGTCGGCCAGCAACGGGATGAGATGGGCGCGCAGTTCGGCGTCCGTCGGCGCGTCGACACCGGGCGGCGGCACCACGTACGCCGTCAGCCGCTTGACGCCGGGAGTGTCCTCGCGCGCCACCACACAGCACCGGGTCACCGCGGGGTGCCGGGCCAGAGCGGCCTCGATCTCGCCCGGCTCGACGCGGAACCCGCGGATCTTGAGCTGGTCGTCCGCGCGGCCGAGGAAGACCAGTTCACCCCGGTCGTTCCAGCGGACCAGATCGCCGGTGCGGTACATGCGTCCGCCCGGTGCGCCGAAGGGGTCGGCGACGAAACGCTCGGCGGTCGCCTCCGGACGGTCCAGGTAGCCGCGGGCCAGTCCGGCGCCGGCCAGGTGCAGTTCACCGGCGACGCCCGGCGGCACGGGCCGCAGCGCGCTGTCCAGGACGTAGGCGCGCATGCCGTCCAGCGGCCGCCCTATGGGCACCGTCGCCGGTACGTCCTGCTCGGCGCGCATCCGGTGGCGCGCGGCGAACACGGTGGTCTCGGTGGGCCCGTAGCCGTCGACGACGACCAGGTCCGGGTTGACGCTCATGACTGCGCGCACGGCCCGGCCGGGAACGACGTCGCCGCCCGCCCACACCTCCCGCAGCCCGGCGAAGCTGCCCGGCGACTCCTCGGCCAGCAGCCGGAACAGCCCCGCCGTCAGCCACAGCGCGCTCACGCCGTGCTCGGCGACGAGCCGCTCCAGGACCGGCCCGTCCAGCTGGCCCGGCGGCGCGAGGACGATCCGGCCGCCGCCGAGCAACGGCACCCACATCTCGTACGTCGCCGCGTCGAAGGCCTGGGTGGAGTGCTGGAGCACCGACCGGTGCGCCTCGGCGGCGAACGCGCTGTCCCCTGCCAGGTCCACAACGGCCCGGTGGGTCACGCCGACGGCCTTGGGCTCACCGGTCGAGCCCGAGGTGAACAGGACGTAGGCGAGCTGGTCGGCGCGGACCTCGGGGAGCGGTCCGGTGGCGCCGGGCACGGCCGGGCCGGGTTCGTCCACCACGAGGAGCCGCCCGGCGTCGAGGTCCCGTGCCGTGGCCCTCGAAGCGAGGTCGGTCAGCAGGATGCGGGCCCGCGTGCCGCTGGTCATCGCGCGCAGCCGGTCGGCGGGGGAGCGGGCGTCGAGCGGCATGTACGCGCCGCCCGCCTTGAGTACGGCCAGCAGGGAGACGATCAGCTCGGGCGAGCGTTCCTGGAGGACGGCGACCCGCTCCTCGGGCCGCAGTCCGAGAGCGAGCAGCCGACGGGCCAACGCGTCGGCCCGGGCGTCGAGTTCGGCGTAGCCGAGGGTCCCGGCGGCGCCGGTGACCGCGACGGCGTCGGGCGTGCGCGCCGCCTGTTCGGCGAACCGCCGGTGGATGGCGCTGTCCGACGGGGGCACGACGGCCGCGTTCCACTCGTTCAGTACGCGGGAGCGTTCCGCGGGGGACAGCAGATCGACGGCGGCGAGCGGGGCGTGCGGCGCGGCGGTGAACGCCTCCAGGAAGCGGGCTGTGCGCGCGACGACGGCCTGAGCGGTGGCGCGGTCGACGAGATCGGGGCGGTAGGCGAGCCGGAGGGTCAGCCGCTCGCCCGGTTCGGCGATGAGCGTCAGGGGGTAGTGCGTGGCGCCGTAGCTGTCGGCGGTGCGCACGGTCAGCCCGGCCCGCTCCCGGACGTCGGCGTCCCCACCGGAGTGGTTCTCGAAGACCGTGGAGGTGTCGAAGAGCTGGTCGAGCCCGGTGTGCCGGCGCAGGGCGGCGAGGCCCACATGGTGGTGCGGGGAGAGCGCGGACTGCTCGTCCTGGACACGGGCCAGCAGCCGTTCCAGCGGTTCGGCCGCGTCGAGCCGTACCCGGACCGGCACGGTGTTGACCAGCAGACCGGCCAGCCGGTCGACACCGGGGAGTTCGGGCGGGCGCAGGGAGACGGTGGTGCCGAAGACGACGTCGTCGCGGCCGGTCAACTGCGCCAGAGTGACCGCCCACGCGGCCTGGACGACGGTGTTGGGCGTGAGGGATCGGACGCGGGCGGCGGCGGTCAGCGCGGCGGTGCGCGCCGGGTCGAGGGTCACCCGGACGTGCTCGGCGAGGACGGGTGCCCGGCCCTGGTCCGCGTCGGGCACCGCGAGCGTCGGCTCCCCGACGCCGTCCAGCGCGGTGGCCCACGCCTTCCCGGCCGCCTGCTCGTCCTGCGCTTCGAGCCACTCGGCGTAGTCGCGCAGGGCGAGGGGGGCCGGTGTGCCGAGGTCTTTGCCCGTGTATCCGTCGAGCAGGTCGTCCAGCACCAGGGCGAGCGAGGCGCCGTCCAGCACGATGTGGTGGCCGGTGAAGACGAGGACGTGCCGCTCGGCGTCCAGACGTACGAGCAGGAAGCGCACGAGGGGTGCCGCGGCCATGTCGAAGGAGCGCGCGCGGTCGGCGGTCAGCTCGCGGGCGATCCGCTCCCGCCGGCCGTCCGCCGGAAGCCCGGTCAGGTCCAGTTCGGTCCACGGCACGCTGTGCGCCCCGGTGATCACCTGGACGGCCCGACCGGACACGGTAGCGGTGAAGGCCGCGCGCAGGCACTCGTGCCGGGCCAGGAGCGCGTCGCAGGCGGCGCGCAGCCGGTCAGGGCGCAGCGGGCCGGACAGTTCGTACGCGGTCTGCGCGATGTAGGGGTCGATGCCGGCCCTCTCCCCGTCCGCGCCTTCGTACTGGGCGTGGAAGAGCATGCCCTCCTGGAGCGGGGTGAGCGGCAGGACGGCGGTGTGCCCGGGGTGGGAGACGGCGAGGGCGGCGCGCTCGCCGTCGTCCAGGGCGACCAGCGGACGGCGGGAGCGGACGGGCGGCTCCCGGCTCGGCTCCGGGCCGCGCGCCGCCTCGGCGAGCCTGGCGACGGTCTTGTGCCGGAACACGTCCCGGGAGTCGATGACGACCGAGGCCTCCCGGGCCCGCGCGGTCAGCCGAACGGCCAGCGGGGAGTCGCCGCCCAGGGCGAAGAAACTGTCGTCGATGCCGACCCGGCGCACGTCGAGGAGTTCGGCGAACAGGGCGCACAACGTCTTCTCGACGGGGGTGCGGGGCGCGCGGCTGTCGGCCGCGGCGGTGATCTGCGGGGCGGGCAGGGCGGCGCGGTCGAGTTTTCCGTTGTGGGTCAGGGGCAGCGCGTCCAGGGCGACGTAGCCGGCCGGGACCATGTACTCCGGGAGGGACGCGGCCAGGTGCTCCCGCAGCGCTCCGGCGTCCGGCACGCCGACACCGGGGGCGGGCACGACGTAGGCGACGAGCCTGCGCACCCCCGACCGGTCCTCGCGCACCACGACCCCGCACTGGGCGACGGACGGATGGGTGGCCAGGACGGACTCGATCTCCCCGGGCTCGACGCGGAAGCCGCGCAGCTTCACCTGGGTGTCGGCCCGGCCCACGTAGACCAGGAGGCCGTCCGGGCCGCGGCGGACGAGGTCGCCCGTGCGGTACATCCGTTCGCCGGGAGCGCCGAACGGGTCGGCGACGAACCGTTCCGCGGTGAGCGCGCCCCGGCCCAGATAACCGCGGGCCAGTCCGGCGCCGGACAGGAAGAGTTCTCCCACGGCCCCGTCCGCGACGGGGCGCAGGGCGCTGTCGAGGACGCGGGCGCCCAGGTTGTCGACGGGTCGTCCGATGGCGGGGGAGGCCGCCGCGCGCAGGTCGCAGTACATCGAGTCGACGGTGCACTCGGTCGGCCCGTAGACGTTGCGGGCGGTCAGGCCCGGGGTGGCGCGCAGCTCGGCCCAGAGGTCGTCCGGGATGGCCTCTCCGCCGAGCACGAGCACGCGGGGGCGGTGCGCGCCCTCCAGGAGTCCGGCGGTCAGGAGCTGGCGGGCGTGGGTGGGCGTGGTGTCGAGCAGATCGACGGCGTGCCGGTCGGCGTAGCCGGCGAGCGCACCGGCGTCCCGGCGGGTCGCGTCGTCGACGACGTGCAGCTCGTGCCCGGCGACGAGCCACAGCAGCGCCGTCCAGGAGGCGTCGAACACGAACGCGTTGGTCAGCGCCACCCGGAAGCGCTCGACGCCCGCCTCCGCCACGGCAGGTTCGATGAGGACGCGCCGGTGGTGCTCGTAGAGGTTGCTCAGACTGCGGTGCTCGACGGCGACCCCCTTGGGCCGGCCGGTGGATCCGGAGGTGTGGATGACATAGGCGAGGTGCCGGGGGAGCAGGGGCCGGGTGCGGTCGCCGTCCGTGGGGTCGGTGTCGGGCAGCCCGGGCAGGCCGAGCCCGGCGTCCTCGAGGAGCAGCACCCGCGCGTCGTCGCCCCGGGGGAGGGCGCCGGCCAGGCCGGCGGTGGTCAGGATCAGCGCCGGGTCGGCCTCGGCGAGGATCTGCCGGGTGCGCTCGGCCGGGTGGTCCGGGTCCAGCGGGACGTAGGCGGCACCGGCCTTGAGGACACCGAGCATGGCGACCACCGTGTCGGCGCCGCGCGGGAGAGCCAGCGCCACGCAACTCTCGGGTCCGACGCCGAGGCCGGCCAGGAGATGGGCCAGCTGGTTGGCGGACGCGTTGAGCTCGTGGAAGGTGAGCGTGCGGCCTGGGGAGACCAGGGCGCGGGCGCCGGGGGTGCGGGCGGCCTGCGAGGCGAACAGGTCGGCGACGGTGGCGGGGGCGATCGAGCGCGGCGGCTCACCGGTGCCGGACAGCGTCGCCTCGGTCTCCGGTCCGGTCAGGGTGTCCAGACGGCCGAGGGGCAAGGTGGGGTCCGCTGTGGCCATGGCGGTGAGGAAGGCCAGGAAGCGCTCCTGGATCCGGGCCAGTTCACCCGCCTCGTAGAGCGCGGGGTTGGCGTCGAACGAGAACTGGAGCCCGTTGCCGTCGGAGCGCTCGTAGACGGAGAGGGAGAGATCGCCGACCGGCCCGTTGGACATGTTGTGAACGGTGATCGGATGCCCGGCGAACGTGACGTCGAAATCGAAGGGCATGATATTGATCATCGGGCCGAAAAGATGCCGACCCTCGTCGAGCAGGCGCAGATCACGACGCAGATCACCGTACGGATAGCGCTGGTGACGCAGCAGCTTCCTGAGTTCCCCGGATACATCGCGCAGCACGTCCCCGACCGTCATCTCCGGGGAAAGGCTGACGCGCAGAGGGAGTTCGTTGGACACCATTCCCGGCACGTTCCGGGCCTCGGCTCCATGGCGGGCGGAGACGGGAATTCCGAGGGTGATGTCACGTATTCCGGTGACACGATGGAGATGTGCGGCGACCGCCGCGACGACGACGGCCGACCAGGTCGTGCGGGAGGCTCGGGCGGTGGCGCGCAGGCTGTCCAGGACCTCGGGGGAGAGACGGGTGAGGTGGCGCAGGAACGTGTCCGAGGGCGGTGCGGTGCCTCCGGAGCCGGCGAAGGTGGCGATCTCGTCGGGACGGTCGGCGAACCGCTCGGTCCAGTGCGCCCGGTCCTTGCCGTACTGCTCGGAGTCGCGGTAGGCGGTCTCACCGTCCAGCAGTGCGGTGTACGGCGCGAAAGCGCCCTCGTCGGTCGGCTCACCGGCGGCCAGTGCGGTGTAGACGCGGGCCACGCGGGCGGTGACGGCCGCCGCTGCGAACGCGTCGACGACGAGGTGGTGGTAGCGCTGGTGCCAGAAGTAGCGGTCGTCGGCCAGCCTGATCAGGGCGTACCCGAACAGTTCCCCGTGGGCCAGGTCGACGGGACGCGCCAGATCCGCGGCGATGTACGCGCGCGCCGCCGCCTCCGGGTCGTCCTCGCCGGACAGGTCGAGCCGGGTCAGCCGGGCGCCTGGCGCGGCGCCGAGCACCTGCCGAGGGCCGTCGCGTTCCTCCGTCGGCCGGATGTGCAACGTTTCGGCCTCGCGGACCACTTGCTCCAGAGCGGTCTCGAATATGTCCCCGTCGACCGGCCCGTGGATTTCCACGAATTCGCCGACGTTGTAGACGGGAGAATTCTGATTCAGCTGGTGCGCGAACCAGACCCCGCTCTGGGCTGCCGTCAACGGCAGCGAAGTGTGCTGGGCAGCAGACATGACTCCACCTCGGTCGGAGCTACGGCGGTCGGGAGCACCGCGGAATACCGTGAACGTGCCGCGCCGCATGAGTCCTTGCGCAGGGACCGGACGCTTTACAGATGATTTCCTCGACGCGTTTTTCGCTCAAGTCACGGGATGGCGTTACAGAGGCGTGGTCGGCGCGCTCGGGGATCAGCGCACCGACGCACTCCAGCCCTCTCCGACCGTGCCCCTCTGTACGCCCCGGACGAGGTGGGTCTGGCCGTGGCCTCGATGCGCGGGTGGGTCAGATCTTTCAAGTGGCCTTGGGCGCCCGAGCGGTGTGGCTCGCGGCGAAGGACAGGAGAAGTGCGGCGGTCCGCGCCGGATCCTCCAGAATGGGTGTGTGTCCGGCCCCGGGCAGCAACTCGACCTGCGCGCCCGGAACGAGGCGGTAGTCGGCCGCGGACGACGGTCGCCACCGGCGGTCCTGGTCGCCGAAGATCACCTGCAGTGGCTTACCGAGGACCATCAGCCGATCCGGGAGAGCACGCTGGTTCAGGTAGGCGGTGGACGCCTGCATGGCTGCGGCGACCGCGCGGTAGGTCATGCCGCGCAGTTCGTCGACGAGTTCCTGTGGGACGTGGTAGCCCGCGCGGAATCCGGTGCTCGCGAACCGGCGGATCCGCTCGTCGGTCGGTGGCCACTGCGCGGGGTCGATCGCGGCGGACCCGGGCGCGATGAAGGCACCCATGCTGGGGCCGGTGTTGATGAGCGCGAGCGCGGTCACCAGGTCGGGTCGTTGCTCGGCGAGAGCGGTGGCGGCATAGCCGCCGCTGGAGTGGCCGACGACGAGGGCGTGCTCGACGCCGAGCCGGTCCAGTGCCATGCCGATCCTGCGTCCCTGCTCCGGGATCGCGTAGTCGCCGCCGGCCGGTTCGGCCGAGCGGCCGTGGCCCGGCAGGTCGATCCGGATGACGCGATGGCGCGTGGCCAGCAGCGGAACCAGCGCGTCCCACGATCGGCTCGAGGAAGCGGAGCCATGGATGAGCAGGAGCACAGGGGCGTCGCGAGGGCCGTCCTGGCGGACGTGGATGTCGCCGTGCTCCAGGCAGAGGATCGAATCCTCGGTGGTGGCGGCGGCGTCGTCGTTCACATGAGGGTGCCTGTCGGGAGGAGTCATGAGTCCACTGTCGCCACCGCTGCTCACCGGCGGCTTGGACGAATGTTCCCTCCTCGGCCCGCGTAGCATTCGGTGATGGGGTCCACGACGGCCGAACGTGACGAGCCCGCCGGGTGGGACGTCGCCCGTCCGCGGCGGCCCGGCCGGGCGGCCGGTGTCGACATGGCGGGGTTCCAGGTCCCTGGCCCGCTCGTCGGTGGTCTGCGGGTGGTTCCGCACCCGGCCGTGATGCTGATCCTGGAGTGGGGGGCGACTTCGTCCACCGTGGAGGACGACGCCGGGCGACGACATCGGGGAAGTCTCGTCGCCGGCCCCGGGTTCGGCTCCGGAGGCGGGGTTCGGGCGTGGGGCGAACACGTCGAGTGCGTGCAGGTGCGCCTGTCCCCAGTGGTCGCGGGCACGGTCCTGGGCGCCTGTCCGGCCGATCTGGCCGGTTCCCCGGTGTCCCTCGACGACCTCTGGGGCAGGGAGGCGTCACGGATTCGCGAGCAACTGGGCGAACTCCCCTTGTGGGAGTACCGCTTCGCCTTCATCGACACGTTGCTCGCCCGCCGCCTTGAGGCGCGGTCGCTGATGGACCCGGCGGTGGCCTGGGCCTGGAACCGGATCGTCGTCGGCAGGGGCCGAGTCCGGATCGACCACCTGGCGGCCGAACTCGGATGGAGCCGCAAGCGTCTGTGGTCCCGGTTCCACTCCCACATCGGCATTCCACCGAAAGCTGCCGCGAAGCTGGTCCGATTCGACCACGCCGTACACCGTCTCGTCGCGGGCGAAGGCGCAGCCCAAGTCGCGGCGGACGGCGGCTACTGCGACCAGTCCCATCTGCACCGGGACGTCATGGCGTTCACCGGCACCACTCCGGCGACCGTGCTGAGCGAGCCGTTCCTGACGGTGGACGACCGCGCCTGGCCGACCACGGAACCCCCGACTGGCAACGGCTGAAGCAATGAAGGACCGGGGACCGCACCTACCGGTATCCCGGCTCGGCGTGGGCGACGAACCGCGTCAGGGTTCGCTCAACAGCTCCAGGAAGTGCCGCAGGTCATCAGCCGCTCTGTCGAGCTCGGGTTCGTCCAACGACGCCGTCCGCGTCCGGTAGAACACCCCACCAGGGCCGCGACAAGACGGGCGGCCGCGGTGGCCGGGTTGGGCACACCGCCGAAGGAGCCGGAGTGGATGTCCTGGTCGGGGCCGAACAGCCGGATCTCGCACAGCTCGCACAGCTCGCACAGCCCACTCGGCCCGCTCGGTCCGCACAGCTCGCACAGCCCGCACAAAGAATCTCTGGTCAGCCGGGGGAGGAGGCCGTCGAGCGGGGTCGTCCAGCGCCGACATATCGCGTCCCCTGCTGGGGAGTTTGCGGACTCTGCTGGTCGAACACTGTTCGGCGTGATCGAAACTCTCGTATAGTGACGCCCGGTTGATCACCGACTACAAACTTCTGTGCATTATCTGCCCCTTAGGACGACACAAGGGTCGCGTTCCCGAGCGGCCACCCGAGGACCTGAGCGATGACCGCGCCCGCCCCTTCCGGCGACCGATCCACCATCCGTTCGCTGCTTCCCCTGCCCCTGCTGACCGCCGCCCTCTCCGCCCTTGCCGTCATATGGACCGTCACGTCCGTACCCGAGTCGGCGCAGGCGCTCGTGGGCAGCGGCGGCGCCACCGCCGCGGTCCTGCTGTGCGTGGCGGTCACCTTCGCCGTGCACGCGCGGCGCGCCGGGCGCTCCGTACATGCCGCGCTGCTGACGGCGACCGCCGAGGCCGAGCGGGCCGCCCAGGAGCGCGACCTCCAGGCGGAGCGATGGCGCCGCGAACACCAACGGCACACCGACGCCACAGCACACGAACGAGCCCGGCTCGCCGAGGAGTTCACCAGGGAACGCGCCGTGCGCGCCCAGGAGGCCGAGGCCGAACGGGTCCGGCTCGCGGCCGAGGTGCGCAGGCTCTCCGAGCAGCTCGACCGCGCCCTCGGCGACCGCGACACCGCGATCTCCGCGACCGCCAACGCCGCGGCCAGGATGCAGGCGCTGGCCACCGGCACCCTGGCCGACCTGCGCGCCATGGAGGAACGGCACAGCGACGAGGACGTCCTCGCCGACCTGCTGCACCTGGACCACCGCACCGCCCAGGCCGGCCGTCTCGCCGACTCAGTCGCCGTGCTCACCGGCGCGCGTTCGGGCCGCCGTTGGGCGCGCCCCATCTCCATGGAGTCCGTTCTGCGCGGCGCCATGGGCCGGATCAGCGGCTACCAGCGCATCCGCCTGCACTCCGTCAGCGACACCGCGGTGGCCGGGCACGCGGCCGAGGGCGTGATGCACGCGCTCGCCGAAGTGCTGGACAACGCCGCCAACTTCTCGCCTCCCAACGCCGAGGTACACGTCTACGTCGAGGAGGTGCCGGCCGGCGCCATCGTCTCGGTGGAGGACAGCGGGCTCGTCATGAGCGATGTCCAGCTGCGCCGCGCGGAACAGGCCGTCTCCGGCGACGCGGGCGGACTCGGCGGACTCACCGGCACCCGGCTCGGTCTCGCCGTGGTGGGACGCCTCTCGCGCAAGCACGGCATGAAGGTGTCGTTCCGGCCCTCCGCGCGGGGCGGCACGGGTGTGCTCATGCTGATTCCCCAGGACATCCTCACGGTGGCGCCGTCCCCCGTGCGACGTGCGGCGGACCCGCCCGCGCGCAGCGCCCCGACGCGCGCTCCGCGGGCGGACCTCGGCGCGCCCGCTCCCGCCGAAGTCGCCAGGCCCCCGGAGCAGGTCCAGCCTCAAGAGGAGACCGGCGCCGACGTCCCGCAGACAGGCGACGGGCTGCCCAAGCGCCGGCGCGGGCGCACCCTGGCCGCCGCCGAGGGCGCACGCGCCGCCGCCCAGAGCGCCGAGCGCCGCACGGACCCGCCCGAGGACATCCGCACCCGCGCCAACCGCTTCGGCGCCTTCCGCCAGGCGGTGCGCGCCGCCGGAGCGGCGGAGCGCACGGGCGGGCACCCGCTGCCGGCCGCCCCCGACGACCCGCACGCCACGCCGTCCCCGCAGACCGAGACGGCTCCCGGCAGTCCCACCTCCTCGCACCCGGAAGGCGACACCACCTCATGACCGGCACGACCACCGCCGACGAGAAGCTCACCTGGCTCATAGAAGGACTCCTTGAGCGCACCCCGGGCGCCCGGCACGCCCTCGTGCTCTCCCGCGACGGGCTGAAGCTGTGCCGTACCCCGGAACTGACGGTCGACCAGGCCGACCAGCTCGCCGCCATCGCCGCCGGCATCCAGTCGCTGTCGCACGGCGCCTCGGTCGAGTTCGGCGACGGCAGCGGAGGCGTGCGTTCCTCGATGACAGAGTTCTACGGCGGAACGCTGTTCATCGTGGAGGCCGGTGAGGGCGCGCACCTGGCCGTGGTCACCACCGAGGAGGCCGAACCCGGCCTCGTCGGGCACAACATGAGCGAGCTGGTGGAACAGCTCGGCGAGCACCTGACGGCCCCGCCCCGCACGGCGTGAAGCGGCCAGGCAGGGACGACGCCCCCGACCGGCTCTACACCCTCACCGGGGGACGCAGCCGCTCGGGGCCCGACAGTCCCTTCGACCTGGTGACGCTGGTCGTGGCCGAGTGCGACGCCACCGTGGGCATGCAGTCCGAGCACGCGGCGGTCCTCAGACTGACGCAGGCGCCCACCGCCGTGGTGGAGGTCGCCGCCGAACTGGGGCTTCCGGTGAGCATCACCAAGATCCTGCTGTCCGACCTGCTCGCCGCCGGCCGGGTCAGCGCCCGCCACCCCCGCAACTCCGCCCTTCCCGATCCCGACGTCTTGGAGCAGGTGCTCGTTGGACTCCGCAACCTCTGACGTGCGCACCCCCCTGGGTGCCACCGCCGACAACGGTCTGAAGATCGTGGTCGTGGGCGGCTTCGGCGTCGGAAAGACGACCATGGTCCGTTCGGTCAGCGAGATCCGTCCCCTCAACACCGAGGAGACGATGACGAGGGCCGGCGAGACGGTCGACGACATCAGCGAGATCCGCGGGAAGACCGCGACGACCGTGGCCTTCGACTTCGGCCGGATCACCCTCGACGAGCGCAACGTGCTGTACCTCTTCGGCGCGCCCGGCCAGGAACGCTTCTGGTTCCTGTGGGACCGGCTGTTCTCCGGAACCCTCGGCGCGGTCGTCCTGGTCGACACCCGTCGCATCGACGACTCCTGGTACGCGATCGACCGTCTGGAGCGCCACGGCACGCCGTTCATCGTGGCCTGCAACGACTTCGGCGGCGCCCGCCACGCGCACAGCGACGTCCGCGAGGCCCTCGACCTCGATCCGCAGGTGCCCCTGATCGACTGCGACGCCCGTACCCGGGAGTCCAGCAAGCAGGTCCTCATCACGCTCGTCCAGCACATCCAGAGCCGGTACGCCGGGCAGAGGGCCCACACCGCCGCTTCACCACGGGAGTTCGTGTGAGCACCGACGCCGTACCGCTCAGCGGTCCGCGCTTCCAGACCGATCCTGCCCGGCTGTACCGGGAGATGCGTGCGCAGCACGGCGCCGTCACCCCTGTCCTGCTGGACGGCGGGGTCCCGGCCTGGCTCGTCCTCGGCTACCGCGAACTGCACCAGGTCACGGGCGACCCCGTCCTGTTCAGCCGCGACTCGGAGTTGTGGAACCAGTGGGACACGATCCCCGGCGACTGGCCCCTGCTGCCGATGATCGGCCGCAAGCAGCCGTCGATCCTGTACACGGTCGGTGAGCGGCACCGCGACCGGGCCGCCATGATCAGCAACGCGCTGGAGGCGAGCGACCCGACCAGGCTGCGCCGCCACGCCGAGCGGTTCGCCGACGAACTGATCGACGCGCTGTGCGCCGAGGGCACGGCCGATCTCGTCGGCCAATACGCCATGCTGCTGCCCGTACGCGTCCTGGCGCGGCTGTACGGCTTCTCCGACGAGGACGGCCCGGGCCTGGTCACCGCGCTCAACGACATGATCGACGGCCGGGAGCGCGCCCTCGCCGGACAGAGCCATCTGGCCACCTCCATGAGCGAGTTGCTCGCCGCTCGCCGGGCCGCGCCCGCCGCCGACGTCGTCTCCCGCATGCTGGCCGACCCCGGTGGTTTCACCGACGAGGAGATCGCCCAGGACCTCATGGTGATGATGGCGGCCGGGCACCAGCCCACCGCCGACTGGATCGGCAACTCGCTGCGGCTGATGCTCACCGACGCTCGTTTCGCCGCCTCGCTCTTCGGCGGCCGCAACAGCGTCGCGGAGGCGATGAACGAGGTGCTCTGGGAGGACACGCCCACCCAGAACGTCGCCGGCCGCTGGGCGTCGCGGGACACCCACCTCGGCGGGCAGCACATCCGGGCCGGAGACCTGCTCCTCCTCGGCCTGCAGGCAGCCAACTCCGACCCCCAGGTGCGACCGGTCGGAGACGATCTCACCGGCGGCAACAGCGCCCACTTCTCCTTCGGCCACGGCGAGCACCGCTGCCCGTTCCCGGCCCAGGAGGTCGCCGAGGTCATCGCCCGGACGGGGATCGAGGTCGTCCTGGACCGGCTGCCCGACATCGATCTCGACGTCCCGGCCGATTCCCTGACCCGTCGCCCCTCGCCCTGGCTGCGCGGGCTGACGGCACTGCCCGTGCGGTTCACACCCACCCCTGCCCTGGGAGGCAACTGATCATGACGTCCGGAACCGAAGAGCTGCGGATTCCCCTGGATCCGTTCGTCACCGACCTGGACGGGGAGAGCGCCAAGCTGCGGGCGGCGGGACCGCTGGCCGCGGTCGAACTGCCCGGAGGGGTCCCGGTGTGGGCGGTCACCCGGCACGCCGAGGCCAGGGCGCTGCTGACGGACCCCAGGCTGGTCAAGGACATCAACGTGTGGGGCGCCTGGCAGCGGGGCGAGATCCCGTCCGACTGGCCCCTGATCGGCCTGGCCAACCCCGGCCGCTCCATGCTGACCGTGGACGGCGCCGACCACCGCAGGATGCGCGGCCTCGTGGCCCAGGCCCTCACCCCGCGCCGGGTGGAGGCGATGCGGGAACGGATCACGGAGCTCACCGGGCGACTGCTGGACCGGCTGCCCGCCGACGCCGACGTCGTCGACCTCAAGGCGGAGTTCGCCTACCCGCTGCCGATGTACGTCGTCGCCGACCTCATGGGCATCGAGGAGAGCCGGCTGCCGCGGCTGAAGGTGCTGTTCGAGAAGTTCTTCTCCACCCAGACGCCGCCCCAGGAGGTGGTCGCCACCCTCGTCGAACTGGCGGGGATCATGGCCGAGACCGTCGCCGCCAAGCGTGCCGAGCCCGGTGACGACCTGACCAGCGCGCTCCTCCTGGCCTCGGAGGACGGCGACCGTCTCACCGACGAGGAGATCGTCTCCACGCTCCAGCTCATGGTCGCCGCCGGCCACGAGACCACCATCTCGCTGATCGTCAACGCCGTCGTCAACCTTTCCACCCACCCCGACCAGCGGGCAATGGTCCTGTCGGGCGCGGCGGACTGGTCCGCGGTGATCGAGGAGACCCTGCGCTGGTCGACGCCGACGTCGCACGTGCTGATCCGGTTCGCGACCGAGGACGTGCCGGTCGGCGACCGGGTCATCCCGGCGGGCGACGCGCTCATCGTCTCCTACGGCGCGATAGGCCGCGACGAAGAGGCGCACGGCCCCTCGGCCGGCGACTTCGACATCACCCGTGAGACACGCACCCGCCACATCTCCTTCGGCCACGGCCCGCACGTCTGCCCCGGCGCGGCCCTGTCCCGTCTGGAGGCGGGTGTGGCACTGCCCGCGCTGTACGCACGCTTCCCCGGGCTGGACCTGGCGGTGGCGCCGTCGGCCCTGCGCAACAAGCCGGTGGTGACCCAGAACGACCTCTTCGAGCTCCCCGTGCGGCTCACCTCCTCGACCGTCTGACGCGCTCTCGAGCGCCACTTCCACACCCGTGCATCCCTACGGCCGTGATGCGAAGAAGAATCAGCCGTGATGCGAAGAAGAATCAGGTGACGCGCTCCCGTCCCGTGCCCCCCCGAGCCGGGACGGGAGCCGTTCTGGCAGAGGCCGGCCGCTGCTACTGGCACCGCGCCGGTACGAAACCTACCCCCGGGACCACGGCCAGGCCGTGCCCGTCCTTGCCCCCACCCCGGAGCAGCTGACGGAGCACGGCGCGGACACGGCGGTGTGGCGGCGGCTGGGACGCGAGGGCGAGCAGACCCTGACAGCCGCGCTCGACAACCCCGACGGCGACGCCCTCCACCTCCACCAGGCCGCCCGCGCCGACGCGCAAGAGGAGCAGCGTCGGGCCGCTGAGCGGGAGGAGGTGCGGCGGCCGGCGCGCTGCGGGGGCCTCGTCCTTGGCGCCCCCGCTGGAGCGCAACCGTGGGACGCCGGGCAGCAGGGCAGGCAGGGCGGGGCAGGGGGCCGAGAGGGTCACCGGATGCGTGCTCGGGGAACCTGTACGAGCCTGAAAGCATGACTGACCCGCTCGTACCTCCTGAGGAGACTCCGCCGGCCGAAGGCTCAACAGCCGAGGCCCACCAGGAACGCGCCGATGGCGGCATGTGGGAGCACCCCGGCATCTGGGTGTGGCTGATCGTCGTCGGTGCCGTGATCGTCGCGGGCTTCTACATTGCCCGCGTCATTTCGCTGTAGGCCGGGCACCCGGCACAGCCAGATCGAGAGGCGGGCCGGGGCGAAGGACGCGTTCGTCGTGTATCTCTCTCTGGAGCCCGACGAACGCGTCACGGAGTGAGCTTCCCCGAACGCCCATCCGGGCCGCCCGGTGGGCGCCAAGCTGTCCGCCACGCCCGCACGCACGGATGCCTCCACGCCCAGCCTCCTGACCCGATGCGGCGGCGCCAGGCGATGACGAACGGCACGTAGGCGTCGGACGCGCAACGCAGGTACCCCCGCCTGTCCGGATCACAGATCCTTGGTGTCCCGCACGTCGATCTCGCACACCAGATCGGGAATCACATCGAGCTGGTTCTTCACCGCCTCGCGGACATCGCCGGCCAGCGATACCGATACCCCGGCGGGGACGCCGGGGGCGTCCGAGCGGCTGACAGATGCCACGATCGCATCCGGATCCATCTCCTCCAGCGCGTGGAGAACCTCGTCGACGCGGTCGTTCCGCACGGTCGTCGAGACGTAGGTACGGACAGTCATGGTTGTCTCCCTTGCGGTAGCCGCACTCCGCCGGCCCGCCGCCCACCCTCCCCGTCGGGTGGGTACGCGGCACGGGCATCACGGAAGCCCTGCCGCCAGCCTCACCCTGGGCCGGATGACTCGCATCCGGAGCGGCGCGCCAGGGCGGGGAACGACGTGCCAAGGAAGTGCCCGCACCCCGTGAATCGGCAGGTCAAAGCCGACACACCGCATGCCTTATGCGGTGACAGGGTCCGCGCTCGTGCGTCTGCGCCCAGGACTGCCGGAGCCACTCCCCGCGCTTGTCTTGCGTGGACGGCTGTCGAGTTCGGTTGCGACGGCCTGGCAGGTCCTCGGAAGTGTGCGTGGACAGGTCGGTGCTCTTGGGAAGATGCTGCCGGAGCAGGCCGTTGGTGGATCGCCACCTCTGAGCCGAGGTATCGGAACGACTTCGGCTGTTTCGCCGGGCCCAGGCCCGCCCGTGCGGAGGCCGGGTGGGCGGGCCGCTGAATGGCTCAATCAGGGCTGGAAGGGCATCGTCCAGCAGTTGGATGTGGCCGCTTCGCCCTTCAGGCGACCGGTGAGCCAGGAGATCGCCGCTCCCTGGTCGGCGATGAGGGGCGCGAGGTGGTTGGTCAGAATTTTGTCGCCGAGGTTGGGCAGATCGACGGCCGCGTAGGTGACGTTGCCGCCCTTGCGGCACCAGTCCACCGCCAGCTGTCGGGCCTGGGCGTGCGGAACGATGTCGTCGGCGACGCCTGTGGCCAGCCGGACCGGACCGGCCGGCTTGAGCGTCCCGAGGCGCTGCTCGTCGAGGGCGGCCTGAGCGCGGGGTTCGGTGGCGATGATGTCGGTGATGGACTTGCCGCTCGTAGTCCACGCCGTGCTCCGGGTGAAGCCGTAGCGGATCATCGCCTCGCCGAGGCACATGGTCGACGAGTCGGCGAGGGCTGTGCGCCCGGCGTCGTTGAGGTTCGCCTCCGCGACGTCGGCCAGGTCGGGGTAGGTCTGCGAGAAGCCGTTGATCGCCCAGCCCAGGGCACTGACCAGAATGCTCCCGTCGATCCCCTTCATCACGGCCATCAGGTCGGCGGGCGGCGCGCCCGCGTAGGTGCCGGCCAGTTGGACGTCGGGCGCGTAGGTGGGCTGGAGTTCGGCCGCCGACGCGGTGGCGCCGCCGCCCTCGCTGTAGCCGTACAGGCCGACGCGCGAGGCGGAGGTGAGGGACGTGCCGGACAGCGCGCGTGCCGCACGGACGGCGTCCAGCAGCGCGTGCCCCTCATCCACGCGGTTGACGTAGGTGTGCAGACGGTCGGTGGCGCCCAGGCCGACGTAGTCGGCGATGACGACGGCCGCTCCGGTGGCCAGGAGACGGTAGATCGCGAGATTCTCGTAATTGACGGACAGGCTTTCCCCGCTGACGGTGAGCGGGTGTTGCAGAGCGTAGGAGGGTGCGCACTGGTCGCCCTGGCCCATGGTCCCCGAGGCCACCGCGACCAGCGGGCGGGCCCCGCCGCCCTTCCACTCCGCCGACGGCTCGATGTAGGCGCCGGTCACCGCGACGGCGTCGCCGCTCGAGTCGGTGGACTTGTACATCAGGCGGGTGGCGGTCCCCGGCAGGGGGCGGCCGTCGAGGCCGGGCAGCGAGAGCCCCAGGGGGAGAGGCTCCTGCCGGATCAAGGCGCCGTTGGCGGCGGGTAGTTGGGTGGGTGGGGTGTAGAACGCCGGGATGGTGACTCCCCGAGAGACGACCGGTTCGGTGTCGGTCCCGGTGGCGTCGGCCGTGGTCGCGCTGACGCAGACGCAGGCCACAGTGGCGATGGCGGTGGCGGTCAGGCGGTTGAACGTGGAACGCGGACGGCTGTAACGGCTCACGGTTCGCTCCTCGCGCTGCTTCGTTGCAGGGTGCGCGAAAAACTAGCACTGTTAGTTAAAGGTGGTAGCGATCGATTAAGTTACGCTTCGGTAACTTCTTGTGCGGGCAAGCGCATGGCGAAACGCGCGGCCATGGTCCTCGAGCCTGCCCCAGCTGCCCCAGCTGCCCCAGCTGCCCCGGGCGTAGACGCACCTGCGCTCGGTCCGAGCATCGACGGTGTGGGAAGCCGACTGAAGTGAGGCCCACTGCGGCGCTTGCCGTACGAGCCTTTCGCTGCGTCTGCGTCCTCGCGGGTCACCATGCGCCTTCCTGCGTGGTCGAGGGGTCTGACATCCCCGCAGACCACCCCGAACCGCACCCGCCGCGCGGACGCCTGAGCCGAAGGCTTGATTCGGCCACTCAACGTCGGCACCCGGCTGCGACGTCGGCAAGACCGTCAAACGCGCCGAGACCCTCAAGGCCATCGGCAAACCTGGAAGATCCTGGTAGGTAAAGAACAAGCTGAGCCGCACGAACGCAACCAGCAATGACGGCGCCAACCGGGTCATCAAGACCATCGCCCGCGACGCCTACGGCTTCCGCAACCCCGGCAACCAGCGCTTACGCACCCGCCGCGCGACCACCCGTCGAGCTCGTGGACACCTCGATGCCGGCTAATTTCGTTGAGCCCGCACCCTGCAATCGTGTTGGCTAGCGGCACCGGACTGTCAGTCGCAGGTGTCCACTTGGCTGTAGCAGGGAGTTGAACGTGCAGGACGTTGTTGTCGACCCCGTTGCCCACAATCGGGCAGCCTGGGACAAGTGTGTCCAAGAGGGCATCGAGTGGTCGAGGCCGGTGAGTGCTGAGGATGTCGAGCGCGCCCGCATGGGCGACTGGTCGGTTGTTCTCATCGGGCGTGAGCCAGTCAACCGCTCCTGGCTGCCGACGGACCTGACCGGCAAGGACGTGTTGTGCCTGGCCTCCGGCGGTGGCCAGCAGGGTCCGATCCTCGCCGCCGCAGGGGCGCGGGTCACCGTATTCGACAACTCACCCCGCCAGCTCGGCCAGGACCAGATGGTGGCGGCGCGCGACGGACTCGAGCTGCGCACCGTCCTAGGCGACATGCGCGACCTCAGCGCCTTCGGCGACGCAACATTCGACGTCGTGTTCCATCCGGTCTCTAACCTGTTCGTACCAGACTTGGCACCGGTGTGGCGTGAGTGCTTCCGCGTCCTGCGACCGGGCGGAACTCTGCTCGTGGGCTTCCTCAACCCTGATGTGTACTTGTTCGACCACGAAGCGCTCGACGAGCGCGGCGAGCTGATCGTCGTGCACAAGCTGCCCTACAGCGATGTCACGCAGTACTCCGCCGAGGAACGCGCCACGAAGTTCGGCGCGGATGCCCCTCTTGAATACAGCCACACCCTCACCGACCAGATCGGCGGGCAACTCGCCGCGGGGTTCGTCCTCACCGGCTTCGCGGAAGCGCCGCACCAATCCAACGCATCCGCTCACTACATGTCGAACTATTTTGCGACGCTGGCGGTCAAGCCGGGCTGACCCAGCCGTGGGACCGGCCGAGACGGCCGTGTCTCCGAATGGCCAAGTGGAGCGCTGTGCCAGCCCGACCCCCACCAACTTCGCTGAGCCGGCATGGGACCCGGCAACGGGGACGGCGCTTGTCGTCGACCCAAGCGAGGCGCCATGCGTCCCGTCACGGACTACGAGGATTTCTCCCACCTTGAGCAGGCCGACCAGGTCGTAGCCGCAGCGCCTGGTGGCGGGTGGCATGCTGGACGGGGCGCCCTGGCCTGGCCTGCTGCCGGCGGGAGCCAAAGAGCCAGCGTTGACATGGGTGCGCCAGATGCCGGCCGCCCTGTCGGCAGCCCCGCACCCGCACCCCACGCCACTCGCCTACGCTTTCGTGACACGGTGGAAAAGGACTTCGCCCGCACGCGCCGGGTCGATGACAATGCCGCGCCACACCACTCATGCTGTGAGGGGCTGCGTCAGTCCAGCGTGATCACGACCACCTCGTCGTGATTACTCCAGCGGCGTCGCTCGCTTTTGTCCGGGTTGATACGCACTCCGTGGTCGGGAACGGCCGTGGCCCGGTCGTGACGGCGGTATCCGATGGCGCATTCGCCCCGTTGCCGCGCCGCTGCGACGACTGTGGCGAAGGACGCCTCACAGTCAGGCATGACGTACGACGCCGCTGGGCGCAGGTGGATTTGGCTGCCGGTGTGGGAGAACAGCTCCTCGAACACGGAGGCCAGGTGCCGGTTCTGAGAGATCTGGGCCATCAGCAAGCCGATCAGTTTTCCACTGATGATGACGTCGGCTCCGGGGCTGATGGGCGCGAGCGTCCGGTTGCGGTCGTCGGTCATCTCGGTGACCACCGGCAACTCCCGTCCGCTTTCCTGCTCCAGGAGGTGCAGAACGAGGAGCGTGACGAGGGTCCGGTTGTCAGCGTCGTCGGGTTGCTGTCCCGGAACGGGGTCCGGCCCAAGCACGACGATGCTGTCGTAGGAGTCGATCTCAAGGCACCGTAGTGTCTCGGGCCGGGTGACGTCTCCAGGCCGGAACGTCATCGTCAGCCGGGGTGCGAAGTCTGTACCGGTGTCCTGTACCTGGTCGGCCGTCACCTCCCTGTGGTCCGCCACCACGGCGATGACCGAGCCGTGAACGGCACACCGGCCGAACTGGTCGACGATAAGCGAGGCCCGCCGGTTCCAGCCGAGGATCAGGACCCGTTCGGGCTGGGCGCTCGCCGGCTGCCAGGGCGTCATCACCGACTCGTCGACCAGCCCGGAGCAGTCGCTGCGCCGTGCGGTGTCGTCGTCCCGCGTGATGACGATCAGCCGGTCGCCGGGGCCGATCAGGGTTTGGGACGGCGGGCTCAGCATGGGCCTGCCGTCACGCAGCAGGCCGACCACGCTGGAGGTGGTGAAGGCCAGCAGCGTGTCGCCGAAGGAGTGGCTGGTCAGTGTTGGGTCGAAGGTGAGGTAGAACTCGTCTCCGGCGAAGTCCAGGAGGTCGCGGTACACCAGGGAGAGTCCGGGCCGACGGGCGGACTGGACGATCAGCCGGGCGGTGATCGCGTCGCTCTCCAGGACAATCCCGCGCGTTCCCGCGGCGAGGGAGGCCGCCAGCCGGTACCGGTTGTCCCTGACGGCGGCGACGACGGGCGGACCTTCTTCCTCTCCGAGTGCGGACCGCAGTGCCAGCAGCGTCTTGACCACTTCAGGGTCCGCTGACGGATCGTCGTGGGGCAGCACCAGCACAGAACTGGCCGCGCCGGGGTTGGTCAAGGCGAGCAGATCGGGGTCGGTGGGGGAGCCACTACGGCAGACAAGCCGGGTACGGCCGGTGGTCCCCACCTTTCTGCCGAGGGCTTCCTCCATCGTGGTCTTGTCCCGGTCCGCCAGTACGGCCACCGCGCCATACCGCTGATTGGCGTTGGCGGCCACCAGTTCGCTCACCACCGTGAACACCTGCTCCGACCAGCCCAGCACCACCGAGTGCCCCTGCTCGATCACGGTGGAGTGGCCCCGCCGCAACGCGGTGAGCCGCTCAGTGAGCCCGGTGGTGATCAGACCGACGAGGGTGGAGACATACAACAGCGCGACCAGGGCGAGCAGTACCGACAACAACACGCGCAAAAGCGGGCCTGTCGCCCCGCCGAGCCGCAAAGTCTCACCAGTGAGACGCCAGATCGCTGCCAGCCTCCCCGACCGGGACGCGGGCGCATGGGGATCCGTCCACACCAGCACGGCGCTCACCGGAAAGACGACGACGAGACAGCCCAGAGCCAGCCAGCCGACGAGCGCCGGGGTGCCACGTGCCAAAGTACTGTCGAACCAGTAGCGTGCCCTGCCCTTGAGTGAAACCCCTCGTGCCACGCCTGCCCCCTGTCCCGTCGGGTTCCGGCGCGGCAGCCATGCCGCTCCGGTTAGCCCCGCCCGTTCCCCCACCGGCTACGCACGGCCACGCGGCCACCTGGAAGTGTGCAGACGAGACGGCTGCGACACGCGGATGACCGTCGATCTTCATCCCTTCGGGGGGACGTCGCCGACGGAGCAGCTCCGCCCGACGGGCGACCGGGCCGTGCAGCAGCCGGTGAACGGGCCGGCCCGCATCGGGGCCACGGGGTTCTACCGCTCGCCTTCAGCCGAACGGCCGTCCCCACAGGCAGGACGCCCCGACTTCCCCCACAGCCGTACGGACAGGCGCAGCAGGCGGCGGCGCAGGGCAGTGGTGCCCGGCGGTGGGGCGCGGCGAGCGCGTTGCAGGTGGCACCTCTGGCGGGTTGCGTCTGCACCAGGCCGTCGTGGCACCCGTACTGGGACACCGTGGCATCGTCGATGTCTCGTCTCGTGACAGCACTTGTGCACGAGTTCCGGTCGCAGTTGGTGATCAGCTCACTCCGGATTGTTGACAAGAAATGACAGCACAGCAGGTTGCCTCGCGCGCCGTGTCGAGCCGGCGCTGCGACTGGATGCGGGCCCGTCCACGGGTTCGTGAATGGCGAACGAGTGAACGAAGTCGTTCGGCTTGACGCCTCATCCGTGCTGACAGTGGGAGGACTCACTGACCGAGACCGGTGAGTCCGTCGCCCAGGATGCTGGCGCCCAGAAGGAGGAGCACGATCGCGGTGATCACGGTGCTGTTGGTGATCATGAATTGCCTGACACTGTCCAGGAACGACGCCGCACGCTGTCCGCCGAGGAGATGGATGATGACGGCCCCGAGGACGGAGCAGGATCCGACGAGAACGAAGACGATGACCGCCACAGTGAGATCGCCATGGTGAGCCCCCGCTTCGACGATCGACGTGGCCGCCGAGGCCGTCAGGACGAGATTCTTCGGGTTGGCGCCCGCCAGCAGCCCACCGAGAAGCAGTGCCCGCAGGGCCGAGACGTCATCGAGTGACGCCATCCAGCGTGGCGTCTCGGTCTCGTTGCCGACACCTGGACGCTGCCACCATTTGCGCGCCCCCAGCACGATGAGGGCCACTCCGGCGAGTACCCGTCCCCAGTCTGCGATCGCTGACGAAGGGCTTTCGGGGTCGTCGGCTCCACCGAACACGACCACGACCAGCGTTGCCACGATCCCGAGCCCGGCGATCCACCCGGCCGTGAACAGCAGGCCGTTGCGCCGGCCCTGTCGGCCGGCCAGGATCAGCACGATCCCGATCAGAGGGAATGGGCTGAGGGCGACCGCGAGCGCCGCCGGCAGAACGGCTCCAATTGCCTGGATCAGCACCCGTCTCCCCTTCCGAACCCCATGCCCAGGGCACCGCGGAGTGTCCTTCCCCGGACGGTACCGAGCGCACCCGTCCGGCAACCTCTTGCGCCTGCGTCCATCTGGGTCATCGAGTGATCCTTTTGCGGCAGCCGTAGGGGAGCGGTAGGAGCCGGCGCCGGTCTCGTTGGCGGGCGACACCGCTTGTCACCGAGTCTGGGCAGCACTTGGTGATCACAGCGCGAGAAGGTGTCGATGAGAACTGACATCGGTCGGGGCGCGCTGCGGCGCGACGCTGCCGACGATCTCCGAAACCTCCACCGCAGCTCGGCTGATCCACCAGACTTGCTCTTGTTCACCAATGGAGAAGGGACGGCAAGCATGGCAAACGGCGCACTTCTGGTGATGGACGTCCAACGGGACGTCGTGGCCATCGCCGACGACGGTTCCGGATATCTACCGCGCTTGCGCAGGGCGATCGACGGTGCCCGGGCTGCTGGCATCCCCGTGATCTATGTGGTGCTCGGGTTACGGCCGGGTGATCCGGAAGTCAGCTCTCGCAACAGGGTGATGACAAATGCCGTGCAGGCCGGCTTGTTCACCGAGGGGACCCCTGGGACCGAGATCCATCACGATGTTGCGCCCCAGAAGGGCGACGTGGTGGTCACCAAGAGGCGGGGGAGCGCGTTCTCGGGCAGCGACCTCGACTTGGTACTCAGGGCTCGCGATATCGACAGCCTTGTTCTCACCGGCATCGCCACCAGCGCTGTAGTGCTGTCCACCCTGTGGCGCGCCATCGACCTGGACTTCAGTCTCACCGTCCTGGCGGATGCCTGCCTCGACACCGACCCCGAGGTGCACCGGATGCTCACCGAAAAGCTGTTCCCGCAGTGGGCGGATGTCCTCGCCGTCGAAGACTGGCTCAAAGCCATCGCACCGCAATAGCGGGAGGCCGTCCGGACCGTCGCGCCCGGGGGCGAGATGGCATCGCCCACCCTCCTTGCCCGGCCGGTTGTGCGGCTTTCCCTTGGGCTTCCGCTCGGGCGAGTTCATGTAGCCGCGTTTAGGCGACAGTTCGTGCCGGTCCTTGGCGTACCGCCACTACTACCTCATGAGGACCAACTGACATGCTCGACAGGGAAGAGGCCGAGCGCAGAGCTGCGGAGTTCCTCGCTGCCGAAAGCAAGTCCTGGGGCCGGTCCTGCCTCGTCCGGATCATTCCCGAGTACTGCTTCACTGACGGGGGCGATTTCATCGCTCCCTACGACCACGTCGACTACCTCGACCACGGACACGAGGACATGCAACTCGGCGGGAACCTTCCAGTCGCAGTCGATTTGAAGACCGGGTCTTGCCGCTTCGTCGACTGGGAGGAGGCGGACGGCTTCATGGAGCGCGACCTGCTCTGACCAGGCGTCATTCCGAGTACGTGTGGCGGGCCTTGTCAGGATTGTCCTGGCGGGGCCCGCTGTCCACGAACATCAGACGGGGTGTGCACGATGTTGGCCTTGGCGCTGCGAGGAGATCAAGCGCCTCACCGGACAGATCCATCCGGACGAGACGTACGAGGGCCGGATGCGCGAGAGGGCGTTCCAGCAGGCTGAGGACAACGAGCCGTACGACTACGACGAGCCCTGCTCTTGATCGTGGACGGCAACCTGGTCCCGACCCGCGACAGGAGCGTGGCCCCTTCAGCATGAACGACCGCTGTTCCACCAACCACCGGGTCGCATGAGTCATAAGGTCGCAACTCACGCGGTGGGATGTCCACCATGCCGCGGCAGCGCGGCCGTTGGGGTCTTCGCCGCCAGACCGCCACAGCCCTTGGAGCGATCACGTGCCCAACTCCACAGAGACGGCCTTCACCGCCGGCGACATCACCTACCGGCTCACGGCCGACACGGTCCGGGCTGCCGCCGCCCGCCTGGCGCCCGCCGATTCCGCCGACCCGCACCCCAACCGGAGCTGGTACGCCCTCGTCGGCACCCACCTGTACTACGTGGTCGACCTGGTCGAAGAGGTCACCGGTGCCGAGGACGTCAAGGTCAGGACAGCCCGTCTCCGCCTTTCGGAACTCGGCTTCCCAATCTTCGCCCTGGCTTGGAACACCCTGCTGACCCAGGGCCATCCCGGTCACACCAGCTGACCGCCGCACCGCACCGATCACCGAGGTAACGGCCGCAGGCGTGGTCCAGGGCGCCCTCGGGACTACCGACAGCGCGCCGCGATCGTGCTGCACGCGGCCCGCGGGCGCTCCAACGCGCGTATCACAGCGAGACGGGCCTGCACCTGTACCGCACCTGCGCATGCGGATCAGAGCAGGCAAGGTCCACCTGAAGGATGACCACGGGCTCCGCCGCCTGACGGAGGTAGAGGCCCCCTGAAGCTGACGCACGTCGGATATGAGATGCGCAAGGCTGGAGTCCTTGCCGAGGAAGGGACATCCAGGTGGAAAGCTGGGACCGGGTCGGGAGGTTCGCGGGGTACGGGGCAGCCCTGGCGCTATCACCCTATTTATTGATCAAGGTGGCGTGGGTTGGCGGCTCTCTGTTGGGCCTGGCACCGATCGGCGAGGGCTTCAACCTGGCCGGCTGGGTACTCCTCAACACGGTGACCATCGGCATGGCGGGAATCGGGATCGCCTTGGCGCTCGCTCTGGTCCGGCCTTGGGGCATGCGGATACCCGGGTTCCTGGTGGCCTTCTGCGCCTGGACGGGGGCGGGATTCCTGGTGTCGATCCTGCCGTACGCCGTGCTCAGTACGGTGCTCGACACCGGGCGCGGCACAGCGGCCGACAGCGGGGGCGATGACCCTTCCATGCCCGGCTGGGAAGGCGCGCTGATCCAATTCGGCTTCATCGGGATGGGATTGGGGCTGGCCCTTGCGGTCCCGGCCTACCTGCGCAGGCGCTGGCCGGAGGCGTTCGCCCGTCAGGTCGGGGACGGTACCCCCACCGTTCCGACGTGGGCGGCAGCCGTCGCAGGCATCGTCGGTCTTGTCTGGGCGTACTGGGCGGCCGGCGGCACCCTCGGAATCGCGAGACCTGCCGAACGGGATATCAACTGGTACCTGCTGACGAGCGTCGGGGCGCTCTGGGCACTCGCCGGCGCCGTCGCCAGCTGGGCGCTCGCCTGGCAGAGTCCGGCCTGGGTACCCCATCGGCTCCTGCTGGCCCTCGGCTGGCTGGGATCGGGCTCGCTCTTCGCCTGGAGCGGCTGGAAACTGCCTCTCACCTTGTTCGTCGCCGTGGCTGACCCCGCCGATGTCGGACTACCGGAGAACCTCGCTGTCGCCTCGGTGTTGCACCTCGCCGCTGTAGTGGCGGGGGTCGGCATGGTGAGAACACTGGTCCGCTCCAGCCCACGCACCGGCGCCCAGCCCGACACTCATACATGAGTAGACCCTGGGTGACACAGACGGCGCAGCCCGCCACTTGAGATGGCCGGCCACACCCTGATCCACCAGAATCGACGGTTGCTCCGTCGGCGGTCACCACCGAGTTCTTCAGATCCAGGCCGTCCAGCAGGCGTGCGAAGGAGGGATCTCGTTGCTCTTGGAGGCGACCTGCTTCCGGGCCAGGACCGCGCCGCGCTGGTCCATCACCGCCAGCAGCTGGACCCGCCGTGGCAGTCTCGGTCCGCGAACCGCGCACCACCTTTCCGTCAACCGCGACTCACCCGCCGCACCGACCCCGCTTCGTCTCCGACTCGGCCGGAGGTCGCATTCTGGCCTGCGGAGACGCTCCGATCGCCGCGTCCACACGCACCACAGTCCACACGCACCACATGATCACCAGCACCGTGCCTGCTCTGCTCCCCGGAGCCCTTGTCGCGCAACGGGTGTGACGTCATGTCAGTCACGAGACCCGGCGAACCGGACCAACCCTCATCACGCAATGCCCTCTGCCGCCCGTGTCGAGTAGCTCTGCTGCCACGGCGACGAGCTGCTCGACTGGGTTCATCGCAGCTGCGGGGCCTCCTCCTCGGCGGTCAGGTGGACGAGTTGCTTGGAGTCGTCCCACAGCTTCGCCGCGCGCTGCTCGTCATAGGAGATCCGTGCCGATCGTACGGCCGAGAGGGTTCCGTCATTCGCCTGGAAGTACTTGCCGGAGTGGTCTGCATAGTCGGGATCGGCGGCGATCGCCGCCAAGGACGCGCCGGAGAATTCGACGTCGGACGTGATGATGCCAATGCGCTTGGACGTCCACTTCATGACCGATGTGTTCGAGAACCACTGGATCGGCTTCGGCATTCCGCGGAGGAAGCCGGTCTCAGGCACGGATCCCGGGTCGAAGGCGATCGAGGCAACCGAGCTGTCGGCCCGGCGGAGCCGGCGGTCCAACTCGTAGGCGTACATCACCGTGCACAGCTTCGAGGTGGAGTAGCGCTTCCCGGCGGACAGCGCCTTGCCGCCGCACTTGCCGTCGTTTGCCAACGCGATGGCGTCCGGCTCCACGGCGGCGCCAACCGCCTTTCCATCGGTCGAGTCCGGGTCGTGGGTACCGCTGGCGGTATACACGACCCGGCCCCGCTCGGCCAGGCTCGGAAGCAGGAGCTCGACGAACAAGAAGTGCCCGAGGCAGTTCGTCGCGAAGGTTGTCTCATACCCGTCAGGGCTGTACGAGACCTCGCCGTCGAAGCGGCCGCCTGCGTTGCAGAGGATCGCGTCCAGCGAGTCGATCTCGCCGGCCTCGATCGCCGTCCGGAACCGCGCGGCGCCAGTCCGGACCGACGCGAGTGATGACGTGTCGAGCGTCAGCGTGGTCACGGTCACGCCGTGCGCCGCGCGCAGCTCGTCTGCGACCTGTCGCATGCGCTCCAAGCTGCGTCCCGCCAGCACGATGTCGATGTTCTGTGCGGCGAGCGTGCGCGCCGCGGCGAGGCCAATACCCGAGTGGCCGCCGGTGATCAGAATGGTGGTCATAAAAATTGCTCCCTCGTTGACGGCGTCAACCTGAACCAAGACGCGACGGCAGAGTTGGTGCAGCCCGTGTGGGCAGCGATAGAGACCTGTTCTGGATATCGGAGAGGCGAACGGCACCCTGATCCCTTGAGGCGGGACGTGCGGACGCGTCCTGAACGTGGCCGCGTTTCTCGCGGTGCGAGACAGGCGCCCCGAGGTCGGGACCGTCTCTCTCCTGCTGGCGCCGGCCGACGCGGACTACGTCGGCGAGGAAGCGGCCGCTCCTGTCGCCCGCAGGATCTGCGCCGTGTGCGGGTTGAGCTCGATCGGTTCGCCTTCGCCGACGATCACCGTGCCCCCGAGGCGGACCAGATGACGCCCGAATGCGTAGTTCGGCTCGAAGGCGAAGCTCATTCCCGGTACCAGTTCCATGTCGGGCAGGAACGTGGGGTGGCCAGGGACGGCCATCAGATGCCCGGCGTCCTCGCGACCGCGCATCTCGTCATGTGCGCCGAGGAAGGCGCTCCGGTCAAGCTCACCCAGACGGCGTGCCGTCCATGGCCCAACCCCCTGTCAGCGCCGCTGAACAGAACGGCCGGGGCAGGGGCTTGAAAAGCTGTGAGTTTCGCTCATGCCTCCATGATGCGCCGGTGGCGGAACGCGATACAGGTACGCCCGTGGGTAGGACTGGCCGTACCAGGATGTCAGGCGCCGTCAGCGAGATGATGGGTGCATGGATCGTCTCGAACTCGCCCGTGTCCTCAAGGCTGCCCGGGCACGCATCGCACCCCGGGAGGTCGGTCTCACCGCCGGCCCGAGGCGGCGGGTCACCGGACTGCGCCGGGAGGAGGTGGCCCTGCTCGCGGGGGTGAGCGTGGAGTACGTCGTCCGCCTCGAGCAGGGCCGCGGACCGCGGCCCTCCACCCAGGTACTCAAGGCACTGACCCAGGCTCTGCGACTCGAGCCCGACGAACGCGACCAGGTCTTCCGCCTCGCCGGCAGCACACCACCGCTCCTCGGGGGGATCGAGATGTCGATACGGCCGAGCGTGCTGCGGCTGCTCCAACGACTGACCGACCTCCCCACGGTGGTGTTGTCGGCCAAGGGCGACGTCCTGGCGCAGAACCCGATGGCGTGCGCGCTCCTCGGCGACCTGAGCCGGTGGCCCGAGGGCCGTCGCAACATCATCTGGCAGCGGATCCTCGGCACCGGCCACGCTCGCGTGACACTCACCCTGGAAGAAGAGACGACGTGGACGCAGCAATCGGTCGGTCTGCTGCGCACCGCGCTCTCGCGCTACCCGGACGACCTGGACCTCGCTGGGCTGATCGAGGAGCTGACCACCGGCAGTGAGCGCTTCCGGAGCATGTGGGAGGAGGGACGCTCGACGGTGCACCGGTCGATGCGCAAGACGATCGACCACCCCGAGGTGGGACGTCTCGTCCTGGACTGCGACACCCTGTTGCTCCCGGACACCGACCAGTCGATGATCGTCTACTCCGCCGCAGCCGGTACGCGGGAGGCATCGGCACTCGACGTACTGCGTGTCATCGGCACCGAACGGATGTCGGCGCTCCCCCAGCCTCACAGGGGCATTGCGTGATGAGGGTTGGTCCGGTTCGCCGGGCTCCCCTCCTCCACCAGGTCCGGGACCGTACGTTCCGCGAGGACGACTCCAGGCTCCGCACCGGCACCCTCGCCCCGCGCCACGGCTTCCTGCGCAACCTTGCCATCAGCGTCTTCCGCCAGGACGGCAAGACCAACATCGCCGCCGCCCTCCGCCGACCAACCGCGACTACCTCCGGGCCCCTGCAAACCCTGGGCCTCACGTGACGAACCCGGACAGACCCCGATCACGCAATGACCCTGGGTCCACCGCGCACTGCTGCGCTGGATGAAGGCCCGCAGCCGCTGAATCCGGAGGCGCTCCGCGCGCCTTCCGAATCCGGAGGAAAACGTGCGAGTGGAATCAAACGAGTCGGCTGGCTCGACTGTCCCACGGCGAGGAAATCGGCGGCCGCCGCCGGGGGGACGGACCCGGCCGCGCGGCCCACGCGCCCCCAGCACTCCCTCACTCCTGCATCCCCCGATCAGGGAGTTTGATCGCTGATCCCCCGCCTGCCCTCTTCGCCGTCCGGCAGCGTTGGCGCCTGTGACGGGACACCGGCGAAGGCGTCCCGTATGACTTGGAGGAGACACATGCGAGGTACGAGGGCCCTCACCGCCGGCGCGCTGGCTCTGGCTCTGGCAACCGGTATCGGCTGGGCCGCCCAGGCATCCCCCGACCACACCCCCGCCAGCACCCCCGCACAGGCCCGGATCATCGACGGCTACCAGATCGTCAAGCTCCCCAACGCGAACGTGCCCAACTTCCAGCGCCGCACCGTCTACTGCCCGGCGGGCAAGCACGTGATCGGCGGAGGCGCCGAAGCCCAGGGCAACGACGCGATCCTCGTCGGCAGCTTCCCCACCACCGACGCAACCGGCTGGGTCGCCCTCGGCCGGCAGAACAGCTACAGCACGGTCGGCATCAGCGTCTACGCCATCTGCGCCAACGTCTGACCGCACCTCCAGGCCGGAGGGCCCCACAACCCCACAGCCCGGCTCTCCGGCCTCCAGCGCCCCGCCCCGGACACTCGGCGGCGGGGCGCTGGAGACTGGTCGCCGCCCGAGTCGAAGTCCCCGGCGTCGGACCAGTCCGGGCCGTCCGGCGGGCCGGTCCCCTCTCGGGCCCGGCGGACCGAGGGGGCGAGGGCCGTCACGGTGACGAGGCCGGCGAACGAGGCCAGCAGCAGCGCCGAGGCCGAAGCGACCACGGCCTCCAGCGGGCGGCCGGTCCGGCCGAGTACGCCCAGGGTGATCATGGTGGGGGGTATGAGGAAGATCCCGCTGAAGCAGGAGGCGGACACCGTCACGCTCTGGTGATCGTCCACGAGTTGCTGCGACCCGGCCTCCGCTCCGGGCCACAGGACCCCGAGCACCGAGACCGCTTCGATCGCGAAACAGACCAGGTGAAGAGCGAAGACGTTACCGGCCGTCGTCCCCTGCCGGATGAGGTACCCGACTCCGGCCACGGCGCAGAGCCAGTACGCGGCACCGGCCCCCACCACCCATACCCGGCGGGAGACCCCGTGTCTGATCAGGTGCTCGACCCTGGCGCGCATGCGTCCCCCGGTTGCTCGGCCACCCCGGTACACGTCATGCCCGGCGCCCGGGCACCTGAAAGCCGTCCGACTCCCGTGCTACGCCACCGCGCTCAGCGTGTCCGCGAGACGGCGCCGTGAGGCACGGGTCGCGGGCAGCGCCGCGAGCGCCAGAGCGCCCAGCAACGCCGTCGCGCCGAACGCGGACAGCGCGACGGGGGACGGCGCCTGTGCGATACCGGCCCCGATGCCGCTCGACCGGCCCTGGGCGTCGATCAGCCAGTGGGAGAGGGGTATGCCCAGCGCCATGGCGACGGCGACCGCGGCCAGCACGGTGCAGCCGATGGCCGTGACGGTGATCGCCGTGATCTGCCGCGGAGTCAGCCCCATTGCCTTGAGAGCGAGCAGATCCCGCTCGCTCTCACGCACCGCGCCGCCGATGGCGGTCAGCAGATCGACGAGGCCGATGAGCGCGAGGACGCCGAGCAGGCCGACGACGACACTGCGCAGGGGCGACAGCCCGTCGGCGGGGTTCGTCACGGTGTGCACGTCCAGTTGGCCACGCCCGGCCGAGGCGCTCAGCTCGGTGGCGACGCGGTGCGGATCCGCGCCGTCCCGCAGCCGGACCTGGTACAGCGTCGGCCGTAGTGCCGGGTCGTTCTCCCGCAGGGTGTCGAGCGACGTGGAGACGACCCGGCCGGCGTTCTCCGGCTCGATGCTGCGGCCCACGATATGGAGGATCTGGGGCCGGCCGCTCACGGTCATCCGCACCCAGTCGCCGACCCGGACGTCCAGCAGATCCAGCAGTCCCTGCCCGGCCACCGCCTCGTCGGAACCGCGGGCGGTGCGGCCCTCGGCCAGCGTGTAGGGGTACGGGTCCGCACGGGTACCGAGGCCGCGCAGCGCGATCGTCGCCGTCTGGCCAGGCACCAGGGCCGCCACCTCGACGCCCGGATAGGCGGCGGCGACCTCCGGACGCCGCGCCAGCAGCGTCCGGATCGCGGCGTCGCTCAGGCCGTCGTCGGCGCGGACGGTGAGCGCGGCCGCCAGCCCCATCTCCTCCGGTGTGCTGCGGAAGCGGTCCATGGTCGTCCACGCGCTCATCGCCACCACGATCAGCGTCAGCGGCAGCGCGAGGCGGGCGATCGTGGCCAGTGAGCGCGGGCGACGCGTGAACGCCTTGTGCCAGCCGAGGACCAGCGCGGGCGGCAGCCGCAGGCCCAGCGCGCGGCGCGCCACGCCCGACAGACGCCCGCCGGCGGGCGCTGCGGCCCGGGGCACCGGAACCGGCGGCACCCGTCCGGCCCGCCAGGCCGCGAGCCCGGTGGTCGCGCCGATGAACAGCACCGCCCCCACCGGCACCACGACCAGGGTCGCCGCGTGACCCGGCAGCCCCTGCCACACCCCGACCGCGTCTCCCAGCCGGCCCGGCAGCCGACTGCCCAGCGCCTGTACGAGCCCGGCGGCGGCCACGGCGCCGAGCAGCGCGTAGGCGAGATGCTGGAGCAGGAAGACCCGCATGACCTGGCCCGGCGTGAAACCGATCGCCTTGAGAATCGAGATGTCCCGCAGATGACCCCGGATGCGGGTGCCGATGGCCCCGTGCACGGCGAGTCCGGCGGCGACGAGCGCGCCGAGTCCGAACAGGCCCAGTATCTGGCCGAGCAGCCGGTCGTCGCCCTGCGCCTCGGCTCGGGCCTGCTGCCAGGTGGAGACCTCGCGCACGGCGCCGGCGCCGAGCACGGTGACGGCGCGCTGGACGGCGTAGTCGGTGTCCCCGGGATCCGTCAGGCGCAGCCCGATCACCTGGCCGCGGTCGGAGCCGGTGCGGGGCACGGCGGACGGCAGCGCCCAGGCCAGGCCCGGCTGCTCGCCCTGGCGGTAGCGCGGCTCGGGGCTGTCGGCGACGCCGAGCACGGTCAGCGTCGACGTGCCGCCGGGCAGGGTGAGCACATCTCCGGGCTCGGCCAGCAGCGCCCGGGCGAGGCTGCTCTCCAGCACCACACCGTCGGGCGCCGCCGGGTCGAGCCAGCGGCCGGAGACGAGCAGGGGGCGTCCGACGGCGGGTCGTCCGGTGGTGCCGCGCAGCTCGACGGAGGCGCGGGCGCCGCGGGAGGCGACCGTGGTGGAAGCGGTGGGATAGGGGCCGGCGACGGACTCGACGCCGTCCAGTCCGGCGAGCTTGGCCGCCTCGGCCGAGGGGCCGGTGTGGATCGACACGTGTGCGCCCCGGGACTGGGTGAAGACACGCTCCCACGGGTTCGTCGCGTACCCGAAGAGCGCCGCCGCCAGCAGCAGGGAGGTGACGACGCCGACGGTGGCGAGCACCAGGAACAGCGCTTCGCCGCGATGCGTCCGCAGGTCCGAGTGCGCCCAGCGCAACGTGGCTCGCATCGGTCAGTCCCTCAGTTCCAAAACCGCTGATATCCCCTTGCCGGGGGACGGTGTGCCGTCCAGCGCCGCGTCGTCGGCGATCCGGCCGTCGAAGAAGCTGATCACCCGGTCCGCGGAGCTCGCCATGCGCGCGTCATGGGTGACCAGGAGGATGGTCTGGCCGCGCTGGTGGAACCGGGACAGCAGCCGGGTCACCTCGCGGGTGCCCTTGCTGTCCAGGCTGCCCGCGGGCTCGTCCGCGAGCAGCAGGGGAGGGTGGTTCACCAGGGCCCGGGCCAGCGCCACCCGCTGCTGTTCGCCGCCGGACAGCTCGCCCGGCATGCTCCGCTCCTTGCCCGTCAGGCCGAGCTCGGCCAGCAGTTCCTCCCGCTCCGCGCGGGCCCGCTTCGGGGAGACCCCGGCCAGCAGCGCGGGCAGTTCGACGTTGTCGGCGACGGACAGGTTGGAGACCAGGTTGAAGAACTGGAAGACGACGCCGATACGACGCCTGCGGGCCACCGCCCACTGCGATTCGCTGTAGCCGTCCGTGCGCACGCCGTCCAGCCAGATGCTGCCGCTGTCCGGCCGCTGGAGGCCGCCGAGCAGATGCAGCAGCGTCGACTTCCCGGCGCCGGAAGGACCGGTGACGGCCACGAACTCGCCTTGCCGTACGCACAGGTCCACCCCGCGTACGGCATGGGCGGGAGCACCCTCGCCGTGATGGGTCTTCACGAGACCCTCGGCCCGCAGGGCAGGAGTGGGGGTGTCTTTCACCGAAGTCCTCCGTGGATACCCCAGGGGCTTTCAGGCCGGGGAGTGATCGGACTCCTGCGGAGCAGGGAAGGGAAAGGCGAATCGCCGTCAGGGTGTTTCGGCGTTCGCTGCGGAGGCGCGGTACTCGCCCTCGATGCGGTGGACGATCTCGGAGTTGAGTGACCGCCAGTTGGCTTTGGCCTGCGCCGTGAGCCAGGCGTGGAGGTCGGCGGGCAGCCGGAGGGTGATCCGGGTTTCTTCACGGTCCATGCCTCGCAGCGTAGTGGCACGGTGACACCATGGCGACACCAGATGGCGCGGGAGGGACCGGGCACGCCCGGTACACCTACCGGCTTCGGGTGTCGACCACCGCGCTTGCCGGCCTGGATGCCGAGTGGGCGCGCTGCCGCTGGGTGTGGAACGAGTGCGTGGCCATGTCCCAGAAGGTCCACGGCCTGAACGGAAATGCCGCCGAGAAGGTGACGTGCGGTCCGGCGCTCGACAAGCTGCCGACCGACGCCCGTGACGCGATGGGTTGGCTGCGCCAGGGCAGCTCGGTACCGCAGCAGCAGATGATCCGGGACTTGGCGAGGTCCCGCGCCAAGGCACTCGAAGACCTCAAGGCCAAACTGCCGATGCGGCAGCGCGCCGGGATGCCCCGCATCAAACGCAAGCGCGCGGCGCTGCCCTCGATGAACTACACGCGGCGTGGCTTCCGCCTCAAGGACGGCCGTCTGTGCTTGGCCGGCAACATCGCCCTGACCGTAGTGTGGTTCCGCGACCTGCCCGCCGACCCGACATCGGGGCGCGTCTACCGGGACAGCCTGGGCCACTGGTACGCCTCGTTCGTCGTGGAGATCAGCACCGACCCGCTGCCCGCCACGGGACGCGCGACTGGCATCGACTGGGGTGTGAAGGAGACCGCCGCCACCACCAGTGCCGCCCATGACCTGGCCCACCCGAAGGACTTCCGCCCTAGGTTCCCTGCCGGATCCACCATGGCCCGCAAGGCTGCCGATGCCGCCACCAGCGCCACCAAGAACGCGCTGCTCGAGATGGCCCGCAAGCACGGACGCACCGTGCATCTGGTCAACCCCGCGCACACCACCATGGACTGCGCACGCTGCGGAGCGAGAACCAAGCACGCACTGCCCCTCTCCGAACGAACGTATACGTGTACCGCGTGCGGAGCCGTGTCCCCGAGGGACAAGAACTCCGCCCGTGTGGTGATCGTCCGGGCTGGTCTCGACCCGGCTAGTGCTGATCTTGTAAGCCCCGCCACCTGCTAGGTGGAAGGCGAAGTGAGCCAGGAATCCCCCTCTGCTGGAGGGGGAGGAGTCAATCCGGCTCCTCCAGTTCTTCCTGGCAGCGCTCCAACCAGTCGAGGTCGGCTTGCAGGTGCAGCATGGCGCCCTCGATGAGCAGCCGGGCCGTCCGGTTGTCGCGGTTCTCGCCCGTGACGAGCTTCGACAGGGTGCGCATGGTGTTCAGGTAGTGGCGTCGTTGCTTGTTGATCAAAGCGATCTGGTCGGCGAGACCGGTCTGCGGGGCGAGCGCGAGCTTCATGAAGAACTCGTCCCGCAACCGCGGCTCGTCCGCCGTCTCCTCGTACCAGACGCGCAGCGCTTCCTGCCCGGCGTCGGTGAGGTGGTAGATCTTCTTGTTGGGCCGACTCGACTGCTCGACCTCCTCGCCCTCGATCAGCCCCGTCTTCTCGAGGCGGCTCAGAGTCACGTAGATCTGGCCGATGTTCGGCTGAGGGTACGCGGCGCCCAGGAGTCGCTCAAGGTCCTGCTTGAGCTCGTAGCCGTGGGCCGGGCCGCGCGCCAGCAGGGCCAGGAGGGGCAGGCGCACTCGTGCTGTCCTCCTCGCAGCCTCGTATTGTGGTCCAGGCCCTAGTATCGCCCATACCTAACGGGTATACATAGCCTCTGACTCCGGGCGAGGGTGCCCGGCGCCGGTGTACAGGGAGGAACCTATGCGGTGGATACGCGCCGCCGGTAGGGGCCTCCTCGTTCTCGCCGTGGTCCTGGCCGGTTACGGCGCGTCCGGCGCCCGGGCGGCCGGTGGGCTGGAGGGTCGCGGACCGCTCACCCTCGCCACCGCCGGCGACCTCACCGGCTATCTCGGCCCGCTGCTCCAGGGCTGGAACCGCGCCCACCCCGGCGAGAAGGTCACCCTCGTCGAACTGCCGGACTCCGCGGACGAGTCGCGCGCCCAGATGATCACCGATCTGCGCGGCGGCGCACGCAGCCGGTTCGACGTCCTCAACATCGACGTCGCCTGGACCTCGGAGTTCGCCGCCGCCGGCTGGATCCGCGCGCTGCCGCGAGACCGTCTCCCGCTGGGCAGCTTCCTCCGGCCGGTCGTGGACACGGCGACGTACGACGGCCGGCTGTACGCCGTCCCGTACGTCACCAACGCCGGGCTGCTCCTCTACCGCAAGGACATCCTCGCCGAGGAGGGCGTCCCCCCGCCCCGTACCTGGGCCGAGCTGGAGCGGGCCGCGAAGACCATCGCGCCCCGGCACGGACTCGACGGCTACGCGGGGCAGTTCCTGCCCTACGAGGGCCTCACCGTCAACGCGGCCGAGGCCGTGTACTCGGCGGGCGGCACGATCCTCGGCGACGAGGGCGACCGCGTCACCGTCGACGCGGCCGCCCGCGAGGGCATCGGATTCCTCGCACGCGGGGTCCGTGACGGATGGGTGCCGAAAGAGGCCCTGACCTACACGGAGGAGGAGTCCCGGCAGGCCTTCCAGGACGGACGCCTCCTCTTCCTGCGCAACTGGCCCTACGCGTACGTCAGCGCCTCCGCCGGGGGGTCCGCGCTCGCCGGCAAGGTCGGCGCCGTACCGCTGCCGGGGCGCGACGGCCCCGGGACCAGTGTGCTCGGCGGCTCCAACCTGGCTGTCAACGCGCACGCCGAGCACCCCGACACCGGCGCGCGTCTGATCGCGTACCTCACCAGCGAGGGCGTCCAGCGGCAGGTGCTCACCCGGGGCGCGCTGCCGCCCGTACGCGCGGATCTGTACGAGGACCCGGAGCTGGTGCGCCGGTTCCCGTACCTGCCGACCCTGCGCGCGAGCGTCCTGACGGCCGCACCGCGCCCGAAGAGCCCCCGCTACGACCAGGTCAGCATGGTGGTGCAGGCGGTCGTGCACGACGCGATGTCCGGGCACTCGACGCCCGAGGCGGCGGTGCGGCGGCTGGCCCGGGAGCTGGCGGACATCTCCCGCCGCGGCTGACACTCCTCAGTCGATACCGAACTCTGCTACTTACATGTTAGGTAACGCCGCCATATCAACCGGGTGTGATTTGCCCCGGTATCGCCGCATCCGAGACCCCCGCCTGCCAGATAGCTGCTGTCTGTTCGTTGACACCCCCGTGAAACGCCTACATAACATGCATGCATAACAGTCAGCCCGCACAGACAGGCCAACGGGTGAGCTCCCAGCACATCGACACGCGCATCGACACGCACCACTGGTGGCGTGAGGCAGTGATCTACCAGGTGTACGTCCGCAGCTTCCTGGACAGCACCGGCGACGGCGTCGGCGATCTCGCCGGAGTCCGCGCCGGACTGCCGTATCTGAAGAAGCTGGGCGTGGACGGGATCTGGCTGAGCCCCTTCTACCCCTCCCCGCAAGCCGATCACGGCTACGACGTCGCCGACTACTGCGACGTCGACCCGCTCTTCGGCGACCTCGCCGAGTTCGACCGGCTGGTGACGGCCGCCCGGCGGCTGGGCGTCAAGGTGCTGCTCGACATCGTCCCCAACCACTGCTCCAGCGAGCACCCCTGGTTCCACGAGGCGCTGGCCTCGGCGCCGGGCAGCCCCGCCCGGGCCCGCTTCCACTTCGCCGACGGACGCGGAGCGGACGGCGCCGAGCCGCCCAACAACTGGCACGCCATGTTCGGCGGCCCGGCCTGGAGCCGGGTGACCGAGGCGGACGGCCGCCCGGGCCAGTGGTACCTGCACATGTTCACGCCCGAACAGCCCGACTGGAACTGGCGCGACCCCGAGGTCGGCGCGTCCTTCGACCGAGCCCTGCGGTTCTGGCTGGACCGGGGCGTCGACGGCTTCCGCATCGATGTCGCCGCCGGCCTCTTCAAGCACCCCGAGCTGCCCGACTCGCCGGATCCCGAGGCCGACGCCCGCACCCGCGACTCCGTCAACCCGCTCGCCTGGAACCAGCCCGAGGTGCACGACGTGTGGCGGCACTGGCGGGCGGTGTGCGAGGAGTACACGGCACGCGACGGCCGCGAACGGCTCCTGGTCGGCGAGGTCTCGGTCCCGACCGCCCGCGAACACGCGCTGTACGTCCGCCCCGACGAACTGCACCAGGCCTTCTTCTTCGATCTGCTGAGCGCCTCCTGGGACGCCGACGCCTTCCGCAAGGTCATCACCGAGGCCATGCAGGACATCGCGGGAACGGGGTCGACCGTCACCTGGGTGCTCAACAACCACGACCAGGTCCGCACGGTCACCCGCTACGGCGAGCCGGCCGTCGAGGGCAGCGGCCTCGGCGCCGCCCGCGCCCGCGCCGCCGCCCTGCTGTTGCTGGCGCTGCCCGGCGCCGCCTACATCTACCAGGGCGAGGAACTGGGCCTGCCCGAGGTCGTCGACCTGCCCGACGACGTGCTCACCGACCCGATCTTCCGCCGCACGGGCAGCCGCGCCCGCATCAGGGACGGCTGCCGGGTCCCGCTGCCGTGGTCCGGGCAGGCCTCACCGTTCGGTTTCACCTCCGGCGTCGACGGCACCAAACCCTGGCTGCCGCAGCCCGAGTACTTCGCCGAGTACGCCACCGATCGCGCCCTCGCCGACACCCGCTCCTTCTGGCACCTGTACCGCGACGGCCTCCATCTGCGCGCCACCCTGCCCCAGCTCGGCGAGGGCTCGCTGCGCTGGCTGGACACCCAGCCCGGCGTCCTCGCCTTCGCCCGCGGCGACGGCCTGGTCTGCGCCGTCAACTTCGGAACGGCGCCCGCTCCGGCGCCCGTTCCCGGCAACCCCCTGCTGTCCAGCGGCCCCTGCCGGGCCGGGGTGCTCCCCGGCTCCACGGCTGCCTGGTGGATCGGTGACGACACCGACTCCTGAGCACGACCATTTCCCAACCCGCCGCCAACTCCCTTTCTACGAACGGACATCGACGATGATGCGACGACGTACCACCCTGCTCAGCGGCTGCACCGCCCTCGTCCTGGCCCTCGGCGCGACCGCCTGCGGAGGCGGCGACCCCGTCTCCGCGGGCGGCGGCGACAAGTCGCTGGACGGCCAGACGGTCACCGTGGCCGGCGTCTGGTCGGGTGCCGAGCAGAAGAACTTCCAGAAGGTGCTGGAGGCGTTCACCGAGAAGACCGGCGCCAAGACCCAGTTCGTCTCCACCGGCGACAACGTCTCCACCGTCGTCGGCAGCAAGATCGAAGGCGGCAACGCCCCCGACGTCGTGATGGTCCCGCAGGTCGGCGTGCTCCAGCAGTTCGCCGGCAACGGCTGGCTCAAGCCGCTGTCGTCGGCCACCCAGAAGTCCGTCGCCGCCAACTACGCGACCGTCTGGAAGGACTACGGCAGCGTCAAGGGCACCCTCTACGGCCTCTACTTCAAGGCCGCCCACAAGTCGACCGTCTGGTACAGCCCCGCCGCCCTCGACCAGGCGGGCGTCCAGCCGCCGAAGACCTACGACGAGATGCTGAAGGCCGGGCGGACCGTCTCCGACTCGGGCCTCGCCGCCTTCTCCGTCGCGGGCCAGGACGGCTGGACGCTCACCGACTGGTTCGAGAACGTCTACCTCTCCCAGGCAGGACCCGAGAAGTACGACGCCCTCGCCGCCCACGAACTGAAGTGGACCGACCAGAGCGTGGTCGACGCCCTCACCACGCTCGGCAAGCTCTTCCAGGACAAGCAGCTCCTCGCGGGCGGCCAGAAGGGGGCCCTCAACACCGACTTCCCGGGCTCCGTCGAGAAGGTCTTCGGGCCCGAGCCCGAGGCGGGCATGGTCTACGAGGGCGACTTCGTCGCAGGCGTCGCCAAGGACCAGTTCGGCCGGAAGATCGGCGAGGACGCGAACTTCTTCGCGTTCCCGCCCGTCGGTGGCGGGGAGGCACCCGTGGTCAGCGGCGGCGACGCGGCCGTCGTCCTCAAGGACGGCAAGAACACCAAGGCCGGCATGGCGCTCCTGGAGTACCTGGCCACCCCGGAGGCCGCCGCCGTATGGGCCGAGACGGGCGGCTTCCTCTCCCCGAACAAGAAGCTCGACCTCGCCTCCTACGGTGATGACGTCACCCGCACCACCGCCAAGTCGCTCATCGCCGCCGGGGACTCCGTCCGCTTCGACATGTCCGACCAGGCCCCGGCCGCGTTCGGCGGGACGAAGGGCGCCGGCGAGTGGAAGCTCCTCCAGGACTTCCTGCGCGACCCGTCCGACCCGAAGGCCACCGCGGCGCAGCTGGAAACCGCCGCGGCCAAGGCCTACAAGGGCTGACCGGCGATGACCGCCACGCTCACGAAGCCGGCCGCACCACCCGCCGCCGCGACCGCCGCCCGCAAGCGGCGCGCCCGGCGGCGGGGCAGGACCGTCGCCCTGCTCTTCGTCCTCCCCTCGCTGCTCCTGCTCGGCGCCCTCGTCGTGTACCCCGTGCTGTTCTCGGTCGGCCGCAGCTTCTTCGACGCCTCCGGGACGCAGTTCGTGGGCGGCGACAACTACACCGAGATGTTCCGCGACCCGGCCACCCTCAAAGCCGTACGCAACACCGCCATCTGGGTGGTCGTGGCGCCGACCCTGCTGACCGGCCTGGGCCTGATCCTCGCCGTGCTCGTGGAGAAGATCCGCTGGGCCACGGCGTTCAAGCTGCTCCTCTTCATGCCCATGGCCGTCTCCTTCCTGGCCGCGGGCATCATCTTCCGGCTCGCCTACGACGAGGACCCCGACAAGGGAGTCCTGAACGCGGCGGCCGTCGGAGTTCACGACGCCTTCCAGGACACCGCCACGTACCCGACGGCCCGCGCCCGTGACGGTGAGGGACTGACCCAGGGCGCCGGCGGCTCGTACCGCACGGGCACGAGCGTGTCACCGGGTGACACGCTCGCCCTCGGCCTGGTCGGTGTCGCGCCCAAGGAACTGCCGGCGGGCGCGGAACCGGCCTACGCGGCGGGCGCCCGCACGGCCGGTCCCGACGAACTGCGCGGAGTCGTCTACCTGGACTTCACCCCCGGCGGGGGAGGGAAGCAAGGCGTGGTGGACCGCCAGGAGAGCGGGCTGCCCAAGATGAAGGTCGAGGCGGTGCGCGAGGGGAAGACCGTCGCGAGCACCACCACCGCGGCCGACGGCTCCTTCCGGTTCCCCGGCCTGGAGCCGGGCTCGTACACCGTCACCCTCCCCGGTTCGAACTTCGCCCCGCCCTACGACGGCATCTCCTGGCTGGGCCCGGCGCTGGTCACGCCGGCGATCATCGGCGCCTACCTGTGGATCTGGACCGGGTTCGCGATGGTGCTCATCGGCGCGGGCCTGTCCGCGCTGCCACGCGACTCGCTCGAGGCGGCGCGGATGGACGGCGCCAACGAGTGGCAGGTGTTCCGCCGGATCACCGTGCCGCTGCTGGCGCCTGTGCTGACGGTGGTCTTCGTGACCCTCGTCATCAACGTGATGAAGGTGTTCGACCTCGTCTACATCATCGCGCCGGGCCCGGTGCAGGAGGACGCCACCGTGCTGGCCACCCAGATGTGGCTGGTGTCCTTCGGCGGCGGCAACGACCAGGGACTGGGCAGTGCCCTCGGTGTTCTGCTCCTGCTGCTGGTGATCCCCGCCATGGTCTTCAACGTCCGTCGTTTCCGAGGGAGTCAGCGATGAACCTCAGTGCGCTTCGGCGCGGGCTCGGCAACAGCCTGGTGCAGGCCGTCCTCGTGGTCGTCGGACTGCTCTGGCTCACGCCGCTCGCCGGACTGCTCGTATCGTCCCTGCGGTCGGCGCAGGACACGGCCAAGGGCGGCTGGTGGACGGCGATCACCACTCCGGGGCAGCTGTCCTTCGACAACTACACGTCGCTGCTGGGCAACGCCGGGATGACGCAGGCGTTCTGGAACACCGTGCTGATCTCGGTGCCGGCGACGTTCCTGGTGGTGGCGATCGCCGCGCTGGCGGGGTACGCCTTCGCCTGGCTGGACTTCCCCGGCCGGGACGCCCTCTTCCTGCTCGTGGTCGCGCTCCTGGTGGTCCCCGTGCAGATCGGCCTGCTGCCTGTGGCCAAACTCTTCGGCCAACTGGGGCTGTTCGGCACGATTCCCGGCGTCGTCCTCTTCCACGTCTCCTACGGACTGCCGTTCGCGATCTTCCTGCTGCGGAACTACTTCGCCGAGATACCCCGGGAGATGCTGGAGGCGGCCCGTATGGACGGGGGCAACGAGTGGCGCATCTTCACCCGGCTCGTGCTGCCGGTGGGACGGCCCGCCCTGGCGAGCCTGGCCATCTTCCAGTTCCTGTGGGTGTGGAACGACATGCTGGTGGCCCTGCTGTTCGCCGACAGCTCGTCACAGCCGCTGACCGTGGAACTCCAGTCACAGATACGGCAGTTCGGCAGCAACATCGACGTGCTCGCGCCGGGGGCGTTCCTGTCCCTGATCGTCCCGGTGGCCGTGTTCTTCGCCTTCCAGCGGCACTTCGTGCAGGGGGTCATGGCGGGATCCGTGAAGTAGGGCCTGCACCGGCAGACCCGTGTGGCTCCTCTGCTGCGCCGCCGCCCACCGGCAGACTCCTGGCGTGACACCTGACGCGCGACCGGAGCGCACCCCGGACGGACGGTTCATCGTCGTGGGCGGACGCCGCTGGCGGGCGACGGATCCGCTCATTCCCGAGGAGGACGCCGCACGGCTCCGCTCCCACCTCATGGCGGCCCGCCGCGCGGTAGGGGCCGCTCTGCGGGCGCAGGACCCGCAAGCCGAACGTGCCGCCCGCGCGCGCGTGCAACTGGCGAAGGTAGCCCTGGGCGAGCGGGGCACCCCCTGGTGGGAGCAGAGCGACGAGGAGCGCCGTACCCGCTGGCACGAGGGGCTCAAGGCGCTCGACTGAGCCACGGGGAGCCGGTGGCAACCGGGACGCGTTCACGGCGTGGTGACATGGGGTCCGTGGTAGCGGGCACACGCGATGGAATGCAGGGAAACCAGACGTATGCCATGAGCGACGCGCAGGGCCGGCCTGGACCACGGGAAGGCGCCGCACCACGACGGGCCGAGGGAAGGCACCGGCGCACCGGACGACGAGGGGGCCGGTGGCACCGCAGGCTGCTGGCCTATCGCGATGTCGAGCTGCTGCCGTCGTCCTCCCTGGAGGGCGGCGCGGGCGAGGAGTGTCTGCTCCTGGTGCACATCCGCAAGGTGGTCGGACGGATCACCTATCGAGCGTGCGACGAGTGCGCCGAGGGCGTGATCACCGATGTGGTCCTGGACGAAGCGTTTCGCGGCTGCGGGCTGGGCACCAGGGCGCTGTCGCACCTGCGCTCCACACATCCCGACGTCACCTGGCGCACCACGCTCGACCGCCGGCTCACTCGCGACGTGCTGCGCCGGATGCGCATCCCCAGGGCGGCCGTGGGAGGAAACTGCTCCCACGGCCGGCCCGGCGCCATCGCCCCCGCCGGTACATGAGCGGGCGCCGTCAGATCCGTCTCACCTACCGAAGACTCGTACATGCGTTTGGCGGCGGGTGGTACGGGCTAAGCACGTACGCCCGCGCCGGCGCATTCTCCAGGCATGTGCATGCTCTGCGGATGACGGGGTAGGCGCGGCCACAGCAGCTCGAGCGCAATGCAGGGCACCGGCCGGGCGGGGAGAACACAGATGACGACGACGATCGCACAGGCGGCAGAGGAACAGACGACAGCGGCACTGCCGGCAGTCCCCGAACCGGCCAAGATAGCGCCCAAGGACGCCCGATCCCTGTCGAAGCTGTTCTTCGCGAAGCTGGCGGTGCTCGAGGAAGGCACGCCCGAGTACCAGTACGCGCGCAACACCCTGATCGAGATGAACATGTCCCTGGTCCGCTTCGCGGCCGGCCGGTTCCGCAACCGGGGCGGGGCGGACGGGATGGAGGACGTCGTCCAGGTCGGCGTCATCGGGCTGATCAAGGCCATCGACCGCTTCGAGATATCCCGTGAGGTGGAGTTCACCTCCTTCGCCATCCCGTACATCGTCGGCGAGATCAAGCGCTTCTTCCGGGACACCTCCTGGTCCGTACATGTGCCGCGCCGCCTGCAGGAGGCGCGCGTGCAACTGGCGAAGGCCGGCGAGGAGCTCCAGAGCCGTATGGGCCGGACCCCCACCGTCAAAGAGCTGGCGGAGCTGATGGACCTGACCGAGGAGGAGGTCATCGAGGCCCGGGTCGCGTCCAACGGCTACAACTCCGCCTCGCTGGACGCCACCATCGGCGGCGGCCCCGACGGCGAGACAGTACTGGCGGACTTCATCGGGTCCGACGACGCGGCCATGGAGCTGGTGGAGGACTTCCACGCGCTGGCCCCCCTGCTCGCCCAGCTCGACGAGCGCGAACGGCGCATCCTCCACTGGCGGTTCGTCGAGGAGCTGACTCAGGCACAGATCGGTGAACGGCTCGGCTGCTCGCAGATGCATGTATCCCGGCTGCTCTCCGGCACCCTGAAGCGCCTGCGCGAGGGCATGCTCACCACCCACTGACCGATCACCCGTGGCCTGCCGCGGAAGCCCGCCCGGGACCGGGCACGTACCAGAGAAGAGAGGACCTGTGGTGAGCGAATACGGTGCCGCGCTCCCGCCGATCGACGCGCATCTGGAGATCCTGCTGCGGCTGGTCGACGCGCAGCCCGAGGCCGCCCTCAAGATCTGCCTGACCACGCCCGGTGGAATCGTCGCGGGGAACCTGGTCGGGTCCCGCACATGGGCCGACCGGTGGGAGCGCGTGGTGTCGACGGCCACCGGAGCGGAAGACGCAGCCGACCACATGGCACACCTGGCGCACACCGTCCGGTCGGCCCTGAAGGAGACCGATTCGGAGCCGGGAACGGGAGACGGGCTGCACGCGTTCATCCATCTCGTCGACGTCACGTTCCTGTCCGTGCCCGGGACCGCGACCGCTCCGCTGTGGCGTGGACGGCTGGGCGATGTCTCCGGCTGGGCCCTGGGAGCTCCTGCCGACCGGCCGGTCTCGTGAAGACCGCTGGTGACCTGATGGCACCTCAGCACCCCGCGCACCGCGACGGCGACCGGCCGGGCCGGTTCACGCGTCTGGCCGAGCACGCCTCGAACTTCACCAGCTCACCCGCCTTTTTCGGCGTGTGCCTCGTTCTGGTGGCCGGCGCGATCACCGCGCACGCACTGAAGCTGCCCACGCCGTGGCTGCTGATGGTGGGCGAGGCGATGTCCGCTGTCTCGCTGCTGCTCCTGGCACTGCTCAAGAATTCCGAACGGCGAGCCGAGCACGCCATCCAGCGCAAGCTCGACGCCATCGCCGCCGCACTGCTGGAGATCCAGCGGCAGGAACCGGGAGCGGCGAGCGAGGAACTCCGCCGGGCCATCAGGATGGAGCAGCAGACCTGACCGCGCACGAAATGGGCGACCAAGGCCTTGCCCGCCTCACCGCCGCAACCATCTGCCCGCGTAGTCCGTGAGCGAGAATGCCGCCCCGGCGAGAAGTCGAGGATGCGCACGACGGCCTCGACCTGCTGAACCGTGTCACGGGGCGCGAGGTAGAACTGCGTACCCGTCAGTACCGCTCCGTGCTGCGCCGTGATCACGTGCGCCAGTGCGAACCGGCCGCGACGGAGGTGGCCGGCAGGGCGGACCCCTCGGGGCGCCGTCTGGTCGTGGTCAGCGGGAACAGAGGCTCGGGAGCCGGCGTTCGACGAGCGGGAAGGCGACCGGAGCGGCTACCGCGCTGAAGTCCTCACCCCACCGACCGAGACATCCGGGAGACACGCAGACCATGAGCAGCCGACGTGACCGCTGGGCGGACCTGACCGGCGGACAGGGCGGAGAGGAGTACGCCCTGCGGTTCGCGCGGCTCGCGGCGTCAGGCCACGACATCCACGGCGAGGCCGCCTTCTGCGAGGCGCTGCTGGATCCTGCGGCGCGGGTACTCGACGCCGGCTGCGGTACCGGGCGGATCGCGATCCGGCTTGCCGCGCTGGGTCACCTCTGCACGGGCGTGGACGTCGACCGCTCCATGCTCGCCGTCGCGCGTCGCGATGCCCCCGACCAGGAATGGCTCCACGGCGACCTGGCCCGCCTGGACGCCCTCGGTCTGGAACCCGGCTTCGACCTGGCGCTCGCCGCCGGAAACGTCATCCCCTTGCTGGCCCCCGGCACCGGCCCGACTGTTGTCCGGCACCTGGCCGCCGTACTGCGCCCCGGCGGACTGCTGGTAACCGGCATGGGACTGGACGCGGAACACCTGCCGCTGCCGGAACCGACAGTGACGCTGCCGGAGTTCGACCACTGGTGCACACAGGCCGGACTGACGCTGAGGCAGCGCTTCGCCACCTGGGGCGGCGACCCGTACGGTCCGGGCGGCGGCTACGCCGTCAGCGTGCACTCCCGCCCCACCGACTGAACGCGAGAGCGCTCCGCTGCACTTTGACCGAGGCCAGCCAGGCGCGCCAAGCCCGGAGCGAAGGCTTCGAAGGCACGTCGACCGTGGCTCGCAGGGCTCGGCCGGCTCGGTAAAGGGCGCCCGGTGAGGCGGGCTCGACTCGTGTCAGCACGGCGGGGTGAACCCGTCCGCTCGACGATGCACATTTCGTCGGAACCCACCCGCACCACTCCGTTAACATGTTCGAACCTCGCGATGAACGCCGCCATCACCCGTCCTTCGCCGAAAAAGCATGCCATCCGGCGTGATAGGTAACTTGGCTAGTCAAAATCGAGCAAATTGGTCAGGCAATTGATAAACGTAGCATTGCGGGAGCTTTCGCGAATAAAGGGCAGAACCGTGCTCTCCGTGAGGCGTCATCCCCGGGCGATACTGTGGGCCGCGGCGACCGTCGTGGCCCTCGTGTTCCTCATCGCGCTGGAGGGTGCGGCGCGACGCTGCGGCCTGCCGGGGCCGATCACCAACCAGGTGGGGGAGCTGATATTCCCTCCCAAATCGGGTTTCCTGCTGTACGCCAGTTTGACGTTGATGATGGTGGTTCTCACCTGGCGGCAACGGTTCATCGCGGTGGGCGCCGCGCTCGGTATCGACGCCGTTTTCGGGTTGGTCCGGTGGGCGGTCGACGCCAAGGTGACCGGCGGCCACCCGTTCGGCAACGGGGCGTTGTGGGTCATGCTGGGCTATGCGGTCATCGCGGTCACGCGCCGCACCGGCAAGGAACGTGTCCTGCTGCTGAAGGGCGTCGGGCTCGGCCTGCTGTTGGTGGCCGGCCGCAAGACCGGCGACATCTGGCTGGTCATCACCTCGAAGACCCGCCCCTCGGTGCTCGACCAGTACGTGGCAACCGCCGATCACGCGCTCGGCGAACCGTCGTGGGTGGCAGGCCGGATCGTCACCGCCACCGGCTCGATCGGCTTCAACTTTCTCGATGTCGTCTACGGCCAGCTCGCGGTGGCCGCGGTCATCGTCGCGCTCTACCAACTGCGCAGCGTGGCGGTCGACCGTCAATTCCCGCGGCACCATCTGGTGCGCACCTTTCTGGTGATCGGCCTCCTCGGGCCGGCCATTTACATGATCTTCCCGGTGGTCGGGCCGGTCTTCGCCTACGGCACCGGCGTCGAGCACTGGGCATCGGTCAGCCTGTGGTCCCCAACGGTGCCCGGCAGCGAGCAGTGGGCGGTGGCCGACCTGTGGCCGGTGACGCCGTCGCCGATCAATGTTCCGCACCACATGCCGTTCGACGAGATCACCCCGCGCAACTGCATGCCGAGCCTGCATACGGCGTGGGCCACCGCGATCTTCATTCATTCCCGGAAGGGCCCACGACTTCTGCGATTCGCAGGCGTGTTCTGGCTGATTGCCACGCTCACCGCAACGCTGGGATTCGGCTACCACTACGGAGTGGATCTCATCGCCGGGGTGGTGTTCACGTATACGATCGAGGCAGCTCTGCGCTCGTTCGACCGCGGCTGGGATCGATCAGGGATCCAGCTGGTCGTCTACGGTGCGACGGTCTTCGTTGCGCTCCTGCTGTCGTATCGCTACCTGCCGTTGGAGATGGCCGGACACCCGTGGGTGTCCGGACCGCTTCTCCTGCTGGCGATGACCTCAGTGGTCTACGGCTACGTCCGGACCACCGCACGGTGGGAATCGAGGACCGCACCAGAACGGCAACCGGAACCGCAGCCCGAACTCATCTGAGTCGCGCCACGCCGTGTTGCGGGCTGAGCGCCGCCCGAGTGAGGCCGAGATGCGGATGCTGAGCGGAGACGGCATCTCGGCTCATGACGGGTAGTCGTCCCCGGCGGACTCGGGCGGACTCGGGTGGACTCGGGTGGACTCGGGCGGACTCGGGCGGACTCGGGCGGGCTTCGGTCCGCGGGACGGCAGCGATCGTTACGCGCCTCCCGGTCCACGGGACCGGGCCGTCGCCGAGGCCCGGGAGGCGGCCCGCCGGAGGTCGGCCAACGCCGCCGGCCAGGGCGTTGTCACGCGGGCGGAACGTGCCGGCGCAGGCGAGAAGGACATGCGAACGCTCCCACTCCGCCCGCTGCACAGCTGCGTACTGCGTGGCCTTGACACGGGCGCACCCCAGCGAGCCCCGCCTATGTGCGGTGGTGCAGTTCGATGGCCAGGGGTGTGGCAGTGAACATGGAGGAGTAGGTGCCCACTGCGAGGCCGATGAGGAGGGCGAGGGCGAAGTCGGTCAGGGTTTCGCCGCCGAAGACGGCCAGCGCGGTGAGGATGAATGCGGCGCCCATGCCGGTGTTGACCGTGCGGGGCAGCGTCTGCAGGAGTGCCTGGTTGGCGATACGGGCGAAGGGCTCCAAGCGATCGCGGCGGCCGAGTTCCCTGATCCGGTCGAAGACGACGACGGAGTCGTTGACGGAGTAGCCGGTCACGGTCAGCAGCGCGGCGAGGAAGACGCCGTCGACGGGCTTGCCGAGCCAGGCGAAGATGCCGATGAGGATCACGACGTCGTGGACGAGGGCGGCGACCGCGGAGCTCCCCAGCAGCCAGCGGAAACGTGCCGCGAGATAGATCAGCTGGGCGCCGAGGGCGACGACGAGCGCGATGAGGGCGCCGTGGCGCAGTTCCTTGCCGAGGCTCGGCCCGATGGCTTCGTCGCGGATCTTGTCGGCGTTGCGTGCCAGGTCGGTGACGGTGTCGGTGATGGCCGCTGCCTGGGCGTTGCTCAGGTGGTGGGTGCGGACGGTGAACTGGTTCTCGCCGGAGGTCTGGACGACGGCGCGCGGGAACCCGGCCTCGGCGAGCGCGGTACGGGCCCGGTCGGGGTCGACGGGTGTGGCCGTGGTGTATTCGATGAGGCGGCCACCGGTGAATTCGACGCCGAAGTCGAGGCCGCGTACGGCGATCCCTGAGGCCGCAAGGACGAGGGCGGCAGCGGAGGCGGCCAGCCACCGGCGCGGGTGGCGCATCAGGTTCGGGTTCGTGCGGGTGAGACGGGCGCGGACGGTGCCGGTGTGGGCGATGCCGGTCAGGTGGGGGCGGCGACGAAGGCGGGGGCGGGCCACGGCGTAGTCGGCGAGGGTGCGGGTGATGACAAGGGCGCTGAGCATGGAGGCGAGGACGCCGATGCCCAGCGTGACACCGAACCCGCGCACCGGTCCGGAGGCGAGGAAGAACAGCAGGCCGGCGGCGATGAGAGTGGTGATGTTGGAGTCGGCGATCGCGCTGAAGGCCTTGCGGAACCCGGCGGTCAGCGACGACCGGGGGGTGGGGCGGTGGCGAGAGGCGTACTCCTCGCGGGCGCGTTCGAAGACGAGCACGTTGGCGTCCACCGCCATGCCGATGGCCAGGACGAACCCGGCGAGGCCGGGCAGGGTGAGGGTGGCGCCGAGGGCGGCGAGGGCCGCGTAGGAGATGAGGCCGTAGCAGGCCAGAGCCACCGTCGCCAAGGCTCCCATGATCCGGTAGACGGCGATGATGAACAGCGAGGTCAAAGCGGTGCCGATGACGGCTGCCCAGGCACTGGCCGCGATGGCCTGCGCGCCCAGGGTGGGGCCGACGGTGCGCTGCTCGATGGTCTCGACCGGTACCGGCAGGGCGCCGCCGTTGATGAGCAGGGCCAGCTCCTTGGCCTCGCCGTCGTCGAAGGATCCGGTGATCTGGGTGGAGCCACCGCTGATGCCGGAGCGGCACGCCACCGACGGATCGACCTGCGGTGAAGAGATGATCTTGTCGTCCAGGACGATGGCGACCCGGCGGGTCGGGTCCCCGGCCGGGCGGCAGGCGGCCTCGCCGGTCAGGCGGGCCCATCCCTGTTTCCCTGATCCCTTGAAGTCGACGGTGACGTGCCATCCGGCACCGCCCTGCTGGTCGAATCGGGCGGCCGCCTTCTCGACGTCCTTGCCGGTCAGCGAGGCCGACTGGAGGCGCAGAAGGTGACCTGATTCATCGGCCGTCACCTGCTCGTGGGGCCGCTTGGGCAGCGGTTCGGGCAGATCGTGAGGGCCGGCCGCCGTGCCGAGCACCTGGTGGAAGGTGAGCTGGGCGGTGCGGCCGAGCACATCGGCGGCCTTCCGGGGATCCTGCAGGCCGGGCAGTTCGACGACGATCCGGTCGCTGCCGGAGCGGGTGATGGCGGGTTCGGCGACACCGAGCGCGTCGATACGACCGCGCAGCACCTCCACGGTGCGGTCCGTGGCCTCGGTGTCGGCGTCGGCAGCGGTGGTGGGGCGGGTTTCCAGCACGATCTGGGTGCCGCCCCGCAGATCGAGTCCTAGGTGGACGGGCACGGTGAGGGCGATGTACAGGGACAGGGCTACGGCAGCGAGGGCGATCAGCCCTCTGCTGCGCGGGGATCGGTTCACAGCAGGCCTCCGGCAGGCACACCGCGGCCGGGACAGTGGCTGCGGGTGAGGAAAGGAGAGGAGAGGAGATGGAGAGGAGGGGTTCAGGTGCCGGAGGGCGAGGGGGGTGCCCGTACCCCGTGACGGTGTGCCGGTTGCTCCGAGGCAGGTGAGCTCGCCGCCGGCAGCGGTCTACGCGTGGGCCGGAGCGGGCCGGCCGCCGTGCCACGTGACGCGTCGGGGGCGGAGACCGGCGGCGCATGACGCTCGCCGGTGGCGTCCCGATGGCTCCGGGTCGCGGCAGCGTAGACAGCGGACTCCACGTCGTCCGCGTACGGCCCGCCGTGCGCCGACGTGGCCTGGACGGCGGGTGCCGTGCCGCCCGGTGCATGAGGGTGTGGGCCGACGAGTGCCGGCGTGCCGAGCAGGGAGATGAGAACGCTGAGCAGGACGGCCGACACGGATGCCAGGCTCAGGCCACGGGTGCGCGGGACGGCGTGACTGAAGCGTGCCATGGCCGTCCTCTTCGCGTGTGGTGGCGGTGTGCCGGGGCGGTCGGGATCCTCCAGGCTCCGGCTGGGGGAGTGGGCAGCCGAAGCCCGGTGCCTTGAAGGAGCCAGCGGGGTCAGGCTTCGATGAGGCCGGCCCGGATCGCGTAGCGGGTGAGTTCCAGCCGGTCACGCAGGCCGAGCTTGTGCAGCAGGTTCGCTCGGTGCCGGTGGACGGTCTTGATGCTGATGAAGAGCATCTCGGCGATCTCCTTGGAGGAGTGGCCCTCGGCCACGAGCTTGAGGACCTCCTCCTCGCGCGCGGTCAGCACCTGGTCGGGCGGCTCCTCACCGTTGCGGACACGGTCCAGGTAGTTGCGGATGAGCGCGGTGACCGCGCCCGGATACAGGAAGGGCTCGTCGCGCATGGCGGCCCGGCACGCGGCCACCAGGTCGCGGTCGGCGACGGACTTCAGCACATATCCGCTGGCCCCGGCCTTGAGCGCCTGGAAGAAGTACTGCTCGTTGTCGTGCATCGTCAGCATCAGCACCCGCACGTCCGGCTTGAGTGCGAGGAGTTCGCGGGTGGCCTGCAGGCCGGTCATCCGGGGCATGGCGATGTCCAGCACCGCCAGGTCGACCTCATGGGTGCGGGCCAGGTCGATGGCCTCCGCGCCGTCCCCGGCCTCGGCGACGACATCGAGGTCCGGCTCCCGGTCGAGGATGAGTCGCACCCCGCGACGTACCAGCGCGTGGTCGTCGGCGAGGAGAATGCGGATCACGGATCTGTCGCGCGTGGTCATGGCTGCTTCCTGAGGAGGGGCACGGTCAGCCGGACCTGTGTACCGGCCTTCGGCTGTGAGGTGACGTCCAGCGTGGCCCCGATCAGCAGGGCCCGCTCGCGCATTCCGCGGATTCCGGCCCCTTCGCGGGCGACCCCGGTTCCGCGGCCGTCGTCGACGACGGCCAGCACCACCGCCTCGCCGGTGTGGCGCAAGCTCACCTCGATCTGACCGGCCTCGGCATGACGGGCCGCGTTCGTCAACGCTTCCTGGGCGACGCGGTACAGCACCAGTTCCGTCTGCTGGTCCAGCGGGGGCAGGCCGGTGTCGAAGCGGCGTCCCACGCGCAGTCCGACGTGCGTGGAGAACTCCGTGGTCAGCGAGGTCAGGGCACTGATCAGGCCGAGGTCCTCCAGTACGCCCGGCCGCAGACGACGCGCCAGACGGCGCACCTCGTCCAGGCTCCCCCGGGTGATCTCCTGTACTTGCCGCAGTTCCCCGCGCAGGGGATCGTCCGCCTCGTCGGCGGCCCGCTCCAGGGAGAGCAGGATCGCGGTCATGCTCTGGCCCACCTCGTCGTGCAGTTCCTGGGCGATGCGGCGCCGCTCCGCTTCCTGAGCGAGCAGGACACGGGCACTGCTGGAGGCACGCTCGTGCTCGAGGCGCTCGAGCATCGCGTTGAAGGTGCGGATCAGCTCTGCGGTCTCGCCGCGGCCCCCTTCCGGCAGCCGCTGCCCGGGGCGCAGCAGATCGACGGTGGCCATCAGCCGGGTGAGCCGGTCGAGCGGGGCCAGACCGATGCGCAGCAGGGCCGCGTTGGCGACCAGCATGACGACGAGGCCGGCCACGAGGATGACCGCCTCGGTCAGCACCACCGGCACGGACACGGTCACCGGAGCCCACAGCAGCAGCGCGGTGGCGCTGCCCAGCACGACCGCGTTGAGCACGAAGATCCGCCAGAACAGGGACACCGGGCTGACGCCTTTCTCTGGGTGGCACGGTTTGTCACTACTTTCGGTCACCGCGCACCCCGAACGTGAGCTGCCGCCTTTGGTTGTGACCGGCCTGCCCCCAGGCTGCCCGCTCCTGGACCCGCCGTCGATGGGCTCCCATACCCATTTCCTGGACTTGGCCTGCCCACGCCGCGATGGGTCCTGGGACAGACCGGAGATGGGTATTGCGCCCGATGGTTTCAGCGTGGCGTTGCGGCCACGGTGGAGGCATGAACCGCCACCGGTAACTTCCCCCGGCTCTTCCCCCCGGGCCCTCGCCTCCCGACGCATCCCTGCCCGGCGCGCCCCACCTCCGCATCGAAAGAAGGAACCGCCATGTCGCTCGATACGCCCCAGACCGAAACCCGCCGTGAACGGCTGACGGCGCACGAGGCCCTCCAGCGCCTCGAACACGAACGTGCCTCCCGCCTGGTGCAGCTGCGGGCCATCGCCGAGGCCGCGCCGGTCGGGGAGGAACAGGCCATGTCCACGCAGAAAGACACCATCCAGCGAGTGCTCACCGAGATCGAGGCCGCCTTCGTCCGCGTCCAGGACGGCAGCTACGGCGTCTGCCGGAACTGTTCCAAGCCCATCCCGGTCGAGCGCCTGGAGATCCTGCCCTACACGCCGTGCTGCGTCCCCTGCCAGCGCGACGCCGCCTGACAACTGTCCGTCCACCTTGCCCCGGGGGTGAATTGGTGAACCACCAGATCATCGACGACCGCAGCACAACGCTGTCGATCGAGGACTTCGCCGCACTGCGCGAGAACCTGCACGAACAACTCCTGTTCCGCCAGGAACAGCTGCAGCAGCTCTCATCCGTCGCCACGACCCGCGCCGACGCCCTTCTCGACCGGCAAGCCGCCTCCCAGATCGAGGTCCGCGTCAAGCTCGCCGCCTCCGCCCGCATGGTCCTCACCGACGTCGAAGCCGCACTCACACGGCTGGACCAGGGCAGCTACGGCACCTGCCATCTGTGCCGCAGGCGCATCGCCCGCGAACGACTCATGATCGTGCCGCAGGCCCGCTACTGCGCCCGCTGCCAACACGTCAGGGAGGCCGGACGGTGACGACTTCACTGGGGCCCGGCCCCGCGATCGCCCGGCACCGCTCGTGGCCCTGGTGCCGGCAGTGCTCCGGCATCGCCCTCGACCTGGGCAGCGCCCGCACCCGTGCCTGGATGTCCGGGCGGCGACTGATCCTCGACGTGCCCACGGTCACCTTCCCGGGCGCGGGCGCCACCTACCCCATCCAGCGCGGCACCATCGTCGACACCCCCGGAACCGCCCGGATGCTGAACCGGCTGCTCGGCCACCGCCTGCCCCGTTTCGGCCGTCCCCTGCTCATCCTGACCACACCCGTACTGGGCGGAATCGCCTACCGGACACAAGCCCGTGCCGCGGTCGAAATCCTGCGTCCGCGCACAGTCCTGACCGTCCCCACCGCGCGCGCCGTGGCCGTCGCAGCGGGCGCCGACCTGACCCGTCCCCTGCTCGTCGTGGACCTCGGCGCCCACCTCACCGAGGTCACGCTCCTCGCCGGCGGCGCGGTGACCGACGCCCGCCACACCGCCCTGGGCACCAGCGACCTGGACAGCCTCACCCCGCCCACGCTGATCACCGAAGCCGTAACCGCCATGGTGACCAGCATGCTGGAGCAGGACCACACCTCCCAGACACTCGACGCCCTCCAGCGGGGCGCCCTCCTCGCCGGCGGGGGCGCGCTACGACCCGACATCACCTACCGCCTCACCGACCGGCTGCACGCTCCCGTCCAGCCCGTCCCCGCCCCGCACACCGCCGCAGTCCGCGGCGCCGCACGCCTCGTCCAAGCCGCGCACGCCCACCCCTCCACCACCGCGATCACCGACACTGCGCCCCGCGACTAGCCCACGCCCCGTCGCTCCCGCAGTCGCTCGGGGTCTGGCATCCGCCGACAGCCCGAACGCGGGGCAAGGTGACGGGCTGCGGCACTCGCGGCCGCGGTGTTGAACACCGCGGCGCCGAGAGACCCGCCAGTGCCGAGAGACCCGCCGATCAGCTGGGACGTCGTGAACAGCGGCAGCCCGAACATGCCGCTCCGGCCGAGTCCGGTCACCAGCAGCGCGCCAGCCCGGCGCCGGGCAGGACGATGCCCAGGGGAGCAGTGGGTGGCTGGCCCGGGTCTGCCGGACGACGAACAGGACGAGCAGCACCGTGTCCGGGCAGGAGGCATCGGGCACTTCCGCACCTGTGCGCTCGCAGTGGCCCCGTGTCAGATCCGCCAGGAGCGGAGTGTGTCCGCGATGTCATAGATACTCAACCGGGATTCGCGGACTTTTCTGATCAGGTCGGAGAGAGCTCCGTAGGGAGGGTCGATTCCTTCCCCGGACTGGTCCATGTACTGACCGGTGACAAAGGCGGCGAAGAGGCTGTTGCGGTGGGGGAGCGGTTCGAGACGCACGACGGTGTGCAGAAGGGCGGCCGCGCGCCACGCGGTGTCAGGATTGGACGTGGCGAGGGTCGGCATGCGCGTCTTGTGGCGCGCGACAGCCGCCACAAGGGCCGAGTAGTCGGTGACCGACACGTCGTCGTTGTCGAGGGCGGCGTCCTGGACGTCCAGGAGCCAAGGGACATCGATGTACAAGATCTCGCTCATCAGGCGGCGTTGGCTCCCTCGCCGCGCTGGGACGGAGGGATCTCGTCGGGGAACGCCTCGTCGAACTCGGCGCGCAGCCGTTCCGCCCACGAGGAGGCGCCGGCCACGAACCGCTTGCGCTGCATCTCGCGGACGCCGAGGTCGTGCATGTACTGCTTGAGACTCTTGCCCTCGGCGGCGGCAGCCGCGCGCACGCCTTCCATTTCTTCCTCGGTGAAGGACACGTTCAGTGATGGCATACCGGCATGGTACCTACTCGGTACCAGCCGCGCGACCCATAGGGCGGAGAGCTTCAGGCGGCGCGGCAGAGCGCCGTCGGGCCAGTGGGCGCCGTGGCGCGGACCGTGGTCGCGTGCGTGGGAAGGGCGGTGCGGACGCCGGTCGCGACCTGTGAGGGGTTGCCGGACAGTGCGAAGACGACGAGGCGCAGCACCGCGAACCGTACGGCGCCTGCGAGTGCGGAGGCGGCCAAGTAGACGACCTGCTGAAGCACTGTGCTGGGTGCCGCCACCAACTGCTGCAGGACAAGCATCGCCCCGCAGGTCACCGCATATGCGGCCGCCGCGGACCCGGCCGACTGCGCATGCTGGCGCGAGGTCGCGCGCCCGCCTGTGCCGAAGGTGAAGCGGGCGTGCAGCTCGGTGGCGAGGAGTGTGGAGGCCGCGGTGATCAGGGCGTTGGCCAGGATCCAGGGAATCCAGGAGGCGAGTGCCGCCACGGCGAAGCTGGAAGCGAGCCCTACTCCGCCGCCGCAGAGCGCGAAGCGGGCGAAAGCGCTCAAGGCGCCGGGTGTCGCCTGCCGCGGGTGCTGTGCTGTCTCCATGATCCGCCCCCTGGGATCGCTTCTCCGTGAAACGCGCACCTCTCGACCTGTGAGGTCTTTGGCTCGTTGTTTCCTGTGGCAGAAACGCTACGTTGCATTCATGGATCGGGCAACAGATTATCCGCGCAAAGCCTGTATATCTCCAGGTAGTTGCGATGAAATCGTTGCAATGGCTTGTACGTTAACGCAATAGGCGTCCTTCGTTCGTTGCAATGACTGGAAGGTGAACGCTATGCCGGGGACGTCCACCCGGTCTTGGACCGGCCGCCCCGCGCCGGCGGGGTCGGCCTACGCCTACGTCAGCGGACCGCGCCCGCGACGCTTTGCCCTCTGCTGAAAGGTGTCTCCCATGCGTTCCCTGCTGACCGCGCTCGCCGCGGGCGCCCTTGTGTTCGGCACTGCCGGAATCGCGAGTGCGGACGTGAACGTGGACATCGGTCCGCAGTCGTCGTACACCATCGTCTTCGGTGACTGGCTTCGGTTCGCGGGCGACGACGTGTTCAACGCGGGCAACGACAACACCGTCGGCTCCAACAACTGACGCGTTCCGTCACTCCCGGCGCCCCGCCGCATCTCTTCGGCCGCGGTGGCCAGGGCTTCCCGGAAGCTGAGTAGGGCTAGGCAGTTGAGCAGGGCGGTGTTCCGAGTCTGCGCTATTGGGGGATGGTGAGCAGGATGCGGCCGTGGCCACCGCCGGCGTCGACGTGGTCGTGGGCCTTGGCGATGTCGTCCAGCGGGTAACGGTCGCCGACGGCGACGGTGAGGGCGCCGACGGCGGCTGCGGAGGTGAGGTCGCGGGCGGCCTGACGCTTGGCCTCGGCGGGGAAGTCGTCGCTGCCGAGCAGCCGCAGGGTGACGTTGTTGAACAGCAGCGGCCAGAAGGGGATCTCGGTGCGGTCCGTGCGGGTGGCGTAGGCGGCGATGACGGCGTTGTTGGCGGCGACGGCGTTGTCGAGACCGGCGTTGTCGGACAGCGCGACCTCGATGATCCGGTCGACGCCCCGCGGCGCGTACGAGCGGATGGCCGCGGCGGGGTCGCCGGTATCCAGGGCGACGGCGTGGGAGACGACGGCCGCGTCGACACGGCTGAGGTCCGCGGTTCGGCGGACGGTCGCGATCACAGTCGCGCCGGCCCAGTGGGCGAGCTGGGCGGCCAGGGAGCCGACGCCGCCGAGAACTCCGTGGACCAGGACCAGTTGGCCGTCGACCGGGCCGTCGGCGAAGACGGTGCGGTGGGCGGTGATGCCGGGGATGCCGAGGCTCGCCCCCAGCTCATCACTCAGATGATCCGGCAGAGGTACGGCTTGGTGGTCAGGTACGACGGTGTACTGGGCGGCTGTGCCGAAGGGGCGGTAGGACTGGGCGCCGTATACCCAGACCCGCTGTCCGACGCGGCGGGCGTCGGCTTGGGCGCCCACGGCGTCGATGACTCCGGCGCCGTCGCTGTGCGGGATCACCCGCGGGAAGGGCATGGACGAGCCGAGCCAGCCGCGCCGTTTCTTGGTGTCGCCGGGGTTGACGCCCGAGACGGTGACGCGGACGCGGACCTCGCCGGGGCCGGGGACGGGATCAGGGAGTTCACCGACGTGCAGGACATCGGCGGCGGGGCCCTGGTCGTCATACCAGGAAGCAAGCATGGGGGTACCTCCGTGGACAGTCAGCTCGCGGGAGCGGCGGGCGCATGCGGATCGCTGTCGGTGCATGCGGTGTCGAATGCGGGCGCCTTCTCCCCGAGGGCCTCGCGCAGCCAGCTCCGTTCGGCGCGGCTGGTGGCGCGGGCGGTGAGCAGCATGCCCCGCCGGTAGGGGTCGGCGATCTCCTCGGCGCGCAGGGGCCGCTCATTGTCGTAGAAGAAGCTCGCCGGTTCCTCCAGGAACTCCAGCCGTCTGCGCAGCACCGCGTGCTGTGCGGCCACGTCGGGCAGGTGGGAGAGGAAGGCCAGGACGACGTAGAACCGGGTGAAGTCGGTGATCTCGTGGTCGGCGGGCTTGCGCAGGCGCTGAAGCATTTCGGCCCGTCCGGCCGCGGTCAGGCTGAGCACGTACCGGGCCGCCCCCGCGGCCGGGTCGGCGCGCCGCTCGATCAAGCCCGCCCTGGTCAGACGATTGATCGCCGGATACAGGCTGCCGTCACTGACCGGCCGCGTATAGCCGGTCAGCTGTGAGATGCGGCGGCGCAGCTCGTGTCCAGGCAGGGGTCCCTCGGCGAGGAAGCCGAGTATCGCGAGTTCCAGCATGAGTCCATCTTCGCACGCGAACATCGATTCGATGCGAACATCGATTCGATGTTACGCTCGCTGGTACCCGTCCAAACGTCTCTGGAGAGGCACAGCAAGATGCCATCGCAATCCACCGAGTCAGTGATGAACCGTTTCGTCGAGTTCATCAACACGGGCAACGAGGATCTCGCCCGCGAGGTCATTTCTCCGGACGCGGTGTTCCATGCGCCAAGCCACCCGGCACCACTGCGGGGGCCCGATGGGTACTTGGAAGTCCTCGGGATGATGCGCAGCGCCTTCCCCGACGTCCAGTGGACGCTGGAGGAGACGGTCACCGAAGGCGACACCGTGGCCGCGCGGTTCACCATGCGGGGAACCCACGACGGTGAATTCTTCGGGATCCCGGCGAGCGGCAACAAGATCTCGGTGCAGGCCATGAACTTCTACTACCTGGCGGACGGCCGGATCGTCGGCGAACGGGGCCAGCCCGATCTCCTCGGGGTGATGCAGCAGATCGGTGCCGTACCGGCGCCGTGAACCTCGTAGCGCCGGGTGAGCCTTCTGCCGCGCGGGATTGCCGCTGCCGGGCGGGGGCCGTACGGCGCGGTGGCAGAGGGCGAAGGCCCGCACCGGAGCGCGGGCGGCCGGCGCGGGTTCACCGCAAGAGGCCCGTCTTCTTCTTGCTCCGGCGTCTTCGCGCAGACAGCGCCCGTTCGGCGAGAGCTTTACACCTTGTCACCGCTGACGTGACCGAGCCGGGTACGGAACTGCTCGCTCTACGGCGAATACTGCAACCCTCGAATACCGACAGTCCACCAGTGGCAGCGGAATCCGCCGGCCGTCCTGACTCGGTGGGCGGGGGCCGTCACCACGGGGAGCTGTCCGGACGATCACGAGGTGCGTACTATCGGCTCGTGATCGATCACGGTATCGCTCTGCCCTACTACCGCCTCCATGTCGTGCCTGCGGTCGTTGCGCTGGCCAGCCCGACATGGCAGCGAGAGGTGTGGCTCGACCCGGATCAGTTCGAGGACCTCGACCACATCGTGCACGCGCTCTTCGACGACTTCTGTGATGCGAACAGTCCTCTGCCTTGGCTGGGGCAGTCCCTTCGCAGCGAGGAGGAGGTTGAGCTGATGGCACGTCTTGGTGCTGCCTACAGCGCGGTGCAGGACTCGGTCGGCGCCGCTGCCCACGACGAGGTCTATCTGGACTCACCAGGCTGGTCTGCCGTAATCGCCGCGGCAGCACGGTTGGCCCAGCTGCTGGTGTCCAATGATCACTCGGCGTTGAGCAAGTTGCATGACGCCGGCCATCGCCGGCCGCCTGGCACCGAGCCGGTTGAGTCCGGGACGGAAGGCCAGCACGTCGATTCATGACCGCATCCAGATGACCTGGGCCGCGTCGAAGCCCGGTGGTCGTCCTCCTGGTGACCCCTACGCAGGCGACAGCAGCGTTGAGTCACCACTGCGGCGGCGCGGTGGAAGTTGATTCACATGAAGGTCACGCGCATCCCGCCCTCGGTCAGGACTTCGAGCACCAGGGCGACCAGGTCATACTGCTCGCCCTCCGGCGCCAGGACGCGGGACAGGTGCTCGCGCGCGGTCGCGGAATCCCGCCAGAGCAAGGTTGCTGGGGCGGTGCAGCCGAAATTGCCGCGCAGACAGTCCACGAGGGCGTCCAGGCAGCCGCCGAAGTAGCCGCCCGGACCGTTGACGGCCTCGCCGAGTGCCAGATAGAGGCCCGGTTCGTCGGTGATGTGCCGGCCGTCCAGCTCGTACGCGTGTCCCGTCGGCCGGGCCTGGTGCGCGAGCCGACAGCCCCGTTCGCGTACGAGATCGAGCCAGGCCCCGCGCTGCCGGGTTTCGAGCCCGGCCCAGGCGCCGGGGGCGTCCGGCGGGCCGGCGAGCCAGCGTTCCCAGACGGGCCGGGCGTATCCCGGTACGGGTGCGAGGTATCCGTCGATTTCCAGATCAATCAGGTCCGACCCGTGGGACGACGGGTGCCACGTGCGGACTTGGGGCCGCAACAGCCGGTCGGTGAGCGGCTCACCCCCGTCGTCCCGTATTTCCAGCCAGGCCTCCTCAAGGTCCAGCGCGCGCCGGGTGCCAGTCGTCAGTGCCCGCCGTAGCCGATCACCCTGGGCGAGCCCCCGCAGCACGATCGGGGGCGCTGCCTGCTCGGGCGGCAGGACGCGGGTGAACTCTCGGCAGGAGCCCAGCCACCGGTACCCATCGTGCAGTCGGACAGGAGCCCGGTATCCCTCGGGCGGGCCCTCGTAGTCGTCCAGACCCGTGAGGACGAGACCGTCCGTTCCCGGGTGCCGTCCAAGGCTCTCCGCGTCCCCCAGCAGCCAGGCATCGAGCGTTCTGTCCTCCGGCACCAGCCAGACCCGGCTGCCGACCCAGCCGCGCACCTCGGCTCCGTCCGGAACCCAGCCGAACAGTTCGTACGTCCCGCGCCGGGGTTCCCTGAACAGTCCCTCCGCCTCGGCGCAGACGCCCCAGACATGGCCGCCGTCTGTGTCCGTCAGCGTGTAACGTCCCTGCTCGCGATGGCCTCTGTCCCTATGCACGGTGGGAATCATGCCCGGACCGGGAGTGGACCGTGCGGTGCTTTTCGTGGTCGGTCAGAGTGACTCGAGGCTGTGCGCTCCGTCCGGCGGACGGCGCCTACCAGGGCTTGCCGTCGAAGTGATGTGGATCACTCTGCGGCTGCTTCGTGTCGGGCCTGCGCGATCATGACCGGAATGGACGCTCGTTTCCTTGGCATCACTGATCTCGTCGAAGCCCCGTCCGTGGCGGTCGTGGTCGACGTCATGCGTGCTTTCACCGTGGCTGCCTGGGCCTTTGCCCAAGGGGCGGAAAAGATCGTTCTTGCCGAGTCGCTGCAGGAAGCCCTGGCGCTCAAGGCTCGCCACCAGGATTGGGTGGCGCTCAAAGACGGTCCGCCCGCGCCCGGGTTCGACATGGTCAACTCGCCAGGCCTGCTGCGGTCTGTCGACCTTGGCGGACGGACCGTTGTGCAGAAGACCACGGCAGGGACGGTCGGCGCCCTTGCGGTCAAAGAGGCGTCGTTGGTGCTGTGCGCCGGCTTCGTGGTGGCGGAGGCAACGGCTCGGCTCCTGCGGACGCGGAAGAGTGACAGTGTCACGTTCGTGGTCACCGGCGAGGGTGGGGACGCCGATGAAGATCTGGCGTGTGCTCAGTACATCGCTCGGAGAGTCACCGAGGCTGGGACGGATGCTGCTGAGTTCCTCCGCCGCGCTGCCGAGTCGCGCGCCGCGGCCGAACTGGCGAAGGGGGTGCGTCAAGGAGCGCATCCTGACGACGTTGCGCTCTGTCTCGAGGTCGACCGGTTCCCGTTCGCCATGGTGGCGACCTTGGAAGGCTCCCTCATGGTCCTGCGTTCACACGCGATGCCTTCGCTGCCTGACGAGAACCCTGTCTGATCGTCGGCGAGGTCAACTCTCAGCATGCGAGAGCGAGTTCCCTGTCGAGCTCCCTGGCGGGCTCTTCACAGGTGCAGAAGCGTGCGAGTCACGGCTGTAGCGGTGTCGAGGGGAGCGAGGCTGCGGTGGATCTTGGCCATGACGCTCGCGCCGAGCCACAGGTCGTACAGGGGCTGGGCGATCTCGCGGGGGGTGCCTTCGATGGAGAGCGATCCGTCCTGCAGCCCGTCGGCGATGGTCTGCTCGAGGCGGTCGACGATTGCGTTGGTTCCTGCCTTGAGCTGCAGACGCATCGGCTCCGACAGGTCGGAGACCTCGGCGCCGAGTTTCACGGCGAGGCACTTGCCCTGGCACTCGTCGAGGCTCTGCGTCTCGCGCCACTGCTGCCAGTAGGCCATCAGTCGTTCGGCGGCCGGCTTCCCGGACGGGGCGAGAATGCGGTCCATGTCCGTTACATAGTCCGCGAAGTAGCTGCTCAGCAGCGCTTCGCCGAAGGCGTCCTTCGAGGGGAAGTAGTGGTAGAAGGAGCCTTTGGGCACGCCGGCCTCCGCGAGCACCTCGTTGAGGCCGACCGCGGAGTAGCCCTTGTGGGCCATGATCCGCTGAGCGGCGTCGAGAATGTTCTTGCGGGTGTCGGGGCTGCGTGCGGTGACTGGCATGACAGTAATGCTAGCCCGGATTAGACCAGTCGTCTAGATCTTCAGGAATCCAGGCGGTCAGCGGAAACGTCGCCCCATGCGTACGAGCAGGAGGCTGATCCGTCGCGTCTCTCCGCGTACGGTTTCCCGCCTGACATTCCCGCATGGCGGACGGGACTACCGAGAGCTCGGGGCGGGGACTGGATGTGCTGCTGACGATGGCGCGTGGCGCCGGGCCCGCACCGGGATCGGTGATCGCGGAGGGGCTCGGGCGGCACCGGGTTCAGGTGGTGCGGACTCTGCAGAGCCTGGTGGCGGCCGGGGTGGTCACACACGATCCGGTCGGCCTCACCTACGACCTCGCCCGGCTGCACATCAGGCGGTCCGGGTGGTGCGGGCGCGGCTGCTGGCCGAGGGGCCGGAGGTGCTGCGTGAGGCCTCCGAGGCTCGGTACTGCCACCCGGCCGGAAGCTGCCGCATGGGCCGGGCCGACGACCCCGCCGCCGTCGTGGACCACACCGGCACGGTCCACGGCATCGAGGGCCTGCACATCGCCGACGCGTCTGTCTTTCCCGACATCCCGCGCGGGACCCCCGCGCATCCCACGGCGGTCGTCGGGGAGCGGATCGTGGACTTCCTGAAGGAGCTCTTGTGACTTCGTCGGTCCTGCCCGCAGGTCAGGCCGCCGGGCCGGTGCCGTGTAGGCATCCGGCCCGGCGATGTCGGTGGCTGCTCGCGCAGCATCAACGACATACGAGCTCACGCGCTCACGCGTTTGCCTTGAGGGCCTCGGGGAGCAGCTTGATGAGGGCGTCGGCTGCCGGGCCGGAGGAGGCGGGGTTCTGGCCGGTGATGAGCAGGCCGTCCTGGACGACGTACGGCTCCCAGTCCCCGATCTTGGAGTAGAGGCCCCCGAGCTTCGTCAGTTCGTCCTCGACGAGGAAGGGGACGATGTCGGTGAGTGCGACCGCGTCCTCTTCGGTGTTGGTGAATCCGGTGACCCGCTTGCCGCGGACCAGCGGGGTGCCGTCTTCGTTGGTGGTGTGGCGCAGGACGCCGGGGGCGTGGCAGACCAGGGCGAGGGGCTTGCCGGAGCGCAGGGTGGTCTCGATGAGGCGGACGGAGACGGTGTCTTCGGCCAGGTCCCAGAGCGGGCCGTGGCCACCGGGGTAGAAGGCGGTGTCGAAGTCGTCGGCGGCGACGGAGTCCAGGCGTGCGGTGTTCGCCAGCGCGGTCATGGCTTCGGGGTCGGCTTCGAAGCGGCGGGTCTGGTCGGTCTGGGTGGCGGGCTCGTTGCTCTTGGGGTCCAGCGGCGGGCGGCCGCCCTTGGGCGAGGCGAGGGTGATGTCCCAGCCGGCTTCCTTGAACCGGTAGTAGGGGGCGGCGAGTTCCTCCAGCCAGAATCCCGTGGTGCGGCCGGTGTCGCCGAGCTTGTCGTGCGAGGTGAGAACGATGAGGACCTTCATGGACACTACTCCTTCGAATCAGTAGACCGGTCGTCTCTTGAGGGTGAAAAAAATGGACCGGTCGTGTCGGGTTGAGTTGGAGCGGGGTTGCCTGCGGCCGGTCGGCGCGGGCCGTGGCGTGGCTGGTGAGGCGTGACAACGAGGCGGACCGGGATGTCGGGGACTGCGTGTCGCATTCCGACACCCAGGACTATACGACTGGTCTACTCGGTCGTCAATGATGTTCCGCAGGGTCAGGATGTGTGGGCGGCCGGTGATGCGGGCAGCCAGGGCCTTGGGCGCGGCGCGATGCGTGTCCCGGCGGCCGGGCGATGAAGGTCATCGCCAAGCCGGCTACGGCGAGCACGGCCCCGGCGCCAGCACGGAGGCCGGGTTCCACGCACTGCTCAGTGCCTGCACGAGGACGGGGATGGCGCACCCGATGTAGGTGAGGCCGTAAAAGACGGCGATCACTGTTGCGACCGCCGACCGCCGACCGCCGACCGCCGACCGCCGCCCTCCTGAGCATGGGCGAGCGACTCCACCAGCCCCGCAAGCCGCTCACCGGAAGAAGGCCATGGGCCGAGCCCAGAAGGACGGCGGCGGCGACGAGAGAGAATGAGTCGGTGCGTCGATGAACTGATCGGCGCCCAGCTCGCTCAGGAACGATTCATGCGCGCCCGATGCCACCGCGATGACGCGTGCGCCCTTCCATTCCGCCGGCTGGAGCGCGAAGTGCCCCACGCCGCCAGCGGCGCCGTTGACGAGCGCCGTCGTGTCGGCGTCGAGTGCCGTCGGGCGATGCGGTGCCTCCTGGCAGGGCGAGGGGTGATCGTGTCCGACCTCGGTCAGGAACTGCCACGCTGTCAGCCCGGCCATGGGCGCCCCGGCGGCGTGCACGTGGTCGATGCCGGCCGGCTTGTGTGCGAGGTCCGAGGCGGGCGCGGCCACGTACTCGGCGTATGCGCTGCCGTCGAAGCTGGGAAAACGCAGAAGACCGAAGACTTCATCACCTGCGGCGAGGCCGTCCACGTCCGCGGCGACGGCCTCGATGACGCCCGACACGTCCGCCCCCGGAGTCACCGGCAGGCTGACCGTCGATTCCGTCTCCCCAGGCATCCTGGTCGGCCCGTCGCGCAGGTACCGGTCCGGAGAATTGATGCCGACCGCGTGCACGCGAACAGCGTCTCACCCGGCCCCGGGTCGGGAATCGGCACCTCGTCACAACGCAGAACCGCAGGGCCGCCGTGGTCATGGAGCCGCACCGCCCTCATCGTGTGTGCCGGCATCGTTCTCTCGCGCCCGCGTTGCGGGATAGGCTTATTCGGATCAGCGCTCCACATAAGTGGACCGCTGATCCGAATACATGGACCATTGATCCGGATAGTCAAGAGGGGCAGATGCGGGCCGACGCCAGGAAGAACCGCGACCACCTGCTCGCAGTCGCGGGCACCGCCATCACCGAGCAAGGCGTCGACGTGTCCATGCGCGACATCGCACGCAGGGCCGACGTCGGGCTGGCGACACTGCTGCGGCACTATCCGACGCGTGAGGCGCTGCTCGAGGCCCTGCTCCACACGAGCTTCGACGAGCTGACGGCGGCGGCAGACGCCCTCGAGACGTCGAGCTCGCCCGAGGATGCTCTCGTTTCGTGGCTACGCGACTGCGTCGCGTGGACCACCGAGTACCGGGGCGTGACAGTGCTGATGGCAACCGCCATCGAGGACACCGACTCCGCACTCCACGCCTCGTGCGTCACCCTGCGCGCGGCCGGTGCGCGGCTCCTCACCCGTGCGCAGGCCGCAGGCATGGCGCGGACCGACATCGACGGCACCGATCTGTTCGCCCTGATAGCGGCGCTCGCGTGGCTCAGCGATCAACCCTCGCTCGCCCCACGCGCCGATCACCTCTTCGATGTAGTCGCGAGCGCGATCCTGACGAATGCGGCGAGCACCGACACCGGGGGAGCGCCGCCCCGGGCCCGTAGCTGATTTCGTCGCGCATGGATTTGTTGATCTGGTGATGTGATCGGCTGAGTGAACGCAAGCCGTATCCTCTGCGGGCCGAAGACGTCTGCGAAGCCCTCGGCCGCGAACTGCTGCCGAATGACGTCGAAGGCACCCGCGCCAGCTGAAACGCCTGGTCGAACTCGGGATCCTCACCGAGGCCGACACCGGCAACTTCGCCAGGAAGCGATAGCCGACAGAACCTCCATCAGCGGCCTTGCTCCCGCCTCAGCCAGAAACGGACATCACCTTACGAACCGCCCACTCAGGGCACGCAATACGTCCTGCGCGCCCCTGGACTCCACTCGAGGAACTCCTCTGCGGTGGTGAACATGCACCGCCACCTCCAACGGCCTTGTCAGGGACTGTTAGGCCGATTGGCCGGAGGGGTGAGTGCCTTTGCAGGTGATCGGGCACCCATGTCCTGTCCGGCCCCCGGGCACCCTCGAGCTACTCATCAGACCCCCGTCGGGAGCCTCGCATGGAACCAGCCGCTGTCTCGAGAAACTGTCCGTTCGACTATGCCGAGGCGCTCGAGTTCGACCCTGTGCTCAAGCACTTGATGACCGAAGAGCCCGTCTCCCGCATCCGGCTGCCCCACGGCGACGGCGAAGCCTGGCTTGTCACCGGCTACGACGATGTGCGCACGGTGACCACCGATCGGCGTTTCAGCCGAAGCGCCGTCATCGGCCGGAATTTTCCGCGCATGACCCCTGAACCCATTGTTCAGGACGAGGCGATCAACGTGATGGACCCACCGGGCAGCAGCCGCCTGCGCAGCCTGATCTCCAAAGGCTTCGCGCCCCGCCACATGGAACGCATGCGGGTCCGCACCCAGCATGTCGTGGACGAGCTGCTGGACCGGATGGAGGAGCACGGTTCTCCCGCAGACCTCACCGAGCACCTGGCGGACCCCCTGCCCCTGGCCACCATCTGCGAGGTCCTCGACATCCCCGAGGCCGATCGCGCCCAACTGCGGTCCCACGCCCGGACCATGATGGACACCGGCATCGGCAACCGGGACAACGCCGTACAGGCCAAGGCCGATCTGCGTGCCTACTTCGAGAGACTGACGGCACACCGGCGTGAGAACCCCGGCGAGGACCTGATCAGCACTCTGGCCGCGGCTCGTGACGGAGATGAGATTCTCAACGACCAGGAACTGGCGGTCATGGCCATGGTCCTGCTCATCACCGGCCAGGACACCACCACCTACCAGATCGGGAACATCGCCTACGCCTTGCTCACCCGTCCCAAAGAGCTCGCCATGCTGCGCTCCGATCCTGGGATGCTCCCGCAGGCCATCGAGGAACTGCTGCGCTTCATCCCCTTCCGTAAAGGCGTCGGCATCCCCCGCGTCGCCACCGAAGACGTGGAACTGAGCGGGGTGACGATCCACGCCGGGGACATCGTGCACGTCTCCTATCTGACGGCCAACCGTGACGGCCGGAAGTTCGACCGTCCTGATGAGCTGGATCTGGAACGCGCTGGCCCGTCTCACATGACCTTCGGCTGGGGTGGGCATCACTGTCTCGGCGCTCCGCTCGCCACCACAGAACTGCAAGTCGCACTCGGAACCGTTCTGGAGCGCTTCCCCGGTCTGAAGCTCGCGAAGCCGGCCGAAGAAGTGCGCTGGAACAAGACGTCGATCTGGCGCTATCCGCTCGCGCTGCCCGTCCTCTGGTGACCGCCGCGCCCCCGGCAACGCGCCGAGTCCATGTGTCCGAGGTCCCCTCGTAGGCCCTTTGGACGGCTGCCGCCCACAGCACTGCGCCCCGCCGCCGGGCCCAGCGGCGGGGCGCAGTGCTCGGCTCCGGGGGTGCATCGCCCGCCTGTCGGCGATCAAGGGTGGTTCAGGGTCACGTAGTTCCCCATCCCGGAATTCTTCTGATCGGTGATGGGGTAGGGCGGAGTTCGGGATCGAGGGACCTGGTCATCGCGGGGCTCGCGTTGGCCGGCCCTCGGCCCGGGTCGGCAGGCCGACGGTCCGTCCGGATGAGGAGAACGTCCGTCGTGGGCGACATCACCGAGATCTACGTCCACTGGTACGCGGGCCGCTCGCAGAGCGAACCGGCCGCGTCCCCGGGACTGGATCGCAGGACGATCGGGAAGTACCTGGCGCCGGCGGAGACGTCCAGGATGGCCCAGGGCAGCAACCCGATGATCCCTTGGTCAAGGAGATGGGCGGCTGAACCCCTCTTCGAGGCGGCCGCTCGTCGTCACGCCGTGACCGCATCTCAGATCCTCGGCCGGCCACCGGCCACCGGCCACCAGCCACCAGCCCTCGCCGGACGAAGGCCGAGCCGTCCCTCCACCGGAGCAGGGCCTGGGGAACTACGTGAAGTCACCCCTGGGGAAATACGCGAACGTCCGCACCGCCTCGCCGTGGCCGAGAACAAGGCCGTCACCGAGGGCGTCGGCCAGGAGGCCGGCCTGCGATGATCCGGGCCGTCCCGTTGTGCTTCTCGCTCGACATGCGACGCTCACCCTCCCGTCGTAGCGTGAGTCGGACGGCTGATCAAGCCGTGGCGGATCACCTTCCGCCCCAACGGGGAGAGCTTGAGTCTTCGACATCTGCCCCGACCGCGCCCGTGCCAGGGGTATCGAAACCGGCGCCGGAGCCCACCGCAGGTCTGTTCGCACCGTTTCCGCGCGGACGGATGCGGGTGGCTGCCGCCGGAAGACGAACAGCCCGCATCCGGCCAGGGCCCGGCTATGTGGACCACGTCCGCGGGAGGCATTCCATGGCGGTTCTCTGTAAGCCCGCAATCCAGGTACCCGAGTACGTCATCACCAACGAAGAAACCCTTGAGCTGGCGCAACGGTTGCACGGCGACCATCCGCAGCTCGATCTGATCCTCAGACTGATCGAGCACACCGGGGTGCAGAAGCGGCATCTGATCCAGCCGATCGAGACGGTGCTGCAGCACCCGGGCTTCGACGCACGCAGCACCACCTACGAGGCGCACACCAAGGCCCGCGTGCCGGCCGTGGTGCGCCGGGCGCTCGACCACGCGGAACTGGAGCCGCAGCAGATCGACATGATCATCTACGTCTCCTGCACCGGCTTCATGATGCCCCCGCCGACCGCATGGCTCATCGGCGAGATGAGCTTCCGGCCGGAGACACGACAGATGCCGATCGCCCAACTCGGCTGCGCAGCAGGCGGCGCGGCCATCAACCGGGCACACGACTTCTGTACGGCGTACCCCGACGCCAACGTGCTCGTCGTCGCCTGCGAGTTCTGCTCGCTGTGTTATCAGCCCACCGATCTGGGCGTGGGGTCGCTGCTGTCCAACGGCCTGTTCGGCGACGGAATCGCCGCGGCCGTGATCCGGGGCAACGGTGGCACCGGAGTCCGCCTGGAACGCAACGGCTCGTACATCATCCCCAGCACCGAGGACTGGATCTCCTACGCGGTCCGGTCCACAGGTTTCCACTTCCAGCTCGACAAGCGCGTGCCCGGGACCATGGAGCCACTCGCCCCGGCGCTGCAGGCCGTCGCGGAACAGCACCAATGGAACGCCAGCAAGATGGACTTCTACATCATCCACGCGGGCGGCCCGCGCATCCTGGACGACCTGAGCCTCTTCCTCGACGTGCCACCCGAGGCGTTCCGCTTCAGCCGCGCCACGCTCACCGAGTACGGCAACATAGCCAGCGCGGTGGTACTCGACGCCTTGGCCCGCATGTTCGACGAAGCATCAGCCCTTGAGGGCCACCGCGGCCTGATGGCCGGCTTCGGGCCCGGCATCACGGCCGAGATCGCCCTGGGCACCTGGACTTCGGAGTTCGAGTCCTGACGCGTCGCCGTGCCGTCTCACGATGAGGATCGGGTCACGTTCACGCGCACATCGTGGATACCGGCACCGATTCCGTCACGCTCACACCCCTCCGGCTCTGCTGGCCTCCCAGGCCCGCCACTCTGCCGGGCAGCGACCCACGGCCGCAGCGACGCCTGCGGCCGTGGCCGCCGCCCGCGCAGAGGACGTCGCTTCGGCAATCGTCCGGGAGGCCCTGCCGGGCAGACGCGGGTCGAGCTCGATTGAACCCGGCCTCGCGCCAACGCTCCCGCACTTTTGCAGCACCTCCAGCAGGACGCTCGGCGCGGTTACCACGCGATGCGAAAACGAGCGACCGTCTTGAATCGGTCTCAGAGGTCGGCACCCAGGTTCTTGTTCTTGGAGAGACTGAAGGGGGCACGGGAATCCCCGCAGTTGGCGGCGACAATGAGCAGGCAACGGGTTTGACGGCTGGGGGGAACGGGATGCTGACGGGGATCGTGATGGACGCGCTGGATGTGGCGCGCATGGACCGCTTCTGGCTGGACGCGACGCGAGGCCGGACGGGCGGCCTGCAGCTGCGGTTCGTGCCGAGCGCGACGCCGAAGGCGGCGCTCAAGAACCGGCTCCACCTCGACCTGGCCGGAGGGCTGGACTGGGAGGCCGAGGTGGCGCGTCTGCTCACACTCGGTGCGAGGCGGGTCGACATCGGCCAGGGGGACGTCCCGTGGGACGTACTGGCGGACCCGGAGGGCAACGAGTTCTGCGTGCTGCGTCCCGGTCACCCTGGCGTGCTCGCCGACTCCGGTCTCGTCGCGATCTGCCTCGACGTTGCCGAGGAGGACCGTTACGCGCAGTGGGCCTTCTGGGAGTCCCAGGCAGCATGGCACGCGGTCGAGTCCCGCAACTGGGGCGTCCGGCTGCGACGGAGGCCCACCAGCACGGTCTCCCTGGTGATGGGGCCGCCTGCGGCGCCGAAGACGGGGCGCAACAGGCTGCGGCTGGAGGTGACCCAGCGCGACTGGGAATCCGGCGAGTTCCTCGACGCAGGCGGGAACGAGTTCCACGTCATGTGCTGACTCCCGCCGTCCATGGCCTGCCTTGCTGGTCGCTTCGTCGACCACGATCGCGGGGACGCCGACAGGCCGGGTGACCAGGGTTGCCGCAGCGGCCTTGTCGACGGCCGTTTGGGCGTAGGCGTGACCGTCGCTGTGCCTGCCCTGGAGGGCGACGAACAGCGACCCCTCGACGGCCTCGCGGGGGTGGGCGGCGGATCTCCTTGGACATGGAGGCCATCACCACGTGTCCGGCGTCCAGGAGCGCGACCGGGCCGTCCAGGTCGAGGCCGCTGTGCACGGCTCCGGGAAGTCGGTGCGTGTGCGCCGTGTACTCGTAACCTTCCGGGAGGCCGAGGGCATGGTCCGCTGCTGAAACGGCCGCGGTATTGCCACGGCGGGCCACTGTGTAGAGTAGGCATCACCGACGCGGGGTGGAGCAGCTCGGTAGCTCGCTGGGCTCATAACCCAGAGGTCGCAGGTTCAAATCCTGTCCCCGCTACGAGAAGAAGGGGCCCGGCATCGCCGGGCCCCTTCGCCTTTTCGGAGTCATGACCCCATCGTGCCGAATCCGCCCGAGGCGAGTGCTCAGCGCATGGAAACTCCGGCGGCCTCACCGGCCAGGCGCCCGCTGTGGGCTTGGTTGTACAGCCCCCTGGCCTTCGCCCACGTCGTCCTCTCCGGCCTGTTGCTGAACCTCACGTACGACGTGCTGCGGAGCCGGGTCCTGGCACGCAGGCAGCAGTTGCCTCGCGGCGGCGGCGCGGCGGCGGCTTGTTGCGGATGCCGCCGTCCGGTGGTTCGGGGCCCTGCAGTTCTCGATGAAGGCGTTTCAGGGGTGGGGATGTGCCAGGCGGCGGAGGAGGGCTACCGCGTCGTCGACGGGCACCGGCTTGAAGAACCGCGCGTCCGCGAGCTCGACGGCGGCAATCGCGCGTGGGGCCAGGTCGGCGCCGGTGTCGGTGACGCGCAGTCGCTTGGCGCGAGTGTCGGCCGGGTCGACTTCGCGCTCGATGAGGCCCTTGTGTTCCAGAGCGCGCAGGACCTGGGAGGTCATCTTGACGTCGGTGCCTGCTTGACGGGCGAGAGCCAGCTGGTTGGGATGCTCGCCCTGGGAGTTGAGCCACCAGGTGCAGGCGAGCAGCACGAACTGGACGTGGGTGAGATCGAGGGGTGCCAGGGCGGTGGCGATGTCGCGCTGCCAGCGCAGTGTGGCGTGCCACAACAGCAATCCGGGGCTGTCGCCGGGGCTGAGAGGCATCAGTGCAGAGCCAGCTTGATCAGTGAGGCCATGGTGTCGGGCCAGTCGGCGGTGATGCCCGGGCCGATTTCGGGGCCGACCTCGTCGGCGCCGGGGCCGGTGATCTCCATCCGGTACACCACTCGGATCCGGCCGTGGTCGATCCGGTCGATGCGGTGGACGGTCCGCAGGACCAGGTCGCCGAAGCGGGCCTCGTCGATGAACAGTTCGCCTTCGGCGGCCTCGGCGATGCGCAGCTGTATCGGGTCGTCCCCGGGCGGCGTCATCGTGATGTGGGTGCCCGTCGCGAACGGGCCACTGATCTCGATCTTCTCGATCTCGGCGTTCCAGGCGCCCCAGTTCTCCACGTCGGCCCAGAGGCGCCAGATCGCGTCGGGGGTGGCGCTGGTCTCGATGCTGTGCTCGTACTCCCACATGCGGGGTGGCCTCCTCGGCTGGATTATGTGCCTACAGATTATCTACGCGAAGACTATTTGTCGAGGGTTTGATGGTCCGGCTGGGGGAGGTGGCCGCACGCCGACCGGTGCCGCCCGGGGCGCAGTGCAGCAGCAGGTCACCGCCGACTCCCTCGCGTGCGCCGTCGCGGCACTCCGGTCGGCTGTCCCCACCGGCTGTCTGCACCGGCTGCGGATCTGGGCGGCTGACCGTGTGCCCCTCGGCGGCCTTCGGTCTCCTGTCGCGGAAGTCGGTCCTCGCGGCCGCGATGGCCACCCGTACGGAGCGGTATGCGGTCGGTACGGCGGGGAAGCCGGATGCTGCGCCGCAGGTGTGGAGTGCTTCCCGCACTCCGGCGTTCGGGTGGCCGCAGTCGAAATGCCCCGACCCGACCGCGGTGACCCGAGCAACGAGAAGTCCCGCGTCGGTGGTGGCGGGGGGCGGGGGGCACGTGGCTTTCAACGCACAGGTAAGACCGCACGAGGAGCCCCCGCTCGGTGGTAGGGCGGGACTTCCGCGACCGTTCGGCGCGTCTGCCACACAAAGCGGCGGGCCCCGCGCAAGTGACCGTATGGTCCTGACACCGTCGATCGCGCCACCGGTGTTCGCCCCAGCCCAGCGACAGGGGTGACGCCGCAGGGTCCTGGTCGTTGGCGGTACGTGATCACACCACTCAAGCGGAGCCTCGCCCCGCTCGCCCTGCTGCCCCACGCTTCCGCTCTGCCCGCCGCACCACGGCCCGGGCTGCTGAAGTCTGCCCGCCCGACGGCTCCGCGAGAGCCGCGTGCGGGCTGTGGCCTGTTGGCCCACCGCGCGGCTGGAGCGTCGTTGTGATCCCGGCACAGGGTGAGCGGACTGTCAGGGACGTGCGGGCCGTGGTCGTCGGGGCGGGGTTCTCCGGGATCGGGGCCGCCGTCCGACTGCGCGAGGCAGGGTATGACGACGTCGTCGTTCTGGAGAAGGGAACGCACCTCGGCGGCACCTGGAGGGAGAACACCTACCCGGGCTGTGCCTGTGATGTGCCCTCGACGCTCTACAGCTACTCCTTCACACCGGATGCCGCCTGGAGCAGGGTCTTCGCCGGGCAGCAGGAGATCCTCGCCTATCTGCGGGCGACGGCCGAGCGGTACCGGCTCAGTGACGTGCTGCGCTGCGGCGTCGAGGTGCTGGGGGCGCGATGGGACGGGCCGGCCGGCCGCTGGCTGCTGGAGACGAGCGACGGGCCCTACAGTGCGGCGGTTCTGGTCCTGGCCACCGGCCCGTGGCACGTCCCGCGCCGCCTGGAGGTGCCCGGCATCGAGGACTTCGACGGTCCCGTGTTCCACAGCGCCCGGTGGGATCACAGCGTCGACCTGACCGGGCGGCGGGTGACCGTCGTGGGCGGCGGCGCCTCCGCCGTCCAGATCGTCCCGGCCATCGAAGCCCGGGCAGCGACCGTCAACCTCATCCAGCGCACACCCCAATGGGTGCTGCCCAAGCCCGATCTGCCGGTACCCGCAGCGTTCAACCGGCTGGTGGACCGCGTCCCAGGCGCACGCGGCGCCATGCGCGCCGGCCAGTACGCCCTGCAGGAGGGCTTCGGCTACGCCTTCCGCCACCCGCAGGCCGCCCGCCTCCTCGAGGCGGGCGCCCGCGCACACCTGCGCCTCGCCGTCCGCGACGGGCAGCTGCGCAGGCACCTGACACCGGACTACCGGCTGGGCTGCAAGCGCCTCCTGACGTCGAGCACCTTCTACCGGGCCCTGTCCCAGCCGCACGTGCACCTGCATCCGACCGCGGTGAGCGCCGTACGCGGCAACGAGGTCGTCGGCGCCGACGGCACCATCGTCCACACCGACGTGCTCATCGAGGCCACGGGCTTCCGCGTCGGCGAGCTGCCGCTGGCCACGACCCTGTACGGCACGAACGGCCGGACACTCGGCGAAGACTGGGGCAGTGAACCGCGGGCGTACCTGGGCACCACCGTCAGCGGCTTCCCCAACCTCTTCCTGCTTCTGGGACCCAACCTGCTCGGCGGCTCCACCTCCGCGATCACGGTCCTGGAAGCGCAACTGACGTACCTCATGGCTGCCTTGGCCCACCTCGACCAAGGAGGCCAGCGCGCCCTGGACGTCACGCCGGCCGCACAGACCGCGCACAACATCGCCGTGCAGGAGGCGCTCGCGACCACGGTCTACAACACGGGCGGCTGCACCAGCTACTACTTCACCTCCACCGGGCACAACGCCTTCGCCTGGCCGTGGTCCACCGGACGGCTCGTGCGCCACCTGAGCCAATTCGACGCCGACGCCTACACCTCCGACACACCGGACCGCCGCATTCCCGTCCCCACTCAGGGGAGGCCGCATCCTGCGGACCGTACGGCAGCCGCGAACGCGGAGCAGCCATGACGCGGTGTCGTTGCGACGGCGGTGGCAAGCAGCGCCGGTTCAGCCGATGCTGTTGATCGCGAGAGGCTTGTCGTCGCCGTGGTGGTGAGCGAGCTGACGGGTGGCCTGGTCGTCGGTGTGTAGGTTGTCGGCGCCCAGGACGATGTTGTGGACCGGGCCCGTCGGAGGGCCGTTGCGTGTGCGTGGTCTCTTGGCCCGGCGGGGCCTTCGTGGGCGCGCCCGGCGGGGGCTCCGGCGGTGTGCGGGTGCCCCCGCGGCCGGTGTCAGTCCTTGGCCGTAGCGTGTGCGCGTGACCCAACTCACGCAGACCTACTCTTACTTACGGCCCTCGGCCATGCGCGAAACGACAGCCGGACGCACCCTCGCGCTGGAGACCTCCGGCGGTGCCACCCCGGCCGGAGAGGCGGCCAACCCCCGGTTCTTCAGCGGGTTCCTGACCGCGCCGGCCGCCGCGGCGACAGCGCTGCTCGCGGTCGCCGACGTGGCCGCCGCCCGCTACTACCGGCCGAGCGCGAATGCCTCGCTCGATCCGGTGGTGACGGCCGACGGCGACCGGTTGCGCCTTGAGTCCTTCTCCGGCTGCTGCGGTGTCTACGCCCGGCTCGACGTCCTCGCGCCCGGCCTCGACGGTGACGACGTCGGGCACGGCACCACGAACGTGGACGTCAACCTTCCGCTGCGGCGGGCGCTGGCCGGGCTCGGCGGCCTCGACCCCCTCCATCTGGCTGTCGGGCCCGAGGAGTTGACGGTCAGGACCTTCGACGGCGAGTTCGTGGAGAAGAAGGTCCCGCTGCCGGAGCGCTGGCTGCGCGGCTTCGCCGAGGCCCAGGTGCTCGCGGCGGGCTTCGCCCTGCGGGCCGAGGTGCCCGCCGTGGAGGCGGCGTCCCTGCTGCGGGCGCTGCCCCGGCCCACCCGGCGGCCCGATGCTCGTACGAGCCGCTGGGTGGTGCCCGCGGGCCGTACCCTGCGTCCCACTACCAGGCCGGCGCCGGGTGCCGTGTGCCTGCCCGGGCCCGAACGGCTGCTGACCCTCCAGACGGTCCTGCGGCACGCGGCGACCGTACGGGTGTACGCGCCGGCTGCCGCGGACGGGGCCGCCGCCGTCGCCTGGGAGGTCGAACTGCCCGGCATGCGGCTGACGTTGATGCTCTCCCAGAGTGCCTCGCGCGGCTTCTCCGGCGAGGGCGGAGTGCTCCACGACCTCGCCACCGGGCCCGCGGCGGCGGACGCGGAACGGGTCGCCGAACTGCTGGCCTGGGAGCCGAGGATCGACGTCGCCGAGTTGTCGGCGCAGGCCGGGCTGCCGGCCGGCCGGGTGCGCGCCGCGCTGACCATGCTGGGGACGTCCGGCCAGATCGGCTACGACCTCGCCGAGGAGGCGTACTTCCACCGCCATCTGCCCTACCGCGCGAGCGCCGCCGAGTCGCGCAACCCCCGGCTGCGCGGGGCGCGAGCGCTCGTCGCGGACGGGGCGGTGCGGCTCGAAGGGCCGCTGGCCCGGGTCGGGAAGGGCGACGACGCCCATGTGGTCCGCGCCGACGACGCGTCGGGCCGGCTGAGCTGCACCTGCTTCTGGTGGGCGAAGTACCGGGGCGGACGCGGCCCTTGCAAGCACGTGCTCGCGGTGGGCATGGTGCGCGGCACGGCGGCGGACGCGGAAGCTGCTGCTGAGAGCACGGCACGATCGGAGACGGCACGATGACGCTGGTCCAACTCGCGGAAGCCTTCGACGTCGAGGGTGTGCTCCGGGAACTCGGCACCCTGACACCGGACGAGCGCGCGGCACAGGCTGAGGCCCTGGAGGCCCGGCGCGCGACGCTGCGGGCCGACTGGTACCACCGCCCCGAGGAGGAGAAGGCCGCCCAGTTCGCCGCCGAACTCGGCTGCCGGACAGACCCCGTGGCCGCGGCCGACTGGATCCTGCGGCCCGAGAACGACAGCAACGCGGTCCGCCTGCCCCTCGGCGGCGTCTGGATGCTCGACGTCGTGAACCTCCACCCCGTCGCCTGGCGGGCCGAGTTGGCCGCGCAGCTCGCCGATCGGTCGACGACCGGGAAGACCATCAGGTCCGACCTCGTCGAACACCTCGTCCACGACACGGGCTGCCCCGTCCCGATCTCCGACGGGTTCATCGAGAGCTGGCTGCGCTGGCGTGACAGCACCTGGGAGCATCCCGCACACCTGCGCGGCGGGGCCCGGCCCGGCGCCGACTTCCTGAAGCGGCTGCGCGCGGACGACCTGTCGCCGAAGCTCCTCCCGCTGGTGCTGGAACGACCGGGCGTGTACCTCGGCGCGGGCTCGTTCCACCACATGCTCCGCACCAGAGGCCTGCCGTTCATCAGGGAGGACACCAGGCTGGGCGTGTTCATCAGCCTCTCCGAGGAGGGCCTGGTGGACCGTGCGGCGCTGATCCGGCGCGTCTTCGCCGACCTGTCCGCCGACGAGGGGTGGGGATGGGACGCCGCGACCGCGTTGACGGAACTCGCCCTCACCCCGGCGGAACACGCCACGGTGGCCCGCGAACGCGTCGCACTCGCCGAGCCGTTGCTCGTCCGGTTGCTCCAGGACGGTACGCGCGCGGAGACCGCGCCGCCGCTCGCGTACCTGCGCGCCCTCGCCCTCACCCCGGCCGAGAACGCGCCCGCGCTCCGGGACCATGTGGCACTGCTCGACCTGTCGTCGCCGGTGGCCGCCTACGCCCAGGAGGTCCTGATCGGCCTGGACGAGGCCGGGCTGCTGGAGCCCGAGGTGCTCACCGAGGCGGGCGAACGGATCCTGCTCCGACCCGAGAAGAAGCTGGTCCGCGCCCAGCTCACCCGGCTCGACCGCGCGGCCCGGAAGGACCCCGCGCGCGCCGCGCGGACCGTGCTCGACGCGGCGACTGCCCTCGACCACCGGGACGTCGACATGCAGGAGCGCGCCCTCGATGTGATCGCCCGGCACCTCAAGGCCGCGGGAGACTCCGTACTGCCCGAGCTGCGCACGGCCGCCGCACGGATCAGCCCCGGTCTCGCGGCCCGGGCCGCCGATCTGTTCGGCACCACACCGGACCGACTCACCGACCAACTCGCTTATGAGTACGCCGACTTGTTGCCCGCCGCGCCTGAACCGCGCCCGGTGCAGGGGCCCATCGAGACGGCCGTCGAGGTTGCCGAGGAGCTCGCGGCGGTCGTCGCGGACGACAAGGACGTGGTGACGTTCGAGCGTGTCCTGGACGGCCTCGTCCGGCACGCCCACCTCGACCGGGTCGCGCTGGCCCAGGCGTTGAAGCCGGTCATGCGCAAGGAACCCCGCGAGGCGTCCGACTTCACCCAGTCCGACGTGTACGACGTGGCCAGGGCGCTGCGGGGCGACGAGCCGAGGGAGTGCGACTTCACCGCCCGCCTCGGTAACAACGCCTTCTCCCCGGCCGGAGAGCTGCTGAGGGCGCGCCTGGCCGAGGCGATCGACGTCATCAGGACCGACGCGCAGCCGTTCCTGCTGGCCGTGCCGACCGATGCCACCGGTGCGCTGGACGCCGCCGTGCTCGTGCAACGGCTCTCCGTGCTCGACGGGCTCGGCATCACGCCCGCGCCGGTCGACCTGGCCCAGGCGCTGCTGCGCGTCACCCAGACCGTCGACGAGAAGGTGCTGGGCGCGGCGGGGGAGCTCGGGTCGGACGCCGGGCAGCGGCTGGTGCGGTGGCTGCGCGAGGGCGGTCTGCCGCACTGGGATTCCAGGCCGGATGGCTGGCCGGACGTCAAGCCGGGCGTGCACCTGGAGATCGGGATGAGCCACACACACCCCGAGCCGGCCCCCGGGCCCCCGCTGCTCCCGGCCGCCGAGACCCTGATCGGGCCGTACCGGAACAACGGTCTCTACGACCCGATGGTCCCCTTCTGGCTCGCCCAGATGCCCCACCACCGCGAACTCGTGCTCGCACGCGACTACTTCAGGTGCCGCGTGTCCATGCGGGGCTGGGCCCACGCCCTGCCGTTCGCCGCGCAGTCCGGCGGCCCGGCGGGATTCGCGCTGCACCTGGCAGTGGCGTACACCCTCACATACGACCGGCAGGGCGAACGCGACGCGGCGGTGGACGCGCTCCTCGTGCTCGCCGGGCGCGGGCAGCTGGACACCGGCCTGCTCGGACAACAGCTGGCCGAGATGCTGCGCGGCAGGTGGATCGAGGCGAACCGGGTGACAGCCTCCCTGAGGACGGCGGCCGAGACGGGCGCGTACGCCACCATCTGGTCCGTGCTCGAAGTCACCCTGCCCCCACTGCTGCGCGACCCCGTGGTCCGGGGCGCCGGAGCACTGCTCGCCCTCGGCGTCGACTGCGCCTCCCGCTGCGCGGCGAAGGGCGAGATACCCGAGGTCACAACGGCCGCGGGGCGCACAGGATCGAGCCAGGTGGTGAAGAACGCGCGGCTGCTGCGCGACGTACTGGGCTGACCGGTCCTACTTCGCGCTCTCCGCCCGGAGCGGCTCCCGCAGCTCCCCGAAGGACTCGTGCAACCCCGGGAGCGTCTACGTCGTCCGTGCGCAGTCGGGTCGTCGAAGGAGAACCCCGCCATCCCCGTGTGCGGCCACCGCGAAGGACGCCACGGTGCGGTGGTCGCCGTACGACTTCGTCCACACCATCCACCCAGCCGGGCATCAAGTTCGACGCAGTCGAGCCCGGCGTCACCGCGACAGATCTGACCGCGGCGTTCGGCATCGGAAGGGCGCCGGAGGCGAGTGCCAGGGTCGTCGTGCGTCTGGTGCCTCCGCGCCGGATGCGGTCAGGGGCGAGGCCCGAGGACACCGAGGACGATCAGGCGATAGGGCTGGTCCTGGGCCGTGGGCTCAAGGTCGGCGTCGTTGGTCTGTTCGGGGTCCGCCATCACGGCCGCCAGATAATGGTAGCCATGGACATAATAGCCATGTACTCTATCTGGCATGAGCAAGGTTTCACCGGGCCCCACGCCTGGCTTCCTGGTATGGCGGCTCGCCAGCAAGTGGCGTGTGGCGGTCGATCGCGCGGTGGCTCCGCTGGGTCTCACCCACGCGCAGTACGTACTGGCCGCGTCGCTGCACGGCATGCAGCGCAACGGCGAGCGGCCCAGCCAGCGCCGACTCGCCGACCACACCGGCCTGGAGGCGCTGTACGTCTCGAAGCTGGCGCGCGCCCTGGAGACGGCCGGCCTGATCGAGCGCACCCGCGACCCGCGCGACCCGCGCGCCGTACAGCTCGCCCTCACCGAGCAGGGCCAGGCCGTCACACGGCAGGCCATTACGACGGTCCAGGAACTGCTTCAGCAGTTGCTGGAGCCGCTCGGCGGCCTCGACGCCCCGCGGACGCGCGCGTTCACCGACGAGCTGACGGCCCTGCTCGACGCACCTCTCACTCGATCCGTACCGAACGACGAGAGCACTCAGGGGACAACACCATGACTACCACTGCATCCACCACCACCGAACCCGTCGCCGACGCCCGAGCCCTCGCCCTGGCCCACTACGCCGCTCGCGGCGTCCTGGAGCACGTCCTGGCCCGGCACGGCATCACGTTCCAGCAGCAGATCGCCCTGCGCGCCGCCCTCACCGCCGAAGCTCCGCAGACGCCGGACGACCTCGTCACCCAGGTCCAGGGCTCCCTCAAGGCCCATCCGGCCGACATTCGCGCCACTCTCGACGAACTGCTGGCCAAGCGGCTGCTCGTCGCGGACGGCGCGCACCTTCGCCCCACGGATGCAGGGCGCGAGCTGACGACCGCTGTCGGCGCGGAAACCGCGCCCGTCAGCGCCCGCGTCTGGGGCGGGATACCCGCCGCGGACCTGGCCGCCGCCGGCCGCGTCCTGGCCCTGGTCACCGAGCGCGCCAACGCGGAGCTTGCTGCGCTGACGGGGTGAGGCGGCGGACCAGGCTCAGGGGCGTCCCGCGGCGTCGGGGCTGCGTGCGTCACGGCGCATGGTTCCCGTCCCGTGGTGCCAGGGTTCTGGCGTGGCCGCGGGACGGGTGCGGCCCCTGAGACCGAGCAGGAAGCCCGCGGTGATGGTGATCAGCCCCGGGGTCTGGAGCGGGAACCAGTGGAAGTCGTGGTCGGGGAAGAGCGCGGTGGGCGTGCCCGAGACGGCGGGGGACCCCGCCAGGAGCAGCGTGATCAGCGGCAGGGTCCCGTAGACGGTCCAGCGCGCCCCGGTGGCGGTGTGGCCGGGCAGGAAGAGCGCGTACAGCAGGACCGGAGCGAGCACCGAGGCCGCGACGGTGAACGACAGCGAGATCAGTGTCAGTCGGCCGCGGTCCTGGACGAGCACGGCCAGCACGACTGCGGCGGCTCCGACCAGGACGATGCCGATCCTGGCCCGGCGGATCTCACCGCCGGGCGAGCGACGAGCGGTGCCGTGGACCGGCCGGCCGGTGAAATCGCGGACGAGGCTGGAGGCGGCCGCCAGGGTGATACCGGCGACGGCCGCGAGCGTGGTCACGAAGACGGCGCAGGCGACGGCGGCGAAGACCATGCTGTGCCGGACGCCCCCGGCGACCGGGTCGAGCGCGCCCGTCAGCATCAGCAGCGCGGTCGCTCCCCCGGGATCGGCGGCCCGCAGCAGGTCGCGGCCGATCAGCGCGCAGGCGCCGAGTCCGGCCACCACCACTGCGGCGCACACCACCGTGACAGGCCCCACGGCCCAGCCGACGGCACGGCGAGCGGTACGGGCGTCGCGCAGCGGGTGCAGCCGCATGGTGAGGTGCGGCAGACAGGCGGCGCCGAGCAGGAGGGTGGTCTCGAAGCTGATCAGGTCGAGGCGCCCGGCGAAGGAGTGGCCGAAGTGCAGTCCGGGGCGCGCGTAGTCGGCGCCCGCCTCGGAGCGGTCCTGGGCGGCGTTGAAGAGGCCCGCCGGTGACCATCCGTACCGCGCCAGGACGAGCCCCGCCACAAGCAGCACCGCGGTCAGCACGACACCGACCTTGAGGACCTGTACATAACCGATGCCGCGCATCCCGCCGAACGCGGCGTAACAGACCATCAGCGTCCCGGCAGTGACGGTGCAGCCGGTGAGCGCGCCGTCGGGGAGACCGAACATGGCCACCATGATGTGACCCGCGGTGGAGAGCTGTACCAGGAGGAGCGGGGTGAGGACGACGAGGGTGGCGACGCCGAGAGCACGGCGCACGGAGAGGTCGCCGAGCCGGTCGGCGAAGAAGTCCCCCAGGGTGAACACGCCGCCGCGGCGCAGAGGTCCGGCCACGATCCGCATGACCAGGTAGAGCGAGACGACGGTGGCGCAGGCGAAGAGGATGCCGTCGGCGCCGTCGAGGGCGACCGAGCCGGTGGTGCTGAGCAGGGTGGCCGCGGAGATGTAGTCGCCGGCGATGGCGAGTCCGCTGCCGACCGGGCCGAAGGCGGCGCTGCCACCCGCGTAGAAGTGCTCGGGGTCGTCCAGGTCGGCCGCCGCCAGCCCGCACATCAACAGGGACACCGCGACGAAGACGAGGAAGACCACGACGGCGAGCGAATGTCCGTCGCCGGTGCTCATGCTCGGCGCCCCGGTGCCGTCGTCGCGTACGAAGTCGTCGAAGCGGACGGGGCTTTCGGCGCGTACGGGTCACTCGGTGCGTCCGGGCGTGGCGGTGAAGAGGATGCGGAAGACATGCCGGTCATGGCATCAGCCGGCCGGGGCCGCGTACAGCGGGCGGTCCACGCGGGAGGCGGTGACACAGCGGGGCCGCGGCGGGGGTGTGCGGGGGCACAGGCTCGCCGCGAAGGCCGTCCCCGCGTCCGCACGCGGCCGCGAAGGAGATGCAGCGCGTGCCCAAGCTCATCAGCATCGAGGAGTTCGGCCTGCTCTTCGAGACGTTCGAGTACGCGGCCTGGCACCTCGAGACACGGCGCGGCTACGTTGCGGATCGCGAGGATCCCTCATACGCGGAGTTCCTGGAGACCGGCACCGCGGTTATGGATCTGGACAGCGAGTGGTGGCACGAACACCTCCCGGCAGTCGTCGAGCGGCAAGTACGCGGGACGGGTCCGGATTGTCGACAACCCACCCACACAAGGGCGGCTGTGCCTGCTGGACTGGGCAAGGTGCGCCGCGACCGGCGAGGACGTCCGCAACCCCTGGCGCGAGGACGCAGGCCGTGCACACCTACCAGCCGATGGGTGTCGGGGCGAGCCGATCCCCGGCAACACGACCGGTCTGCCGCGCAAGACGGCTAGCCGCTCCCGCCGATGGTCAGCGGTGGTCGCGGCCTTCCCGCAGCCGGTCCCCGGGCAAGATCGCGCTGTATGGCTGGAGCACCAGACCGCGCTCCCGCGGGTTCATCGTGAGTGAACCACCCCATCACGTGAGTGAACCACCCCATCACGCCCCCTCCCTCCCTCCCTCTCATGAGGTCACGTGACGTACCAACAGCCCGCGCAACGGACTTCCGGCCAAGCCAACCAGACCACCTGCCTCGCATCCGAACCACGCCCCTGGCACGCACACCGGCCGGGAGCGGGTAAGCCGCCCTGCCTCCTGTCGGGCGCCCGATGAGCTGGGTGCCGGGTCGAGGGTGGGTACCGGACTTCCTGTTGCGCAACTGTCCTTGCCGGCGGCCTGGAGATCCGTCGCGGAGGTCGAAAACGGGATGCGGCAGGACAGCCGTGCCTGGCATCATGGCTCCCATGATCGTGTGTCGAAAGGCCGATGCCGCGTAGACGGCCACGCGCGCTGCGCGCTGAGCGACCGGTCTCCCGCATATGGGGGTCGGCCCCGCCGTTCCGGATTCACGGACTCTCCACTGGGGCGAGCCTGGCTGTACACCGGGTCGAGTGCCTGAGCGACAGCTTCTACATATACCGGGGAGCCACCGACCGGGCATTGCGGCGCTACCGAGAGTTCCTGCGCCCGCCGGGGACACGTCCGCTGTACCCGCGGGAGTCGTTCTGCTCGTGCCCCGGGTGCTCCTTCGACGACGTCAGACACGCACGCGACGTGCTGGAGGAGGTCATGGAGACACTGCCGGAACGGGCCCGCGCCGAGCTCGTCCGGCTTGTGAAGCTTCTTGACGCGGTGTTCTTGCGCCGCACTCTGCCGGACCCGTTCGCGTACCGGCGCCAGTGGCGTACGCAGTTCTGGTGGTACCGCCGCCTGGCCGACAGGTCGGAGTGGGGGTGAAGGGAACCCCTGGTCGACCCGTACCGAGGTGGGGTGATCGCGGCCATCTCGCTGTGAACACGGTGCCTGCAGCAGGTCACCCTCATGCCGACCGGTCAGCCCAGCCGGCCGGGTGTGCGCCGCGCCCGATTCCAGCGGGGGCGGCACGGCGTTCAGCTCGCGTCGGCTGTGGTGGCGAGGACGTCGACGGCGTGGCGGCGGTGGGCGGCGAAGAGGGCGAGAGCGGTGTCCGTGTCCCGGGCGCGCAGCGAGGCAACGAGTTCGCGATGCTCGCGCGGGATGCAGTCGAGGTAACCCTTGGTGCTGCGGCCGATCCGGGTCAGCAGGAACAGGTGGACCTGGCACCGGATGCCGTCCCAGGCGTCGGCGAGGCGCTGATGTCCTGCGGCGGCGAACACCGCGTCGTGGAAGGCGATGTCCAGGCGCACCATCTCGTGCGCGTCCACGGCCCGTTCCATCATGTCGGCCGTCTTCGCGACAGACGTCAGGTCCTCGTCCGAGGCTCGGGCGATCACCTGCCGGACGGCGAGGTCCTCCAGCGCTCCGCGCAGGCTGTCGAGATCGGTCACGTCCTCGGCGGACAGCGTTGTCACCGTCGTACCCCGGTGCCAGGCGCAGTGCACCAGTCCCTCGCGCTCCAGCAGCTTCAGCGCTTCGCGCACCGGTCCTCGGCTGACGTCCATCTCACCGGACAGCTCCACCTCGCGCAGCTGCTCACCGGGAGCGTAGGCCCCGCTGAAGATGGCCTCGCGGATGCGGTCCGCGACCTCGTCGGCCAGGCCTCGACGGCGAGCCGGTGACACCTTGCCCTGATCATTCATGTCCGGTTTACCCCTCCTCGATCAATGCCTTAATGTTAACATTCACCTGTTGTCGCAATGTCAACATTAGGACAACAGGTGGAGGGCTTGCTCCGGGCCCGCACCGTTCACCGGCAGGAAGGCAGTGTCATGACCGTTTTCGACTCTCCGGTCCCGCGGTTCCACCTGGCCGTGCCGGTCCACGACCTGGCCGCAGCACGCCGCTTCTATGGCGACGTCCTGGGCTTGGAGCAGGGCCGCAGCGCGGACACCTGGGTGGACTGGAATCTGCACGGCCACCAGTTCGTCACCCACCTCGCACCGGAGCGCACCCAGCGCGTACACAACCCGGTCGACGGCCACGACGTCCCGGTGCCGCACTTCGGGCTGATCCTGACGATCCCCGCCTTCCAGGGACTCGCCGAGCGGCTTCGAACGGCAGGCATCGACTTCGTCATCGAGCCCTACGTGCGCTTCGCGGGCCAGAAGGGCGAGCAGTGGACGATGTTCCTGCTCGACCCGGCGGGCAACGCCCTGGAGTTCAAGGCGTTCGCCGACGACTCGCAGGTGTTCGCCGCCTGACCGGCGAACACCGCGCCCCTTCCCCACCTGAGAGACAGGACCAGACCATGAAGGTGTTCCAGATCGGCGCCGCCGGAGGAGTCGGCCACCGCCTCACTCAACTCCTCGCCGCCCGCGGCGACTCAGTGACCGGGATGCATCGCGGACCCGCTCAGGGCGAGACAGTGCGAAAAGCCGGGGGGACTCCGCTGATCGGTGACCTCATCGGCGACTCGGCCGACGACCTCGCGCAGATGATGCAGGGCCATGACGCCGTGGTCTTCTCGGCCGGTGCACACGGCACCGGCATGGACAAGACGACGCTGATCGACGGCAAGGGCCTGGAGAAGGCCGCCGACGCGGCTGCCGCCGCCGGGGTACCTCGGTTCGTCCTGGTCTCGGTGTTCCCGGACGCGCTGCGCGACGGACAGGCCGGCGAGGGTTTCGAGCACTACGCCAAGGTCAAGAAGACCGCCGACGTGTATCTGGCGCGCACGGATCTCGACTGGCTGATCGTCCGCCCCGGAACCCTCCTGGACACCCCGGGCAGTGGCCGCGTCACCGCCGGGCCCGCCATCGAGTACGGCGACGTGCACCGTGACGACGTCGCCGCGTTCATCGACGCGGCCCTTCACGAGCCGCGCCTGAGCCGCGTGATCGTCGAACTCACCTCCGGCGACACCCCCGTCGCCGACGCCGTCGCGCAGCTCGCGGCCCCCTGACCACCCCGCCGCTCACACCAATCCCGGACCGCGCTCAAGACGACAATCGACCGCCCCGGCCTGCTCGGCGACGAGCCAGGCACCGGCCGGGCCACGCTCGCCGGGCGAACGGGACCGGGGCCGATCTCGCGGGCCGATGTCGCAGCTGTCCTGCTGGCACCGCTCGACGAGCCCCGTCTCGACGGCCACACCGTCGAGGTCATCAGCGGCGACACCCCGATCGCCGACGCAGTGGAGGCCCACGCCGAGCGCTGAACGTCCACGTCCTACTTCGATTCCCCCCTATCACCGGCGTTGCCCCGCCCGGCGATGCCCCCCGATGAAAGAGAACCACTGTGAGCACTCTGTTCACCCCCCTCAAGCTGCGCTCCCTCCAGATACCCAACCGGGTCTGGATGTCCCCGATGTGCACGTACTCCGCCGCCCCCGCCGGCCCCGAGACCGGCGCGCCGACCAACTTCCACCTCGCCCACCTGGCCTCGCGTGCCGTCGGCGGCGCGGGCCTGGTCATGGCCGAGGCCACCGGCGTACGGCCCGACGGGCGCATCAGCCCCTGGGACCTCGGCCTGTGGAACGACCGCCAGCAGGAGGCCTTCGCCCGCATCACCGACGCCATCAAGGCCCACGGTGCCGTCCCCGCCATCCAGCTCGCGCACGCCGGGCGCAAGGCATCGGTGGACAAGCCCTGGCTGTCCGACCGGTACGTACCCGGGACCGAGGGTGGCTGGCAGCCCGTGGCGCCCAGCGCGATCGCGTACGACGGACTGGCCGTCCCGCACGAGCTGACCGTGGACGAGATCCAGCAGCTGGTACGCGACTTCGCCGACTCCGCCCTGCGTGCCCTGGCGGCCGGATTCCAGGTGGCCGAGGTGCACGGCGCCCACGGCTATCTGATCAACTCCTTCCTCTCCCCGGCCTCCAACCACCGCACCGACGCCTACGGCGGCGGCTTCGAGAACCGGATCCGTTTCGCCCTGGAGGTCGTCGACGCGGTCCGCGCGGTGTGGCCCGAGGACCTGCCGGTCTTCTTCCGCACCTCGGCCACCGACTGGCTGACCGAGAACCCCGAGGACAGCCGCGAGGGCTGGACCGGTGAGGACACCGTCCGCCTGGCCAAGGAACTGACGGCCCACGGGGTCGACCTGCTCGATGTGTCCACCGGCGGCATGGTCCGCGACGCCAAGATCGTCGCCGGGCCCGGCTATCAGGTGCCCTTTGCCGCCCAGGCCCGCCAGGCCACCGGCATCCCCACCGGCGCGGTCGGCATCATCACCGACCCGCACCAGGCCGAGGAGATCGTCACCTCCGGGCAGGCCGACGCCGTCCTGCTCGGCCGCGAACTGCTGCGCGACCCCTACTGGGCGCAGCACGCCGCTCTCGAGCTCGGTGTCGAGCCCCGCTGGCCGGACCAGTACGCCTACGTCGTCAAGCGCGCACCAAGCCGGCCGCGAACCCCGTGACCGGGCCCTGCGCGAACGCGTCGATGACTGCCCGCCCTAAGCGCGCTGTCGCGCACTCGGTGGGCCGTGCACACGTCCGCATCCGTCACCCCGCTTCCAGCGTCAGGCGGACATGCTCCGTGTCGCCGCGGATCTTGGCGAAGCGGCGGCCGTCGGTCTGGATCTGGATGCCGCAGTGACCAGCATGGGGCACCGTCTGCTGGGCCGCACCGGCCTGTCGGTCGGCAAGATGTGCCTGGGCACGATGATGTTCGGCCCGTGGGGCAACTCGCCCTCCGACGAGTCCAGCCGGATCATCCACAGCGCGCTGGACGCCGGCATCAACTTCATCGACACCGCCGACGTCTACTCGCACGGCGAGTCCGAGGCGATCGTCGGACGGGCGGTCAAGGGCCGCAGGGACAACGTGGTGTCGGCCACCAAGTTCCACAACCCCTCATCACCCACCACGAGATCGTCCCCGCCGTCAACCAGATCGAGACGCACGTGTTCTTCCAGCGGGCGGGCGAACAGAAGCTGATGCGTGAGTACGGCGTCCAGCACGAGTCCTGGGGACCGCTCGCCGAAGGCGGTCAGGGCTTCTTCGACAACCCCGTGCTCGGCGACATCGCCCGCGCCCACGACAAGTCCGTCGCGCAGATCGCCCTTCGCCGGCTCGTCCAGCGCGAGATCGTCGCGATCCCGAAGTCGGTGCGGCCCGAACGCATGGCAGCCGGGAACCTCGCCAATGCCGGATTCGACGCACCCCACGACGCGGAACTGCAGTGCGGAACCATCAACCTCGACGCCCTCACCTCGCACTCCCGGCACCACTGATAGGGGGCACGGGTGTTGCCACCGACGGACGCGCTCCGGATGGGCAGCCCGACCTCGCCCGGTTTCCCCGGGACGTAGTCGACGTTGTGCCCAGGGGGCCCTTCGACGTGATCGACGCCGGCCGCGAGCTGGACACCTGACTGCGCCGAGTTTTGCGGCTCCGGTCGGCACCGTCGTAACGGCCCGGCTGCCGGTCGCGTACGGGAGTGTCGCAGGGGGCGGTGCGGGCGGTGTCTCTGCGGGCGATCTTCACGAGGGCGAGGAGTCCCACGACGATGAGACCGAAGATGTTGATGGTCATCATCGTCTCGTTGAGTGCCGCGGTGTCCCAGGCCGCTCGCGTTCATCCACGGGATGCGCCGCTACGGCGTGGGCCGGTTAATGACCTTCTTTGTGGTCACCTTCGTCGTCAGCAACTTCTTCGAGAACCTCGGCATCTCCGCCGGGTTCCCGTTCGGTGACTACCACTACACCGGGAGCCCTCAGCTCCTGCAGGTCCCGATACAGATCGGACCGATCCACTTCGGCCTCGGCTACCTGGCCTGGCCGACGTCCTCCGCCCTGCTCGACAACGCGGACTCCCGTCTGGGGCGGGGCAACGGGCGCACGGGGACCATCAAGACCTTCGCCCTCCCCGCACTTGCCGCCGCCTTCACGTCCTTGCCGAGGGGGCCGACCTCACACTGGTGGACGCGGGACTGCCCGCGCACCACGGCCGGCCGGCCGCAGCACTGGATGGCATCGGACGGTCCGTGCGGGACGTGCGAGCCGTCATCCTCACCCACGCCCACCTCGATCATGTCGGCCTGGCCGAGCGACTGCGTCACGCACGACACGGCGCAGGCGTGAATGTCGCTGGAGGCATTGACCTCGTTGGCGCGGACCTGGTGCTGCCAGGTCACGGAGACCCGTTCCACGGGCCGTCGCCGATGCCGTGGCACAAGCTCGACACACCCCGTCCTGATCTGGCGTTTCCAAGGTTTCTGACCGACGCGGGGCGTCAGCGTGAGGAACGGCGCCGTGAAGGACGGGCCACCCGCGACAGCGGCGCAGACTGCTTGCCGCGGACGCCGTGATGCGAGGCGGTCCCGTTCGTCGCCCAGATCCAGGGCTGACCAGGGCGAATGAGTGCGTCATGCCGCAGCGGCGGGTTTGGTTCGTCGCGTCCAAGGAGGGGCACCCCGGAGCGTCAGGCGCTGTCGCAGTCGGTGTAGGGCTCCACGCGGCCGACGCTCTCCTTGAGGACGAGGTCGATCAGTCCGGGGAAGCGCTGGTCCAGTTCTTCCTTGCGCAAAGTGTTGATGCGGCGGGTGCCGACGTCGCGCTGCCGGATGACGCCGGCCTCGCGCAGGACGCGAAAGTGGCGGGTGAGCACGGACGCGGTGACGTCCCGGTTGAAACCACTGCAGGCCAGACCGGGTGAGGCAGCAAGAGTGACGACGATGGTGAGCCGGAGCTCGTCGGTCAGTGCGCTCATGATCTTGAAGAGGTCGAAGTCTTCCACGGCGGGGTGGACAAGGGGGGACGACGTGCGGCTGGCCATGAAGGAAGGGTACGCCCGACATCATGTTCGCGTTCACGCGTACATGGGCTACAGTGAAGAAGCGAAATGACCTTCATCCCGTTATCCACCGCATTGCAAGAGGACGCCCATGCCTGTCAACACTTCAGAACTTTCGCCTGCTCCGTCGCTTTTCTCCCCTGTCACCCTTGGGAAGATCGAGCTCGCCAACCGCATCGTCATGGCGCCGCTGACCCGGGTCAGGGCCGGTACCTCCGGCATCCCCGGGGACCTGATGGTGGAGTACTACCGGCAGCGGGCGAGCGTCGGACTGATCATCACCGAGGGCACCTACCCCGACCACGCATCGCAGGGATGGGTCGGCGAGCCGGGCATCGCCACCGAGGAGCAGGCGGCCGGCTGGCAGCGGGTGACCGAGGCGGTGCACGCCCAGGGCGGCCGCATCGTCATGCAGATCATGCACGCCGGCCGCGCCGCACACCCCGACATCAACGGTGGCCGGCGCGTCCTGGCTCCCAGTGCGACCGCCATCGACGGCAAGGTGTTCACGGAGAAGGGCGAGCAGCCCTTCCCCACGCCGGAAGCGATGACCACCGCAGAGGCCCGGACAGCCCTGGAGAACTTCGTCACCGCTGCCCGCAGGGCCGTCGAGGCGGGAGCGGACGGCGTGGAAATCCACGGCGCCAACGGCTACCTGCTCCACCAGTTCCTCTCCCCGGCGGCCAACCAGCGCACCGATGAGTACGGCGGCTCGCCGCAGAACCGGGCTGGCTTCGTCGTCGACGTGGTCACGGAGGTCGCCAAGGCCATCGGTCCGGAGCGGGTCGGGCTGCGGATCTCGCCGGAGATCAGCATCGGCGACGTCTTCGAGACCGACCGGGACGACGTCCTCGCCACCTACGGCACCCTCGTGGACCGACTGCGCCCGCTGGGCCTGGCCTACCTTTCCGTGCTGCACAGCGAGCCGGGCGGCGAACTGGTGCAGGAGCTGCGCCGGCGCTTCGACGGCAAGCTGATCGTCAACAGCGGCTTCCTCGGGGGCCAGACCACTCGCGAGGACGCGATGCAGCGGATCGAGGCCGACCACGCCGACGCCGTGGTCGTCGGCCGGGCCCTGATCGCCAACCCCGACCTGGTCGAACGCTGGCAGAACGGGCACCCCGAGAACGAGCCGCGGCCGGAACTCTTCTACGCGCCGAGCGCGGAAGGCTACACCGACTACCCCTTCCTCCAGGCGGATTGAGGCCCACGGTCACGCCTGTCCCTACCGCAGCCCACCCCGCATGACGACGGTCAGCGGGAGGACCGACGCCGCCTACGTGTGGAACAACGACCACGACACCGCCACCCTGCGCGACGACGACCTGGTGCTGGTCCTCGAAGTCGCCGGCGTCGGCGATCCCGAGGGTGTGCTGGACGATCGGGACCGACGGCGCGCAGGGTGGTGGCGTGGTGGAGGGGGTCACCACGCCACGGGTCACCACGCCACGCAAGGCGGGCGTTGCGAGGTGGCGGTGTCAGTGGGTGGTGAGCATGCCCTCGCGGAGCTGGGTCAGGGTGCGTGACAGCAGGCGGGAGACGTGCATCTGGGAGACGCCGAGCCGTTCGCCGATCTGGGCCTGGGTCAGTTCCTCCACGAACCTCCAGTGCAGGATCCTGCGCGAGCGCTCGTCGAGGTCGGCGATCATCGGGGCGAGTACGTGGAAGTCCTCCACCAGTTCCAGCGCGCTGTCGTCGTGGCCGATGAAGTCGGACAGGGCCGACTCGCCGTCCTCGCTGTTGTTGATGGCGGCGTCCAGGGAGGAGGAGCGGTAGCCGTTGGAGGCCAGCCGCGCCTCGATGACCTCCTTCTCCTCCAGGTTCATCAGCTGGGCCAGCTCCGCCACGGTCGGGGTGCGGCCCAGGCGGCTGTGCAGTTCCTCGGTGGCGCGCGCCAGCTGGACGCGGGCCTCCTGAAGGCGGCGCGGAACGTGCACGGCCCAGGTGGTGTCCCGGAAGAACCGCTTGATCTCGCCCACTATGTAGGGGATCGAGAAGGAGGTGAACTCCACCTCGCGGGAGAGCTCGAAACGGTCGATGGCCTTGATCAGGCCGATCACGCCGACCTGGACGATGTCCTCCATCTCCTCCGGGTCCCGGCTGCGGAAGCGGGAGGCCGCGTAGCGGACCAGGGAGATGTTCATCTCGATCAGCGTGTTGCGCGCGTACTGGTGCTCCGGCGTGCCCTCTTCCAGCACCGTGAGCTGCTGGAAGAACAGGCGGGTGAGCTCACGCGCGTCCTTCGGAGCGACTTTCGAGGGGTCCGGGACCTCCGGCAGTTCAGCGCACTGCGCCTCCGCCGTCGTCATTGCCGTATCCGTAACCATGTGTCCCTCCCCTGTCGCCCCTGCTGCCACGGTCGCGTCTACCCCTTCTCCCCACCTTCATGCCTACTTCTTCGGCGGGGGCGAATCGCCCAGGAGTGCTGCGCCGGCACCGCTGCGCAGGCTCCCTCGAGTTCTGTCTGCGGCGCCCCCGCGTGGGTTTGTGAAGAAGCTGCGCAGGGTGGGGGGTGCTGAGGGGCTGTGCAGGACTGGTGGGCGCAGCCTGAGAGAGTTGCGGCTATGGATATCGATCGCAGGAACAACGTCACTGTCACCGGTAACCCGCAGGGGCCGACGGTGGTGCTGGCTCACGGGTTCGGCTGTGATCAGAACATGTGGCGGCTGACGGTGCCGGCTCTGGTCGAGGACTACCGGGTAGTGCTCTTCGACTACGTGGGTTCGGGCCGTGCTGAGCCGTCCGCTTTCTCGGATGACCGTTACGCCTCGCTCGGCGGCTACGCCCGGGACGTGGTGGAGGTGTGCGAGGCGCTGGACCTGCGCGACGCGGTGTTCGTGGGCCACTCGGTCAGCGCGATGATCGGGGTGCTGGCCGCCGACAGGGCTCCGGAGCGCATCGGCGCCTTGGTGATGGTCGCTCCGTCTCCTCGCTACATCGACGACGAGGGCTATCGGGGCGGGTTCAGCGCGGAGGACATCGACGAGCTGCTGGCCTCACTGGAGTCGAACTATCTGGGCTGGTCGGCGGCGATGGCTCCGGTGATCATGGGGAACGCGGAGCGGCCCGAGCTCGGTGAGGAGCTGACGAACAGCTTCTGCGCCACCGACCCGGACATGGCGCGCGTCTTCGCCCGGACCACGTTCCTGTCGGACTCCAGAGACGACCTGAAGAGCGTGCGGGTGCCGACGCTGGTGCTGGAATGCACCCAGGACGTCATCGCCCCCCGCGAGGTCGGCGCCTTCGTCCACCAGGCGATCCCCGGCTCGAAGCTGGTTACGCTCGACGCGACCGGGCACTGCCCGCATCTGTCCGCGCCCGAGGCCACCAACGAAGCAATCACCGGCTTCCTGGCGGGCCTGCACTGATGTGCCGCACCGGGCAGCAGCCCGACCCGCACGGCACAAGCAAGGAGAAAACAGCGAATGCGGTGTTCGCCGCCTTGCTGGAGGACAGCGCCGAGGAACTGTACGAGAACGCGCCGTGCGGGTATCTGTCCACACTCATGGACGGCACCATCGCGAAGATCAACATCACACTGCTGGACTGGCTCGGCCTGGAGCGGGAGGCGATGGTGGGCCGGATGCGGTTCACCGACCTGCTGACCGTGGGCGGCAAGCTGTACCACGAGACGCACTTCGCGCCGCTGCTGCGCATGCAGGGCAAGCTCGGCGGCATCGCCCTGGAGATCAAACAGGCCGGCGGTGCCCGGATACCGGTACTGGTCTCCTCCGTGGTCAAGCACGGCGGTACCGGCGAGCCGCTACTCATCCGCACCACCGTCTTCGACGCCCGCGACCGCCGCGCCTACGAGCAGGAACTCCTGCGAGCCCGGAAAGCCGCCGACGAAGCACGCAGACAGGCCGAGACCGACCGCGCCCGGCTGCAGGACGCCCTCGCGGTGCTCCAGCAGTCACTGCTGCCCGCCACCCTGCCCCACGTGCCCGGAGTAGAGGCGGCCGTCCACTACCGCACAGCCTCCCCCGACCGGCTCGGCGGCGACTTCTACGACCTCTTCCCCGTCGACAACAAGCGCTTCGCGTTCTTCCTCGGGGATGTGTGCGGCAAGGGCCCCAAAGCCGCCGCCGTGACCTCTCTGACCCGCTACACCCTGCGCGCCGCCGCTGTGCACGACCCCGACCCCGTCGCCGCCCTGACCACGCTCAACAGGGTGCTCCACGAGCGTTACGCAGGCAGCGGCGATCCGCGCTACTGCACCGTCATCTTCGGCACCCTCGACCCCGATCCAGTCACCGGGCAGGTCACCGTCCGACTCGCTGCGGGCGGCCACCCCCCGGCGCTCGTACTGCGGGCCGGCGGCACAGCCGACTTCCTGCCCACCCCCGGCGGCTTCCTCGTCGGCGCCCTGCCCGACGCGCGCTTCGCCACCGCCACCGCCGTCCTCGCCCCCGGCGAGACCCTCCTTCTCTACACCGACGGCCTCACCGAGGCCCGCACCGGCAAAGACCGCACCACCTTGTACGGGGACGAGGCCCTGCGGGACTTCACAGCCGGCCACGCCGACAAGCCCCCGCATGCCCTCATCCAGGCCCTGACCGGCTTGCTGGACGAGTTCGGCGACGGCCTCGACGACGACACCGCCCTGCTCGCCCTCGGCATCCCCACATCCACCCCCGACCCGAGGACGAAAGACACCGAATGAGTCCGCTGAAGATCACCACCCGAGACGCCATGACCGGTCCCGTTCTGGAGATCCTCGGCGAACTCGACTACACCAACGCCACCGAACTGCCGGACCTGCTCACGACGATCCTTCTACAGCCAGGACAGCGCCTCGTCCTGGACTTGGCAGGCCTGGAATTCTGCGACTCCAGCGGCATCAGCGCCCTGATCGCCGCCCGCAATCTCGCCCACGCCGCCCAGGCCGACATCGCCCTCGCCGCAGTTCCTGCCCATACCCTGCGCGTGCTGCGTATCGTCGGCCTCGACCAGATCTTCTCCCTCCACCCCGACAGCGACGCCGCTACCCAGCCCTGATCCACAGAGCGTGCCATCAGATGGCGGTGTCGGGAGCGGTGTGTGTGGCAGGCATCCGGGTACGCGACAGAACGGAGAAGTCAAAAACACCGAAGAGCGTGAATGCGACGAAAGAGCACCGTATGGTCATCCCGCTGAGGAAGCAGACGGCAGATGAGCAGGGTAAGGATGAGGGCGATCCGTTGCGCTACGGCGCGATCTGGGGGGATGGCGCGGCCCGCGCCGCAGACGCCCGCCAGGCCCTGCGCGCCTTCCTCGGCCACGCCCCGCGAACCGGCCGCACAGCAGTGCCGACTGCCCTGGCAGCCGACGCCGAACTCGCCGCCAGTGAGCTGGTCACCAACGCCCTTCTGCATGCTCCGGGCCCCTGTGGGATGACCTTGCAGTTGTCCAGCGACGAGTTGACGATCACCGTGTGGGACAGTTCCACCGAGAAGCCGACGGCGAGGACGGCTGACCCGCGCCGCATCGGCGGCCATGGGATGCACCTGGTGCACACGGTCAGCGACAGAGTCGTCGTGGCACTTCGCGAAACGGGAAAACGGATCACCGCCCATCTGTCCCTGACACCGAGCCAGAGCACCGTCAGTCTCGGCGGAATGGCCCTTTCGGGCTGAACACCACCGTCACCGGTCGTAGCTGGCAGCGAAGACAGCCGCTGATCTCGGCGGTCGACAAGCGCACCACCACCCGCGTGGCCGCCACATCACCGGAAACGCGATAACGGCCAGGAGGCGGTGGCACTCGGGACGTTGTACTCCCTCAGCGACTCCAGCCAGCCTTCCGGTCTGGTTACACCGTTGATCGGCCAGTCCCGCGCGAGGGAGACGCGCGTGAGCAGGGGTGGGGCAGTCAGCCTCCGGGGCTCTTCGCCGCGGGCAGGGGCCACTGCGCGCGGGAGGTCGTCATTCCGGGTCTCCATACAGGGGCGACGTTTCCAGTACGCCTGCCCCGGACTGGACGACGCGCACGCCGCCGACCAAGCGGTGTTCGGCGGAGAACCGGTCCGGCCGGTCCGCTTGCTCGATGTCGCTCACCGTCTCCTCGACTGCGCTTGGGCCTGCCCCGGGATACGGGGTGCACGGACGATTCTGCCCCACCGCCCGGACCCCATGCACGCAGGTGACCGCGCCGAATAACATGCCTCTGACATGGATGACGGGATCGGGGGTAGTGGCGCGCTCGTGAACGGTGAATGAGGGCGACGCCAGAGGCATCCCATGACGACGATGACGGCGGTCCGGCGCCGGATGAGTACCTGATACGCGCCGACTACGCCCTCAGCGGAGGCGACGGCTGCATCGCAGACGCCCGTCGGCACGCCCTCGCCTTCCTCGACCAGGCCGAAGCCGACTACCCCCTGTCGGTGCCCGCCCGCACGAGGGACCTGACCCAGCTGGTGGTCAGTGAACTGGTCACCAACGCCCTCAAGTACGCCCCCGGCCCGGTCCTGGTGGAACTGCGCATCACCGCCCGCGTCGTGAACGTCGTCGTGTGGGACAGCGACCCCACGGTGCCGGCGGCCCGGGTCGCCGATCCCGGCCGGATCGGCCAGCACGGACTGGAGATCGTCAAGGCCATCACCGAAGCCCTCTTCGTCGAGCAGCAGCCGGTCGGCAAATGCATCACGGCCCGTATCGCCCTGACCGACACACCCAGCAGCGGCACCGCCCGCCGCTGACAAGCAGTCACCCCAGGCGGATCCGGTCGGGCGTGGATCTGCACGGAGCGAGGAACGGGGGAGCGAGCTCCCGTACGCGTGTCCCTGAGCCGGGACGGGAGTTCGTGGGTCTTGTCCCTGCTCGGGGACCGCGACTCGTGCAGTTTGTCGGCCCCTGGCCGGGACTCTTCAGCAGGGGAGGGCGGCCTCGAGCGTGGGGTACATCGGCATGAGGTCGTCCAGGCCGACAAGGTGCAGGAGCCGCCGCACGGGCGGGGGAACGCTGGCCAGGCGGAGCCAGCCGTCGCTCATCTGGGCGGCACGATGGGCGCGGATGAGGAAGGAGATGCCGCTGCAGTCCATGAACGTGACGTTTTCGAAGTCGATGACAGTGCAGGGGGCGCATCGGTCGCCTGCGCCGCTGTCGAACGCCCAGCCCGCGAAGGCCACGCTGTTGTAGTCGATCTCTCCGCGCAGCGTCAGGACGTGCACGCCGGCTGGAGTGGTGTGCTGGGAGACGGCCAGGGGGGATACGTGCATGTGACCACCTTGTTCTTCCTCCGGCGAGCCACGCACGGAGTCGGTGTCCTGACCCCACGCAAGCGCATGGCGCTTGCAACGTCAACAAAATCCGGGTTCGTATACCCGCCACTCCATGGGAAGGCGCGCAGGGGTGACGAGTACGTGAGGCCTCACCGGGCGGGGCTGTCCCCGTTGAAGGACGCGAGACCCGTACGGCCCGACGACGCGGCGTCTGCTGGGCGGCCGGGCCGGCAGCACGGCCGCCGGCCGCGCCCGGCCGGCCGGTGCGAGGCGCGGGTGCCGCTGGGGTCCGGTGGTTGGAGGGCAGGTTCCGCTGCTTCACCGGGCCCCAGCTATGGAGTCTGGTGCCCGGTGAAGGTGGTGGTTACACGGTTTGTCCGAAGGGATGTCCTGAGGTGGGACATGGCTGTGGGCCCCGGGTGTTCCCGGGGCCCACAGGGCCGGTTACTGGTGTGGTGGGGTTACCAGCGGTACCAGCGGCCCTTGCGGCCGCCGGTGCCCGCGCTGCGCATCACGAAGCCCAGCAGCCACACCACCAGCACGATCACTGCGATCCACCACAGTGCCTTCAGCGCGAAACCCGCGCCGAAGAGGATCAGAGCCAACAGAAGAACGAGAAGCAGGGGAACCATAGTAATCAACCTCCGTTGCTCCTTGTGCCCGGGGAATCAAAGAACACGCGGCCGGTTTCCCTGGTTTCTCCACTGCCTCTGCGGGCACTCGACGCGCTTTCACCACCAAACTTCCTCGCGCGTCCATGTCGCGCCATCGTGCGCTGCGGGTCACATCGTGGCTGCCAGGTGCGGCAGCTTCCCGCAGCCGCTCGCGTACGCAGTACATCGGGGTTGGCCCCGGCGCCAGGGCGCTCTGGAGCAGCCATGTCGGTGGTACTGGCTCACCGACGCCTTCACCGGCAGTGCTGCCCTGCACAGCGTCCGAGCCCTCGACGAGCGCCAACCGTGTACGGGCTCGCCGGGCGACTGGCCGACTCGCGAAGAAGGGGGCGCGCTACCGCGTGTCCGCTCTGCCGGGGGCAGCCTGTCACCGTGCGTACTCAGGGCTCCATTGGGCAGCCTCGACAGCCGTGCGCAGTTCCTCCTGTGTGGCCTTCGGGGCGACGCCGTCCTGTACCGCCGCTGTCGCTGCGGCCATCGCGATTTCCCGGGCAGCGTCCCGCATCTCCCGCAGCGGCGGCAGCAGGGGCACGGGGGCCTCACTGTCCTGGGGGGCGAACCGGGCGGCGCAGTCACCGACCGCGCGGGCGGCGGCCACCATCATGCGGTCCGTGACCCGGGTGGCCCGGCTTGCGGTGACCGCCAGGCCGATGGCGGGGAACACGTACACGTTGTTCGCCTGGGCGACCGGCGCCTCGCGGCCGTCCACCGTCACCGGCGGGAACGGGGAACCCGTGGCGACCAGAACCTTGCCGTCCGTCCAGCGCACGAGGTCGGCGGGGTCGGCCTCGGCATGGGAGGTCGGGTTGGACAGTGGGAAGATCACCGGGCGCTCGCAGGAGGCCGCCATCCGCCGCACGATCTCCTCCGTGAAGGCGCCGTGCGCAGTGGAGAGCCCGATCAGCACGGTCGGCTCGACCCGGTCCACCACCTCGGCCAGGCTGTACGACTCCTGCTCGTCATCGCGGGCGTAGACCCGCTGCTCGTCGGTCAAGCCGTCACGGGAGCCGGTCAGCAGCCCATCGACGTCCACGAACCAGAATCGGGAGGCGGCCTCCGCTTGCGGCATACCGTCGTCGACCAGAGCGCTGCGGATCATGTCGGCCACGCCGACCGCGGCGGAACCCGCGCCGAGGATCACGATCCGCTGGTCGGCGAGCCGGGTCCGCGTCACCCGCACGGCCGTCGTCAGTGCGCCGAGCGCGACGGCCGCGGTGCCCTGGATGTCGTCGTTGAAGGTCAGCAGCCGGTCCTGGTAGCGGGTAAGAATGCGCCGGGCGTGTGCCGTGGCGAAGTCCTCCCACTGCAACAAAGTCCCCGGCATCTCGGCCTCCACGGCCGCGACCAGCGCCTCCACCAGCTCGTCGTACTCGGCCCCGGTCACCCTGCGCGCGCGGCGGCCCAGGTAATGCGGGTTGTCGAGCAGTTCCTCGTTGTCCGTCCCGGCGTCCAGCAGGATCGGCAGCGTACGAGCGGGGTGGATGCCCCCGATCGCCGTGTAGAGGCTCAGCTTGCCGATCGGGATACCCATGCCGCCAACCCCCTGGTCGCCCAGGCCGAGAATGCGCTGGCCGTCGGTGACGACGACGACGTCCACGTCCTTGTGCGGGCGGTTGCGCAGGATCTCCCGGAAACGGTGCCGGTCCTCGTACGACAGGAACAGCCCCCGTGGGCGGCGGTAGATCTCACTGAAGCGGCGGCATGCCTCCCCGACCGTCGGGGTGTAGACGACGGGCAGCATCTCCTCCAGGTGGCGGGTGACCAGCCGATGGAACAGCACCTCGTTGGTGTCCTGGAGCTGGCGCAGGTAGATGTGCCGGTTCAGCGGCTTGTCGTAGCCGACGAACGCCGCATACGCGCGATCGGCCTGGTCGTCCAGCGTCTCCACCGCGGACGGCAGCAACCCGTCAAGGCCGAACTCCGCTCGCTCCGTCGCGCTGAACGCGGTCCCCTTGTTGCGCAGAGGGTCAGACAGAAGCGCGGTGCCCTGTGTGCCATGCGAATCGTTCCGTGTCATACCTCCTCGCCTGCCCGGCATGCCCTTGTTCTCATACCAAGCTGTCGGCAAGGCGTTGGCAAGGAACGGTGCTGATCGTGCCGACCCGCATGACGGCCTCCGTCTCGCCGCCACCCCGGTTACGGAACGGGCGGGCGGCGAAGCTGACAGCGAGGCAACGCTCCATGGTCATAAACCGTCTCGTCAACCGAGATGGCGCTGAGTCGGTGCCCATCAGGAACGGAGCGAATCGTGTTGATCGGCTTGCTGACCGCCGTTGCGGCATCCGTCTGTTACGGCACAGGCTCAGTCCTGCAAGCCATCGGGTCCCGCAGGTCCGCGCGGAGCGGTGCGGCCACCACTGCCTGCACCCAGTACGGGGGGCCCAGCCTCTCCTCCACCGCGAAGGCCGCGATGACCTGGGAATTCGTCGTCGGTACCGTCCTGGACTTCGTGGGCTTCGCACTGGGCGCACTCGCTGCTCGGCTACTTCCCCTGTTCCTGTCGCAAACCGTGATCAGCGCCAACCTGATCATCACCGCCGTGCTGAGCGTCAGGCTTCTCCGCATCCGGCTGACTCGCGCCGAGTGGACGTCCGTCGGCGTGGTCTGTGTGGCGCTCGTTCTGCTCGCGACGGCGGCGGGGGAGGAGGGCAGTGGACACGGCATCCCGATCGCCACGCACTGGTGGCTCCTGGCGATCTCGCTTGCTCTGATCGTGGGCGGCACGCTCGCGGTACGCCTCCTCGGTCCCCGCGCCGCGATCCTTGCCGGACTGCTGTCCGGACTCGGTTTCGGCGCGCTCGGCGTGGGCGTCCGTGTCCTGAACGGCGTGACCCCCTTCGATCCGGCCGCCATGCTGACGGATCCCGCCCTGTACGCGATCGTGACGGCCGGCGTGGGTGGGATGTACCTGCACACCGTCGCCTTGCAGATCGGTTCGGTCAACGGGGCCACGGCGGCCCTGGTCGTCGGCGAGACCGTGTTGCCGGGCGCAATCGGCGTGCTCTGGCTCGGCGACGCCTCACGGGCTGGTCTCGCCTGGATGGCGATGCTCGGCTTCGTCCTGGCGGTGGCAGGCGCGGTCGCGGTGGCATGGTTCGGCGGGCCTGAGGCGCACGTGGAGGAGCAGCCGCAGCAGGCGGCAGAACTGACTCCCACGCGCTGAACACCCGACTCAGGCGGGCGGTACGGCCCGTGAGGATCTGACCCATGCGGAGTGGGATCGACTGGAGTCGTTCCTCCCTCGCGGCGGTTCGCGTGGGGGCCGGCGGAGTGATCACCATCGGGTGATCAACAGGGTTCTGACTCCGCCTCACCAGCGCGCGTTCCAGGCGGCCTGGGTCACTCCGTCCGCCAGCAGCCGCTGGAGCACGGGGGTCAACGCCCGGTCGTCTCTGCGGTGCTCCGTCAGTTGCAGTTCTCGCAGCCGGGGCACCTCCAGCAGGGGCGTCCAGTCCTCCACCCGGTCGCAGCCCTGGAGGCTGAGCCGCTCCAGTTCCGGGAAGGCGCCGAGCCCACCGATGTCGGTCAGGTGGCCCAGCCGCAGGGCCATCGTGGTCAGGGCGGTGAGCCGCTTGAGAGGGGAGAGGTCCGGCCAGGGATTTGCGCACGCCTCCAGGTGGGTCACCTGGGCGGGCAGATCCGACACCTGGGGGCAGCCGACCAGGTTCAGCCTCTTCAGTTCGGGCTTCGCCTCCAGGAACGCCAGACTTCGCACCAGGGGCAGGTCCATCAGTTCCAGCCGGGAGACGTGTGATCCGGCGAGTGCGCCGATGTCGGTCAGCAGCGGAAAGCCGTGCAGCACCAGCAGGTCGGCGTCCGGCAGCCCGCCCTTCTCCCCCAGCGTCGTGACCAGGGGCACTTCCCGAAGTTCCAGCTCGCTCAGGGCAGGCAGGTGCCCGATGCCGTGTACCGACTTCACAGCGTGGCAGCCCGTGATCGTCAGCCTCCGCAGCAAGGGGTAGGCACGTATGCCGTCCAAGGTGCGCAGGGACGGGCACCCGATGAACCGCATGCGGTCCATCAGAGGCATGTCGGGCAGCTGTGAGAGGTCGGTGAGCGCGTCCAGACGGAGCGCGTCGAAGTCGCGGAGCCTGGGGAGGTGCGCCAGGGCGGAGAGGTCGGCCAGGGCCGGGCAGTCCAGGGCGCGGAACTTTTCGATGGGTGAGCCCTGCAGCCCTTCGAGGGTGGTGAGATGTGCGCAGTCCTTGACACAGACAGAGGTGAGGCCGGTCGGAGCCGCCAGGCCGCGTACGTCGCGCAGGGCGGAGCAGCCGTCCACCGTCAGTTCGGCCATGCCCGGGTGGGCTCCCAGGCCGGTGAGGGTGGCCAGCTTGCGGCAGTCGGTGATCCGCAGCTCGGTCAGGCCGGTCAGCGCGTGAATGCCCTCCAGGGTGGTCAGCGAGGCACAACTGCTGAGGTCGAGTTCGGTGAGGGCGGGTAACGCCGTGAGACCTTTGAGGTTGCGCAGCCCGGTCCAGCCGAGGTCCAGCGTGGTCAGGCGGGTCAGTCCCCCGAGCTGTCGGGCCTCGCGGAAGGAACGGCAGCCGCGCATGGTGAGGGTGCGCAGGTCAGGAAGGGCCGCGGGCAGTCCGGTGACATCGCACACCTTGGTCATGCTGAGGTCCAGTTCACGCAGGACGCTCAGGGTGAACAGTGGGCGGATGTCGGTGACCTGACGGCAACGGTGCAGATTGAGCCGGGTGAGCGCGGTCAGGGTGCTCAGCGGGGCCAGGTCGGAGATCCCGGCGCAGCCGGTGAGATCGAGGTCCGTGAGGCCGGTGAGCGCGGCAAGGTCGCCGAGGTCGGTGACCTCCTTGCATCGGTCCACGTGGAGTTTGCGGAGCATGGTCAGGTGGCGCAGACCGCGCAGCGACTCGATCCGGCGCAGCCGCAGCTCGGTGCGGCCCTCACGTGCGAAAGCGGGTGCGAGGAGGAGTTCGCAGAAGCGGTCCGGGTCGGCGGCGCGGGGCAGTTCGCGCAGCAGGAGGTCGCCGGCGTAGGCGGCGGTGGGCGCGAAACGGGCGGCGAGGTCGAGGGCGGCCCCGTCGTCGTGAACGGTGAGCAGTTCACGTATCGCCTTGCGCGCGCGTGCGGGGGTGGCGGTGGCGACCAGGCCGCGCAGTTCGCCGATCAGAGGATGGACGCCGGATGCGTCGGCGGAGACGGGGTTCTGGGGTGTCATGGCGTGGAGCATAGGGGCGGGGTACGACAACGAAGATCGAGATGTCATGGGTGAGCTGGCGGTCGTGGCGGGGGCAGCATTGTGCCCACACGGCGGGATGGCTGATGGCGGGGCGGCAGCGCGGATCTCACGCAGGACGGCGGCGGCTTCTGTGTCCGCACCTGTGTGTCGGGGCCGCGTTTGTACGGCGCTGTGCCGGGTCGCGCCTGCTGACGGCCACGACCGTGGCCGAGTTCGTCATAGTGTGTCGTACTCGACGATCCGCGGTATGTCAGTGGCCCATGAGATCAACCACCTGGGCGCGTCCCACCCGTAGAGACCTCCTCGGCTGCTGGGTTCGGCGCGACGTGATGTCCGCCGCAGGCGACAGCGCGGATACGGACACGACGACCCGTAGTTGCGCGACACTCACCAGGGGCTCGGGCCCTGGTGGAAAGCGACACGACGTGCGGGGGACACGATGTCTGCGGAGACAAACCACGTGCGCCGGCTGTTCCTGCTGTCCGCCAATGACGCCTGGTGATGCGCTCCACCGAGCGCGTCGACCTGCTCGCGCCGACGGCAGTCCTCGCGGTACCGCGTCTCCAAGGAAAGGCTCTGCCTCGTTTGGCAGAAAGCGCACCCTCGCGCCGCCGCCTTGTGTAACCCGACTCCGAGACAGCGCGCTTACCAACTGTGCTGGTGCCGCAGGGGGCTGCGACAACCACGTCTACCTGCCGGGCGGTCACGCTGGAGCGCTCCGGTCGGGGAGAACGGCGAGGTCGCGGTGCGGCGCTTCTGCGGGGTGCAGGGCGTTGCCGTACGCGTGCCTCGGTGGCGGTGACGATCACGGGACCGGGCCGATGGTGGTCTTCCGAAGTGCAGCTTTGTCAGGTAGCGGCGTTGGTGATCAGGTTGTGTCATCTGCGCTGTGCATGGTTCATGTTCAGCGATCGTCGGAATGCGGTGGCATCTGGACGCCCGCACCGTGATTCTGGCGTGGTCACCGCCGACACCTGGTCCGGTTTGCCTCGACGCCCCGTTCCCCGTCACCGGCTACCGCTCCACCCTCACCGTCCACGAGGTGCCCTGCGAGCCGGAGACGTCCCGGGTCGAATGGTCCCGCGGCTTCACCCCGGCCGGCGTCGGCGACGAGGAAGCCGTGGCCCTCTTCCACGGCATCGACGCCGACGGCCTCGACGCGCTCCTGCGCATGGTCACCGATGCCTGACCGCATCGCCCCGCACGCCGGGCACCGAAAGGGTTGTGGGGAGAGTCAGTGACATCCCTCACGTGCCCGGTCCCCATCAACGTGCCGCGATAGTACGTGGCGTGTGGCCGACATAGGCGGATCTGGCATATGGAAGCAGGCATACGCGGCACCCCGGCCGGGGTCACCGGCCCGGGGCACCGGCCTCGAGCCGCCGGACCGCCTCTGCCGTCCTTCTGACGGAGTGTGAGGCGCCGTCGGCGTCCGGCGCGGCGGCCCGGCACAATCCCGGGCCGGATTCAAGGGGCGCCCTCGCCTACTAGGCGAGGTAGTGGAAGCCCCCGTTGCCGTGCCCTCGCGCGGCTTTTAACAATGACGGCTCCGCAAGGCGTCCCCGCAGGTCAAGCGCAGTGTCTGTGCGAAACCGAGCCCGCCGGAGGCGCAAGGAGAGTCGACCGAACGAGGTCCGCATGAGGAACCAACGGAAGCACCGCAGGAAGACGCGCCGCCGGCCCATAGCCGTCGCCGTCCTGGCGATGGGCGCGGTGGCGGTGCCGTCGGCCGCCATGGCGTGCATGGGCGACGGAGGAGCGGAGACCATCACTGCCACGTCCAGCGGTCCCTGGACGGACGGGAGGAAGGCGTCCTGGAACGGAGACCGGACGGACGGGAGGAAGACGTCCTGGGACGGGCACCGGGGGCGGGACATCCGGACCGCGAAGCCCACGGCGACGGCTTCGCCCTCGGCCTCGCCGACGATCTCTCCCGGGACTGCGGCGCCCGCCCCGGAGAAGCCCAAGGCGCCCGTCTCGAAGACGACCGCCCTGCCCGCCGCGACGAGGACCACCGCCGCATCGAAGCCGACCGCCGCACCCCCCTCGACGACGACCGCCGCACCGAAGCCGCCCGCCACCACGGCCCCCGCCGCCGGCACGGCGACCCCCGCGTCCGCCGCCGTCGCCCGCGTGGTCGCCCTGGTCAACAGTGAGCGCGCCAAGGTCGGTTGCTCCCCGGTCACTCTGAACGCCAAGCTCTCGCAGGCCGCCCAGGCTCACAGCGCGGACATGGCGAGCCACAACACCATGTCACACACCGGTTCCGACGGGTCCGACCCGGGACAGCGGATCACGCGCGCGGGCTACCTCTGGAGCACCTACGGCGAGAACGTCGCGTACGGGTACTCCACGCCCGAGCAGGTCATGGCGGGCTGGATGGCCAGCGCCGGTCACAAGCGCAACATCCTGGACTGCGGCTTCAAGGAGATCGGTGTGGGGGTGGCGCAGCCCGGCAACTACTGGACGCAGGACTTCGGCACGGTCCGCTGACGCTCACGGCGTCCACGCCCGTCACGGCCCGCCGACCATCGCGAGCGGCCGCGGCGGGCGTGGGTGCCGTTCTGTCCAGAACGTAGGTGCTGCGCGAGTCCGGGTCGCCAAAGAAGAAGTAGACGCGAGGGCCGTGATGGTGGGCAGCGAAGAAGGGTGTCGCCATGGGCCTGATGTTGCGCGCCACCCGCGACGAGGGCGAACAGGAGTCACCCGGGGCACGCACCGGGCATCTGCTGCACCCCGTGTCCGCCGGGATCTGTGTGTCGCTGTTCGCCCTGTTCGCTGCCGGGGGCAGCGTCTCCGGCGACGCGCTGGGCAAGGTCTTCACCACCCCTGAACCCCCTCGGGGTGATCGTCGGCCTGGTCGCGGGCAAGATCCTCGGCATCTTCGCCGGCACCTACCTGGCCGCCCGCTTCACACGCGCCCAGCTCACCCCGGAGGCTGAGGCGTCCTGCTGATGGCGGGCGGCCCCGAGCCGGGCGCGGAGGTTGGCCGCGAAGTCTTCGGCGCGGGCCAGTTGGACGCGCAGGTCCTCGATCTTACGGGCGGCGCCCTGCTCGTAGGTCCCTATCCGCTTCAGGAGTGCTTCCCGCTCGTCGATGTCGGCCGGCTCGTTGGAGTCGAGGCGGTCGGTGGCGTCCAGGAGGTCGCGCATCTCGTCCAGGGTGAAGCCGAGCGGCTTCATGCGGCGGATGACCATGAGGCGGGCGATGTCGGCCTCGGTGTAGAGGCGGAAGCCGCCCTGGGAGCGGGCGGAGGGGATGACCAGGCCGGTTTCCTCGTAGTGCCGGATGGTGCGCAGGGACAGTTCGGTCCGTGTGGCGACCTCGCCGATCTGCATGTGCTTGCTGTCCACGCCCGTGGTCCTCACCCTTGTCGTCCCTGCCGCCGCGTCCCGTCGGCCCCGCCAACCTCTACTCTAACGTTAGGGTAGAGTTGCTGATGTTGAGGGACGGCCGCCCGCCGGCTTCCGCTGTGCGGCGCGGGCTTCGAGTCCGGCCCGCTGCCGTGCCAGGGCCGATGGTGCCCCCGGCGAGATCTTCGATCCTTGCGGGAGACATGCATGCGCGTGTTCATGGTCCTGCGCCGCTGCCTGCCCGCCGTGACGCTTCACCCCTGACGAGAGCCCCGGCCGCGTACGCGGCCGCGCTTGCCTCTCCGTCATGACAGACTTCCGGCCCGCTGAGCGGGCCGTCCGCGGGATGCCGGCCCGGCCTTCCGCGCCCTCCCGCACACCCCTGCCCGTCGGCGGGGTCTGCCCAAGCACGACAGGTAGCCGCTTTCTTGCCTACATCCGCCCTGTCCCCGGCCGCGCGTCTGCGCGGCCCGCGTCCCGACTGGCTGAACAATCCGAAGGTCTGGCGCACCGAGGTCCTGGCCGGCCTGGTCGTCGCCCTCGCCCTGATCCCCGAGGCGATCTCCTTCTCCATCATCGCCGGGGTCGACCCCGCGATCGGCCTGTTCGCCTCGTTCACCATGGCCGTGACCATCTCCCTCGTCGGCGGCCGACGCGCGATGATCTCCGCCGCCACCGGCGCAGTCGCCCTGGTCATCGCCCCGCTCAACCGCGAGCACGGATTCGGCTACCTCGTGGCCGCCGTCATCCTGGCCGGCGTCATCCAGATCGTCCTCGGCGCGCTCGGCGTGGCGAAGCTGATGCGGTTCGTGCCGCGCAGCGTGATGGTCGGCTTCGTCAACGCCCTCGCCATCCTGATCTTCATGGCCCAGGTACCCGAGATGCATGACGTGCCCTGGCCCGTCTACCCACTGATCATCGGCGGCCTCGCGCTCATGGTGTTCTTCCCGAAGATCACCACCGTGATCCCGGCCCCGCTCGTGTCGATCGTCATCCTCACCGTCATCACGGTCGCCGCCGGCATCGCCGTGCCGACCGTCGACGACAAGGGCGAACTGCCCTCCTCCCTGCCGGTGCCGGGCCTGCCGGACGTGCCGTTCACCATGAACACCCTGACCACCATCGCCCCCTACGCGCTCGCGATGGCATTGGTGGGCCTGATGGAGTCGCTGATGACGGCCAAGCTCGTCGACGACATCACCGACACCCACTCCTCCAAGACCCGGGAGTCGATCGGCCAGGGCATCGCTAACATCGTCACCGGCTTCTTCGGCGGCATGGGCGGCTGCGCCATGATCGGCCAAACCATGATCAACGTGAAGGTGTCCGGAGCCCGCACCCGCCTGTCCACCTTCCTGGCGGGATCGTTCCTGATGGTGCTGTGCATCGTCTTCGGCCCGGTCGTCTCCGGCATCCCCATGGCGGCCCTGGTCGCGGTGATGGTGATGGTGTCCTTCGCGACGTTCGACTGGCACTCCATCGCCCCCAAGACCCTCAAGCGGATGCCGACGGGCGAGATCGCCGTCATGGTCATCACGGTGAGCTGCGTAGTCGCCACCGACAACCTCGCCATCGGCGTCGTCGTCGGCTCCATCACCGCGATGGTCATCTTCGCCAAGCGCGTCGCCCACCTCGCCAACGTCACCTCCGTCGTCGACCCCGACAACGCCACGGTGGTGTACTCGGTGACCGGTGAGCTGTTCTTCGCCTCCTCCAACGACCTCGTCGGCCAGTTCAACTACGTCACCGACCCGGACAGGGTCGTCATCGACCTGAGCGCGGCACACGTCTGGGACGCCTCCTCCGTCGCCGCCCTGGACGCGATCGAGACCAAGTACGCCCAGCGCGGCAAGACGGTGGAGATCACCGGCCTCAACGACCCCAGCGCCGACCTCCACGGCAAGCTCACCGGCGAACTCGCCAGCCACTGACCTCACCGCTGTGCTGGCCGCCCGGGAGGACACAGCCCGCCTCGGGCGGCCATCACTGCGTCCGGTGCCGAAAACACGGGCACGCCCGACGGGCGGAGGGCCCGGGCGGCGTCGCGGCAAAGGCCGGATCACCGGATGCGCACGTCGCTCACGACGTGCGGGCTGCTGTTCATGGTCTCCTCCTCGATGGGTCGGATGAGGCCAGGAGACGCGGGCAGAGCCGGAGCTGCGCCCGGCGTCCTCGAGGATGGCCCCCTGCCCGGGCTCGGCGTCGCGCTTGCCTCGCTCGCGTCGCGCACGCCGACCACTGAGACGATCCGGCTGCTGTTCCGTGTCCAGAACCATCAGCAGGCTCGGTATCCGGCGCGCTCGGTCTCCGGCGCCGGATACCCGCGCCAGGTCCAGAAGGCGCCGCGAACACCGGACCGGAAGGGCGTCACCCGCTTCGCGGATCCTGATTGCGCGGTGCACGACCGCCGTCGATCGCTTCTCCGCGTCTTCGTCGCGCCCCTCCCGTCGTCTCCACCACACCACGGAGGACCGCCCGGCCACCAGGGCCGATCGGCCCCGATCGGCCGCGACCGTGGATACGACGAGCCGACGTTGAGTCCCAGGGAGGCGACACAAGGTCGAACAGTTCGTACAGAACCCCCGGCGTGGGCGCATCCCGCTCACTCATCCGGTCGAGAACCGACTGATGGGGAGGGCCCATACGGGCTTGCGTGCAGGTACCTTGCGGACCATTGCGCGGACCGGACGGCTCATGCGCCCCCGCCTTCTTCGCGGTTGGCTGGAAGCAGAGAGAACACATCGATCAGGGAGGGTGATGACAGTGGGTACGAGTCTCACGCCGGAGTTCCGGGAGCGGTTCAGATTGCTCGCCGGTCATCTCGATAGGCTGGAGATGAGCTCTTCGCGGCTGTTGACTCCGGTCTTTCGGTAGATGGCCTTGAAGTGATCATTGACGGTGTGCAAGGAGAGATTCAGACTGCGGGCGATCTGTTTGACGGCCAGTCCGTCCAGAGCCCGTCGGATGACCATCTGTTCCCTCGAGGTGATCCCATACAGGACGGCCGCAGCGGGCAACAGCACGTCCGAGGATGCGGATTGGATGGTCACCGCCACACCGCCGGGGCCTGACTCGTCGAGCGGTTGAGCCTGCAATACGATCCACCCGTCAGGTCCGGGGATACGGCTCAGTGCTTGACGGCCCGGCTGTCGTGCCGCGAGGGCGATATTCCAGACGTGCGCGAATATCTCGTCCTCGTCGGCTGTCACGTTCTCCGGCACGAGCCTACGCACCCATTCACGGCCGGTTACGGTCACGGCTCTTATGATGTCGTCGCCGTCGATCACCACAACGCCTGGCGCGGGTGCGGCACGGACGGGACGCAGGAAGCGGCCGGCGACGTACTGCCTCAGAGTACCGGCCAAGGGGCCGGAGAGCCGCCCGGCGAGTACGGCGTCGGTCGTCGAGAAGGGTCTGCTGCCTCTCCCTCTCAGCAACACCAGTACGCCCCACGCCATCCCCTTGAGGGTCAGCGCGATCCGCATCTCGCTGCCGACTTCGGCCGCGTTCATGATTTCTTCGTGCTGGACGCTGTGTTGTTTGTCGGGTGCGTCGGAGTCGAGGACCGCGACGGGACAGGCACTTCTGACCAGACCGGCTACGGTGTGCCGGTCGTGGCCGAGGATCTCCTCGGTTTCCAGTGCGCGGTAGAAGGCGGCTCCGTAACCGTGTTCTTTGGCCAGGAAACACGCGGCTCCGGTGAGCGGGTCGACTCCTCTCAGCATGTATCCGTCGTGCGGTACGAGTTGCGCGATCTGCCGTGAAATCACCGTGCCCAGTTCGGGAACGGTGGTGGCCTCTGCTGTCGCACAGGGCAGGGTGCGGGAGATAAGTTCCAGGTCCGGATTCATGGAGGGAGTGTGGATCGGCACGCCTTCCCCGGCCCGCATATTCGGCACGTTGGCCGACAGGGAGCGCTCGGTGGCGCGTATCCAACCTCACCCGGAGGAAACGGAATTGGAAGATTCGATTCCCGCCATTGCCGAAGGGTTGTCGCCCGGCCCTGGGACGGCCATGGGCCGGGCGGTTCAACTCATCCCGTCAGCACTCCCGAATGGCCCCGGTGTGGTAGGCGGCGTTGTCGTCGACGTACGCTCCGTACGTCCACCCGGTGACGAACAACTCCTGTTTGGTGCTGGCGGTGTAGCGCTCCGTCAGCGTGTGGTACCAGACGTTTCCCTGGTTGTTGATGTTGTCACCGCGGCCCCAGCAGTCGGCGATGATCGCGTCACCGAAGCCCATGTCCGGGACGCCCACCTTGCCGTCGCGCGTGTGTGTCGTGTTGTAGACGCCCACCCCGGTGGTCGAGGTGATGGGGATCAACGCGGCCGCGGCAGACGCGCTGCCGGTCGCCAGAGCCAGCGCGCCGGCGCTCAGTACTGCCACGACAGCGCCACGGCGCCGCAGGATACTTCTCATCATCATTTCCCCCTGATCACTGCCGGCAATGTGCTGCCGTGCGGAGCGTGCACCGAAGTCCGGAACACACTCTGGACAATGGCCTGGCCGGGAAAATGTGTGAAGCCCCCAGAAATAGGGGGGTGACAACATGTCGACGGTGTGCCCTGTCGCAGCTGACGCACTGCGCCGACGCCGTGAGGGTCGGGGCGGACGATCATGGCAGCCTTCGGAGCCGCCGCGGTGACAACGGCTGCATCGCAATTCCCGACGACTCCACAGCGGCACGGCGGTGTTGCAGCTGTAAGCGGCCTGTGAGCGGAGCCGCGAGGAGCATCGCGCCCGCGCCCACGAACGCCGCCCCGCAGCAGCGGCGGAGCGACGTCGGGGGAGGAGGGCCGAAATCCGGCGACGATCACTTCCGGAACTCCCGGTGGTCGTCGTGCTCGCCGCAGTAGGCACATCTCGGATCATGTGCGGAGCCAGGTCAGGAGGGCTGCGAGGGTGGCGGTGCCGAGGTAGATGTAGGCGCGTTTCTCGTTGATGGCACGTTCCACTGCGTGCTAGGCGGTCGGCGCGCTCCGCCCCGACCGCCGCTCAGCTCATGTCGTCCTGCGGGGAGACGGCGAGTAGTCCCAGATAGCTTGCCCGCCGTAATTCAAAGCCGAGTGGTTACCGGCTTCCAGGTGTTCCAGGACTGCTCGCTGCACGGGGGTGGTGGGAGTCAGGCGGAGGGCTGTCGGGCGGTCCGCAGGCGATTGTCCGAAGGCGTGGTCCAGTGCGTCCCGGTCGCCGGGGGTGAGGCCCGTCTTGTCTGCCGGGCCGGGGCCCTTGTGGTTGATGTACTGGTACTTGCTGGTGAAGCGGCGGATCTCGTGGTCCTCGGGGAAGGAATCTGCCACCGCAGGGTCGTTGATCCAGCTGCCGACGTAGCAGGGGGTGGCGTCGTAGCCGAAGCGAACCCCGTCCGCGTACCGCCGCGGGAGGCGGCAGAAGAAGTAGTGGATCTCGTGAGCCCAGGCCCTGTCTGCAGGGATCGCGAACGGCTCGGTGCCGTAAGGCAGCCGTACCTCGATGGAGATGTTCGATGCCCGGCAGTCGAGGCCGTCGAGGCGGTAGCGGCGGCCCTGGAACACCGGCAGCAGGTAGTCGTCGTACGGGAAGGAGACCGGAGCCTCGGCCGCAGCTCCCGTTGCCATCTCAGCAGGCCGGGGTGACTAGAGCGGTCGTACGCGTCAGCCAGCCGGCATGACGCTCAGTAGCAGCAAGAGTGTCACCGGCAGGAGCGTGATCACCAGTGCCGCTCCGGCCGCCAGGAGAGCTATCGTCAAGACTTGTGGATCAGTGATCAGAACCAGTTGAACGTGTCCTTCAGGAGGCGGGCGAACTTCGCCCTCCTGCTCGCGTTCGCTCGCCAGGTCTCCTCGGCTTGAACGCTGGCGGTTGTGACTCCAGCCTGGCCGGCCGGGTTCTCCGCCGGTATCAGACGGCGGTTGGCGATGAGCATCCCAACTCGGATGAGTGTGACGCCCAGGCGGCGGGCGGCTTCTGGCTGGGACATCCAGGCGTCGTCCTCGACGGTGTCCACCTTGAGCAGAACGTAGCCGCGGTTGTTTCGCGACCAAGACCGCCCCTGCCGACGTCGTTCATGCATCACGCCGCGGCCGTAGGTCGCTCGAGCAGGAGGCCGCGTTCGAAGCGGGCTCCGGCGCGGACGAGGGCGACGAGGTGGGGAGCGTTCACGGCTAGCCACCGCTGCTGTGCGGACTCGACGAGCTTGAAGACCATGGCCAGGGCGGCGGCCGGACTGCCGGCGCCCCGGGTGACCTTGGTTCGCAGACGCACCGGGGCGGATGTCGACTCGATCGGGTTGGTTGTCCGCAGGTGGATCCAATGCTCGGCGGGAAAGTCGTAGAACGCCAGCAGCTCGTCGACGTCGTCGGTGATCTCCTTGACGGCCTTGGGGAACTTCGCGCCGTAGGCCTTGGCGAAAGCGGCGACCGCCTTGAGCGCGTGGTCGCGGTCCTCGGCGTTGTAGATCTCCTGCAGGGCCTTCTTCGCGCCGGGCTGGGCGGACTTCGGCAGGGCGTTCGCGATGTTGGCGATCTTGTGAACCCCGCACCTTTGATGCCGGGTCTCGGGGAACACCTCGGCCAGGGCTTTCCAGAACCCGAGCGCGCCGTCCCCGATGGCGAGGGCGGGAGCGCGCATGCCCCGGCGTGCGCAGTCCCGCAGCAGGTCGGCCCACGAGTCGGCGGATTCGCGGTAGCCGTCGTTCATGGCGATCAGCTCTTTGGTGCCGTCCGAGCGCACGCCCATCAGCACAAGCCCGCACGACTTCGCCTCACGCAGGCGTATGCGCAGGTGGATGCCATCGGCCCAGACGTAGACGTAGTCGCTGGTGGACAGATCGCGCTCGCCGAACGCGGCGTGGTCGGCCTGCCATTGCTGGGTGAGGCGGGTGACCGTCGCCGGTGAGAGGCCGGCCGTCGAACCGAGGAACTGCTCAAGGGCGGGCACGAAGTCGCCAGAGGACAAGCCGTGCAGATAGAGCGGGGGCAGCACCTCGCTGATCTTCGGGGACTTGTGGCACCACGGCGGCAGGATCGCCGAGGAGAACCTCTCGCGCTCGCCGGTGGTCTCGTCGACGCGCTTGTCGTTGACCCGAGGGGCCTTCACCTCGACGGCCCCGGCCGCGGTCGTGACCTTCCTCGCCTGGTGGTAGCCGTCGCGGACCACCAGACGACGCCCGTGTTCATCCCGCTGATCGGCCAACTCGGCTATATAAGCGTTGACTTCGGCTTCCAGTAAGGCAGCCAGCATCCGCCTCGCGCCCTCCCGGACGATGCCGTCGATCAGGGAGCCGGCCTCGGTCGTTCCATCGGCATTCACTACGCTCAGCACGGGCGTGCCTTCCCGACCGACGGTGCAACGTCGGCCTACTCGATGACCAGAAGTCGATCACTCGGAAGGTACGCCTTTCGCGTCCAATCCGAGGCCGATCCACAAGTCATGAGCATTGCTCCGCCAGGATGCGGAACGTTCTGAACGAGCGGCGGTGGGGAAAGGGGCGGCGGGCTCGGCCGAGATCACCTCGCCGAAGACGACGCGCCCTCCGTACTGGCGCACTTGCTCCCGGCCTCGCTCAAGGATCTCGGGGGGCGGGGTGCCGTCCAGGACGATGAAGCCGTGTATGGCCTTGGCGGGCGCGTTGCGTGGGGGAGCCGCTGTCGTCGAGGTCACGACGACCGAGCGGCGGGAGCGGGCGAGCATCAGCGCACCGTTCAGCCCTGCGGCGCCCCCGCCGATCACCACCGCATCGACGGCCCCACCGGGCAGGGCGTCACTCGCGTATGGAGTTGTCACAGCCATGGCCTCCTGCCTTTCCTCGTCCACTGGTCCCAGACGTTGCGGACCATCTGCACACGACGTTAAGCCGGAGTTGCGTAAAAGGCATACACTGTTGCTCGTGACGCAAGAAGATGGAGATCTGGACAGCCTCGTACGCAAACGCATCCGCGCTCTGCGGGTGGCGCAGGGCTGGTCCCTGGAGGAACTGGCCACCCGCGCCCACCTCAGCCAGTCCTCACTGAGCCGCATCGAGAACGGCCAGCGCCGCCTCGCACTGGATCAGCTGGTCACTCTCGCCCGCGCCCTGGACACCACGCTGGATCAGCTTGTGGAGACCGCCACCGACGACGTCGTCACCAGCCCGACGATCGACAGCACCCACGGCCAGATGCGCTGGACCGTCAAGGCCGACCCCGGGATGAGCGTGGTGCGCCAGCGCATGACCGAACCACCCCCCGAGAACCAGGCGCGCATGCGTGCCCACCCGGGGCACGAATGGCTCGTCGTCCTGTCCGGCACCGCGATCCTCATGCTCGGCCACCGCCGCTTCCGCCTCGAGACCAACCAGGCCGCCGAGTTCCCCACGATGATGCCGCACGCCATCGGCGCCGACGGCGGGCCCTGCGAGATCCTGGGCATCTTCGACCGCGATGCCCGCCGCGGCCACCAGCGCGACGGCGACGGCGGCGACGCTCGGGGCGCTCCCGAATGACGGCGCGGGCCGCGCGACGGCCTCCGCAGCGGTGACCTCTTGCGCGTCGGGCAGCACCCCCGACCATCGCATTGCGTAAACGGGAAGATTTCGTGCTGCAGGCGCATAGCCCCCTTAGCGTGAAGAGCATGAACCACGCACACACCGACACCCTTCATCACGGCGCTTCGCACGGTCACCACCACGAGCACGCAATGGACGGCCAGGCGGAGATCCTCGACCTGGACGCCGAGGTCCTCACCGAGCACACCGCCTCCATCACCGCATGGCTGCCACTGCATACCGGCCCGCAGCACATCGTGGATCTGGGCTGCGGCACGGGCGCGGGCACCTTCGCCCTCCTCGACCGCTTCCCCGACGCGCACGTCACCGCCGTCGACGCCTCCGCCGAACACCTGCAGCGCCTGCGCACCAAGGCGTGCACCCGCGGCGTCCAGGAGCGCGTACGCACCGTGCAGGCCGACCTCGACGACGACGCCTGGCCCGACCTCGGCTCACCGGACCTGATCTGGGCATCGGCCTCGATGCACCACATGGCCCACCCCGACCGCGCACTGCGCACCGTCCACGACACGCTCGCGCCCGGCGGCCTGTTCGCCGTCGTCGAACTGGCCGGCCACCCCCGCTTCCTGCCCGAAAACGCTCCCAAGGACCGGCCCGGCCTGGAAGAGCGCGTCCACGCCGCAGCCGACCGCCGCCAAGCCGAACACATGCCCCACCGCGGCGCCGACTGGGGCCCGATGCTGACCGCCGCCAGCTTCACCGTCGAGGGCGAACGCGCCATCGCCGTGAACCTCGAAGGCTCCCGCAGCGAAGCGATCGGCCGCTACGCCACCGGCGTCCTGCAGCGCATTCGCGGCGTCATCGCAGACAGACTCTCTCCCGAGGACCTCACCGCGCTCGACCAGCTCCTCGACACCAGCAGCCCGCACAGCATCCTGCGCCGCGACGACCTGACGGTACGCACCGAGCGCACCGTCTGGGCCGCCCGCCGCATCTGACCACGGATGGTTCCTCCCGCCAGGGCGGGCCCCGCCTCCGAGCCCGCGGACGGTGAATGGCCGGGTACGCTTTTCGTCCCGCTGGTCAGCTGCACTTTGCGGCGAAGCCGTCTTCGTCAGGTGGGAGTGGCGATGTTGGCGGCGGCCGCTGCACGCAGACGGTTGTGTTCGGCCCAGGCGGACAGGATGTCGTCGCTGAACTCCTCGACCGCGCGGATCGCCCACAGGAGCAGGGGGCCCATGGTCTGCTCGGCGATCGCCTCGGTGGCGTTCTCGCCGCCCGGCGTCGCCGGTGGCAGGTAGTCGTCCACCCCCTCGGTCTCCCACGGCGGGCAGCCGATTCCGCTGGGACGGCCGCTGAGCTGGTCGAAGACCCCATTTCCTTCCGGAACGTGTCGGGGAATGAGGGCCAGTGGATGGTGCTGTGCGTGACGCCAGGGTTGGCGTTCATGGGGATCAGCGGTCAGGCTGGCGCCGCGTAGCGTGCGATGGGGCGCGCAGACCGCCCTTGTAGGGGCCGAGCGCTGGCAGGGCAGGCTCCCCACGCGCAATGAGGAATCGTTGGACCGGCCCGTGGATCTCCACGTAGTCGCCGGTGTTGTAGGAGCCGCTGCCCGGAGCGAGCGCCGTCGACGATCCGGTGGGTGGGGATGACGGGAGTGTCGGGTGGGGGAAGGACTCGGACAGGGGCTGGGGTGGCCGTCACGGGGCGAGGTCTCCGTTGAGCAGCAGGGCGATGAGTTCGCGGGGGTCGGTGTCGGTCACGTTGGCCAGGGCGCGGATCCACACCGCGGCGCCGAGCTGGCCCTTGAGGTACGACCTGGCCGGCAACCTCACCTCCCAAGGAGCCGAGCAGGGCGAGCCCGGTGACGCCGTCGGTGCTGGTGCGGATCTTGTCGCCGTCGGTGGTCCCGTCGGTGCCGTAGCCGTAGCCGTAGCCGTAGGTGTAGGCCAGGTCGACCAGGGTGCCTGGTCGGAGGTGACCTTGATGGCCTTGGGGCGGCTGGACGCGTCAGGGGTGATCTTCTGCACCGTACCGCCGGGGTAGGCGGTGGTGGTGCGGATCGCCTCAACAGCCGCCGTACCCAACCGAAACGGCGAGGCTAGTATCCGCCGTCGTCCGCACGCTCGCCCTCGGGGGTGCGTCGGATACGCCACACGGCGAAAGCGGCTCCAAGGGCCCCGCCCCCGAAAGCTGCCACACCTCCCCCCACGTCGCTGTGCGAGAAACACGTGACGAGCAGGCCGGCCAACGTGGCTCCGACCAGCAGGTACATGAGGACGATGAACCCCGCAGCAAGGCGTCGGTCCCGTAGCGGTGGCAGGCCCCCGCTCATCCGCTCGCTCCCGCAGCAATGTTCGCGCTGATCCCCGCATCAGTGCACAGGCGCACAGCGGCACGACTGGCAGGGGGGTTCATCTGCGTGAAGTGCGCGCTGTGACGGCATCGTTGCATGAGTTCCTCGATTCGTCCCAGTGGGTTCGCTTGCTTGTCGTATGTCCCTGAACGGCCGCGATGACCGGAAACGAAAGCGCCTGAGCGCGGCTGGTCAGCCGGGGCTGAGAGTGGTCGTCGACGGCGGTGTTATGCCGGGCCGGTGCCCTCTTTGCCTGACGAGAGTCGCCGGGTCACGGAAGTTGAGTCAGAACCGGAACTCGTGGGCGTCGAGCCTGCGCAGTCTCCCCGCCAGCTCGGGGCTTGGCGGGCACTCTATTGGTAGGTCGAAGTCACCGCCCTGCGGGAATAGGCTCCCACCAGCCATACGGCGACAAGCAGTCCCATGAGCACCCACCCTCCTGCCATACCGCGCACCACAAGGAAGATAGAGAATGCAATTCCTACAAGAACAAGAATGCTGCCGGCGATGAATAGATTCTTGCTCAGGGATTTGCGCCCTGCTCCCATGTCCGACTCAGTCATTGGTATATCCCTTTCCGGCGACCTGGTGGCGAATGATTTTGTTCGCCACCAGGCTGCTCATCAGGTCACAAACTCGAAACAGCGTTTGAGGCGATCTGGCCAGCTGCCCAAGAACCGGCGAAACAGACAGCTTGACCTGCTACGGCCGATGCACCCGCCGTAGGCAATGCTCCACCGATCATGGCTGATTCACACACGAATCCGAAGGCGGCCCCGGCAACCACCCCTGCCACATCCGCCCACAGCCCCTGGGTGTCACCCGTTGCGAGGTGATAGCCGCCCTGGATGGCATCCCCGACTACACCCAGCGAGTCCCAGGATGCCAGTCCGTTGGGGTCGATGCGGTTGACGGGGTCGCCTTCGGCGTAGAGATAGGGGTTCCGTTCTTGGCCGGAGGGGTCGGGCTGGGTGAAGCGGCCGATGTTGGCGTCGTAGTAGCGGGCCTGCAGGTGGTACAGGCCGGTGGGGTCTTGGTAGTTGCCGGCGAAACGGTAGGGCTGGTCGACCGGTTCTGAGGACTGCGCCAGCAGGCGCACACCGCGGGGGCTGTAGGCGTAGCTGTCGACCTTGTTGCCGTCCTGGTCCGCCAGACCGATGACGCTGCCGATCGCGTCGGTCAGGTAGAAGTACGTCTTGCCCCCGGTCGTCATGGAGTTCAACGTGCCCCCGGGCTCGCGATTGAAGCCCATGTCCACACCGGCAGTGGACTTGGCGGAGAGGCCGAGGGGGCCGTTGTGGAAGTAGGTGTCACCGAGCCTGATGCGTTCGTTCTGGTCGGTGGAGCCGTACTGGCCCGCGTAGGTCTTACCGTTGACGGTGATGGACGCCATCTGCGAGTGGTCGGACCAGGTTTCGCCGGTGCGGACGTAGTCGTCGGTGGAGGCGGCGGCGGTCTCGTTGCCGATCGCGTCGTAGGACCAGGCGCCCGTGGTGCTGGACTTGCTCGTCAGCTGCTGGGCGTCGTTGTAGGTGTAGGTGGTGCCGCGCGGGCAGCCCTGCTCGGTGCCCTGGGAGGTGAGGTTGCCGGCCAGGTCGTAGCAGTACTGCCAGGAGTCGGCGATCGTGCCGCCCTTCTCCTCCTTGGCGTAGGAGAAGCGGCCGGCCCCGTCATAGCTGTAGGTCCGCTTGAGCCCGGTGACGCCGTCGGCGCTGGTGCGGATCTTGTCGCCGTCGGTGGTCCCGTCGGTGCCGTAGCCGTAGGTGTAGGCCAGGTCGACCAGGGTGCCCTGGCCGGAGGTGACCTTGATGGCCTTGGGGCGGCTGGACGCGTCAGGGGTGATCTTCTGCACCGTGCCGCCGGGGTAGGCGGTGGTGGTGCGGACGTCGTTGCTGTCGTACTTGTACGTCGTCGACCGGCCCTGCGGGTCCTTGAGTTCGGTGAGCTTGTTGACCTCGTTCCAGGTGTAGTCGACCTTGCCGGCCGGGTCCTGGTAGTAGTCGACGTTTCCGGCAGGGGTGTAGGCGAGCAGGGTCTGGGAGCCGTCCTGCAGGTGGCGGACCGTCTCCCGCTGGAGCGGGTCGAAGTCGTACTTGATGGTGCCGGTGCCGTCCGAGCGCTGGGTGAGGTTGCCGTCACCGTCGTACCAGTAGCGGACGGTGTCGTTGGTAGAGGACACCGTCTTGATGCGGTCGAGGTTGTCGTAGGCGTAGACGGTCTTGATGCCGCGGGCATCGGTGACGGTCTCGGTTCGGCCCAGGGTGTCGTAGGCGTATGTCGTCTTGCCCAGCGGCGCCGGCGCTTGGGCCCACTCGAGGTTGCCCTTGGCGTCGAAATGGAAGTCGGTGGTGACCGTCTTCGTCGACGTCATCTTCGTCTTCTGCGCACAGCGCTGGCCTTCGAAGCCGCCGCAGGTGGGGGTGGCGGGGTTGTAGTCGTAGGAGACGCTGCCGCCGCCGGTTCCCGTCTGCGCCACGGACTTGGTGTTGCCTGCCGTGTCGTAGGTGAAGGAGGTCTTCTCGCCGTCGGCGTTGGTGGAGTCCTTGGGCACGTCGCCGCCGGCGACGGTCTGCCAGGTATTGACCGTCTTGCCGCCCGTCGGTGCGACAGCGGTCTCCAGGTTGTTGCGGGCGTCGAAGCCGTAGTCGGTGACGTTGCCCGGAGTGGTGCCCGAGCCCATCGCGTCGACGGCGGTGTCGATGTTGTGGTTCGCGTCGAACTTCGTGGAACGCTTGTGCTGGAGAGCGTCCAGGACCTGGGAGACCTGGCCGTCGCCATCGTGGGTGTACTTGGTGGCGTGGAGCTCAGGGTCGGTCGCAGTGGTGATGCCCGCCGCGGTCGGAGAGCCGGCGCTGTAGGCATAGGTCCACGTGGGGCCGGTGTGGCCGTCACTGTCGAAGCCGGTCCCGCGCAGCATGGACGTGACGCGGTTGGTGTCGTCGTAGGTGAAGACAGTGACCCGGCCCTCAGCGGTGGTGATCTTGTCGATGCGGCCGGAGGTGTCGTACCGGAAGGCGACGGTCTTGCCCTCGGTGTCGGTGGTGCCGGCCAGATTACCCGCGCTGTCGAGGTTGAACACGGCGGTGCGGCCGGTGTTGTCCTTGGCCTGCCACTGTGAGGCGTCCGTCTTGAGGAGGTCGATCCAGCGGCCCGAGCGAGTGTCGGTCAACTCGAAACCCTTGTGCTCGCTGCCCTCGTCGTGCTGGGCAACGGTGATCGTTCCCTTGTTGCGGTCGGTGACCTTGGTCAGCGTCCCGTTCGCGTCGTAGGTGTCCTTGGCGCCCGACTTCCACTTGGAGAGCGTGTAGGTGCCGTCGGAATTCTTCTTCAAGTCCTGCGAGTAGCCCTTGGGTGTGGTGAAGGTGCCGTCGCTGTTCTTGGTGAAGCGGACGGTGGCTCCCGAGGCGTCGTAGAAAACCGCCTCGGTGGAGGAGATCGACAGGTAACGCTCGTACTGCTGCCACCAGCGCTGGGTAACCTTTCCCCAGGGGGCGTCCAGCGAGTTGTACGTCCGCGCCAGCATAAGGCGCTGCCCCACGCCGGCGACGTCGAAGTCGGTCGCCGTCAGCATCAGGTTGCCGGTGGAGTGGTCGATCCGCGCGGTCAGTGCGTCGGTGATCGCGAAGCTGGTGTAGCGATGCCAGGGGACGTCACCCTGTCCCTCCGGCACCACGCTCAGGATCGCGGCATCACCGGCGGCCGCGGACGCATTCGCCTTTCCGGAGCCGCCCTTGGCACGCTCGCGCTGGCCACGCGACCAGGGCACAAGAGCATCGCTCGTCGGATTGGTCGCAGCCTTGGATGCCACCGGCCTGTTCGAGCCGACCTTCACCGCCGGCATGCTGAAGTCGGAGCTGCCCGAGCCCCACACCGTGACAGGTTTCGTCTCGTCAGCCACCGCGCTCGCGCCCGCCAGCACCGAAGCGGACAGCGCGGCGATCGTGACGAAAGCCAGCGTCGACAGGCGGGTGGATCTCTTACGGGCACGCTGTGACGGCATGCCTAAGACACGCGTGTGCATGACTTCCCCCATAGAAAGCAGACCCCAGCAACCCCAGCGGCCACCAGGCGCCCACAACTTGTCACTGCAATCGCACAAGAGATCGGGCTGTTCCCGTGATCCCGTCTGCCATACGGGCGGAAACCAGCCCCTCCTCTCCAGTCGGACAAAGCCCTCAGAAGGTGAGAAGGATGACGGGTCTCCCCAGTCGGCGCGTCATCGGTGAGGTATTCGCCGTTGATAGTTGACCGAAAGCTTTCTATCCGACAACTATTGAGAAGGTGTGGCAATCCCAACCCGCAAAGAACTACTGGCCCGCTGCTTTACTGTGAGGCCGGGGTGGCGGCTCGGACTCCCGCCACCGCCTGTAGCGGTGAGCGTGCGGCATCAGCTCGCCTGAGACTACTGCGAAGGCTGGCCTCGACCGCCCGACCCGAAGACGTCCCCGCACGACCGCCGGAGCGCTGGTGACAGCAAACGGCGACTCAGGGCACCATGCACACCCGTCGGGTTCGCGGAACACCCCCCGCGACGGCGGAGAGGACCCGGCGAGCGCGTCGATGTACGCCTGGCGGTACGGAGCCACCCCTGCGGACACGGGGGTGCTCCGAGTATCGCCAACCTCGGTGCGGGGGCGGGACCCGGCGGTGATACTGCGGTGACCGATCGGGCAGGTGCCGAGGAACAGGTGGCTCAGGACGAGATTCGGCATCCGGCGCTGACCGGTGAGTCCTGGCCGGTGATCGGTGATCGGTGATCGGTGTACGGATGCGTCGCGAGGACCGGAACCCGCAGGCGGCATCCTGGCGGCCGGCCCCGCGGGCCAAGCCGGAGGACGTCCTGGCAGCCGTAGCCGGCGTAGTGCGGCAGTCAGGTGGAGGGGGCCCGGTCGGACTTGGACCGGATGGAAGCGCGAAGTTCGCAGAATTCCGGAGGCGGATACGCCGGAACCCGGAGGTGAGCCCTCGGACGGTGGGCCGCTGCATACGGGTGGACTGCTCCTTCACCTGGCTCGAGGACGTTCGACGGGCGGCGGATTCAGAAGGGAGGCTCGTGGGCCACCGCGTCGTGGCCCGGCATCACGGCGTCCACCGCCTCCACGTCGCAGATGTCACCGCGCACGCAGGCGTACCCGGGATGATGAGCCACCAGCGCGAGGCTTCCCTCGACGCCCGAATAGGTGAAGTTGTCCAGGACGGTAATTCTGCTCTCGGAGTCCGCACTCAGCACGGAGCGAACGAACTCGGACCCGACAAACCCTTCGCCGGTAACCAGGATGCGCATAGTGGGCAGATTCTAGCGCCACTCGATGTGTGACCGAATCGGCCGTCAAAGTCATACGCTGTCGCTATGCGAGGCATTCTGTTGGCCGGTGGCACTGGCTCCCGATTGTGGCCGCTTACTCGATCGGTGTCGAAGCAACTGCTGCCGGTCTTCGACAAACCGATGGTTTACTATCCTATTTCTACCTTGGTCATGGCCGGCATCAGGGAAATCCTGATCGTCACCACGCCCGACGACCAGCCCCAGTTCCATCGCCTGCTCGGCGACGGCAGCCAATGGGGCCTCCGCCTTCAATACGCGGTGCAGGCACGCCCGGAGGGCATCGCGCAAGCCCTCGTGCTCGGTGCGGATTTCATCGGGGACGAGGGTGTTGCCCTGATCCTGGGCGACAACATCTTCCACGGCAGCGGCCTCGGCACCAGGCTCGCCCAGCACTCCGACATGAAGGGAGGCAGGGTGTTCGCCTACCCCGTCGCCGACCCGTCGGCTTACGGGGTGGTGGAGTTCGACGAGCTGGGCCAGGTGCTGAGCATCGAGGAGAAGCCGGCCCGTCCGAAATCCAGGTACGCGGTGCCCGGACTGTACTTCTACGACAACCGGGCGGTGGAGATCGCCCAAGGCCTTCGCCCCAGCGCTCGTGGGGAGTTGGAGATCACGGAGGTCAACCGGGCCTATCTGGACACCGGTGAGCTCTACGTCACCCCGCTCGACCGGGGCACGGCCTGGCTGGACACCGGGACCTTCGCCTCGATGGTCCAGGCCTCGGAGTTCGTCCGGGTGATCGAGGAGCGGCAGGGCCTCAAGGTCGGCTGCATCGAAGAGACGGTCTGGCGGTCCGGACTCGTCGGCGACTCCCAACTGCGCCTGCTGGCAAAGCCGCTGCTCCACAGCGGCTACGGCCAGTACCTTCTCGGGCTGCTCGAGGAGGGTGAGCGGTGAAAATCCCGCGAGTCGACGATCGCCGGCGCGTTCGAGATCGTCCCGCAGGTGCACGGCGACCAGCGCGGGCTGTTCACCGAGTGGTACCGCTTCGACCGGCCGGCGGAGGGAGGCGGTGGCACTTGCCCAGGCCAGTTTCTCGGTGTCCGCCAAGGGCGTGGTGCCCGGCATCCACTTCGCCGACGTGCCGCCCGGGCAGGCCAAGTACGTCACCTGCGTGCGCGGTGCGGTGTGGGACGTGGTGGCCGACCTGAAGGTCGGCTCGCCCACCCTCGGCCGTTGGGAGGGCATCCGTCTGGACGACATCGAGCGTCGGGCGGTCTATCTCCCGGATGGCCTGGGTCATGGCTTCTGCGCGCTCACCGACGACGCGACCCTGACGTACCTGTGCTCGACGACGTACCGGCCGACCGGCGAGCACGCGGTCCATCCGCTCGATCCGGACCTGGCATCGAGTTGCCGGCCGACGCACCGCTGCTCTCCGCCAGGGACGCGGCGGCACCGTCGTGGGCCGAGGCGGTGGCGAGGGGGATGCTGCCGTCGTACGACGCATGCGTGGCGGAGAGCATCGTTTCTGTCTGTTCAGCCCCGGGCGGGCCCCAGAAGCGAAGGACGAGCAGCCCGAATGCAGGCCCGTGCGCCAATTGAATGAAGTGCAGCGACATTCGCTGTCAATCGTCGTCGTGGAATCGGGCCCCTGCACAATGCTGCTGGCACGACTGCGCAATAGTTTGGGCGCTCATTCATGCCGCCCGACGTGCTGGTGTGGCATGCCCGTGTGGCCCGTCAACCACCTCTGCGTATTAGTTTTTGAGCGCTGCAGGAAGGTTCCGTCATGAAGCGTCAGTCTCTTCGCAGATCGTGGGTCCGGGCCGTCACTACGCTCTCGGCGGCGGGGACTCTTGGCCTGCTCGTCAATCTCGGTTCGTCGACGACCGCTCCAGCCAACGCGGCAGTTGTGTCCGTCGATCACTCCATCGGTGTGCCAGGCCCGAACGGTGCTGTGAGTGCCGACTTCGAGCCCCGCCCACCGCGGACGGCCGAGGGCGACGGTGACGAATCAGGTGGGCATGGAACGGGCAATGGCAAGCCACATAAGCACCCGCGCCCGCACCCCCACCCACCAGGCCCCCACCGACCAGGCCCCCAGGGCACGCAGGGGTTCCAGGGCACTCAGGGGTTCCAAGGCACCCAGGGGTTCCAAGGCGCGCAGGGCACACAGGGGTTCCAAGGCACGCAGGGCTTCCAAGGCACGCAGGGCTTCCAGGGCACTCAGGGGTTCCAGGGCACGCAGGGCAGCCAGGGCACCGGGTCCCAGGGTTTCCAAGGCAGCCAGGGGTTCCAGGGCAGTCAGGGTTCTCAGGGCACCGGGTCCCAGGGCAGCCAGGGCGGGGCGGGCCCGCAGGGAAGTCAGGGAAACCAGGGCGGTGCCGGGGCGCAGGGCAACCAGGGTGGTACCGGAGCGCAGGGCAGCCAGGGAAACCAGGGCGGTGCCGGGGCGCAGGGCAACCAGGGTGGTACCGGAGCGCAGGGCAGCCAGGGAAACCAAGGCGGCACCGGAGCCCAGGGCAGTCAGGGTGGTCTCGGGGCGCAGGGCAGTCAGGGGGACGCCGGCTCGCAGGGAAGTCAGGGGGGCGCAGGAGCCCAGGGCAGCGAAGGCAGCCAGGGCGGTGCCGGGGCGCAGGGCAACCAGGGAGGTACGGGCTCGCAGGGCAGCCAAGGCGGGCTTGGCAGCCAGGGAAATCAGGGCAATCAAGGCGGGATCGGAACCCAGGGAAGCCAAGGCGGTCAGGGGTTTCAGGGCGACACCGGCACACCCGGATCCCAGGGCGGCCCTGGCATCCAGGGTGGTCCCGGTGTTCAGGGCGGCGCGGGTGTGCAGGGTGCTCAGGGTGGTATCGGTCCGCAGGGTTCTCAGGGTTCGCAGGGCAGCCCGGGTGGTTCGGGAGCTGGGCCACAGGGCAGTCAGGGCAGCCCCGGCACCCAGGGGTTCCAGGGCAGCCAAGGCAGCCAGGGAGTCCAGGGCGGCACGGGCGCCCAAGGGGACCAGGGCAGTCAGGGATTTCAGGGCGGCCAGGGGTTCCAGGGCGGCGCCGGAGTCCAGGGAAGCCAAGGCGACGCCGGCTCGCAGGGCAGTCAGGGCGGTATCGGTCCGCAGGGCGGCGAAGGCAGTCAGGGCGATGTCGGCAGTCAGGGCAGCCAGGGCGGCGCCGGTGCGCAGGGCAGTCAAGGTGACGCGGGAACGCAAGGAAGTCAGGGCAGCCAGGGCGATGTCGGCAGCCAGGGCAGCCAGGGTGGTCCCGGGGCGCAGGGCAGCCAGGGTGACGTGGGGGCGCAGGGGAGTCAGGGCGGCGAGGGCGGTACGGGAGCCCAGGGCAGCCAGGGTGGTCCCGGCAGCCAGGGCAGGCAGGGCGATGCGGGGGCGCAGGGGAGTCAGGGCGGCGAGGGCGGTACGGGAGCCCAGGGCAGCCAGGGTGGTCCCGGCAGCCAGGGCAGTCAGGGCGATGCGGGGGCGCAGGGGAGTCAGGGCGGCGAGGGAACGCAGGGCGGTCAGGGGTTCCAGGGCGGCCCCGGCAGCCAGGGCAGCCAGGGCGGTGCCGGTGCGCAGGGCAGTCAGGGCACCGAAGGCGGCACCGGAAGTCAGGGCAGTCAGGGCAGTCTCGGGGCGCAGGGCAACCAGGGCGGCACCGGAGTCCAGGGCAGCCAGGGCGGCGAGGGCGGTACCGGAGCCCAGGGAAGTCAGGGTGGTTCTGGCAGTCAGGGAAGTCAGGGCACGCAGGGCGACATGGGTACGTCGGGGACCGCGGGCAGTCAGGGTTTTCCAGGGTGGTCCCGGTGTTCAGGGCGGCGCGGGTGTGCAGGGTGCTCAGGGTGGTATCGGTCCGCAGGGTTCTCAGGGTTCGCAGGGCAGCCCGGGTGGTTCGGGAGCTGGGCCGCAGGGCAGTCAGGGCAGCCCCGGCACCCAGGGGTTCCAGGGCAGTCAGGGCAGTCAGGGCGAAACCGGTGTGCAAGGGGGCCAGGGCAGCCAGGGGTTCCAGGGCGGCCAGGGGTTCCAGGGCGGTGCCGGAGTCCAGGGCAGTCAAGGTGACGTCGGCAGCCAGGGCAGTCAGGGCGGTACCGGAGCCCAGGGCAGCCAGGGCAGCCAGGGCGACGCCGGAGTCCAAGGCGGCCAGGGCGATATGGGGACGCAGGGTTTCCAGGGGAGCCAGGGTGATGCCGGGGCGCAGGGCAGCCAGGGCGGTACCGGAGCCCAGGGCAGCCAGGGCAGCCAGGGCGACGCCGGAGCCCAGGGAACCCAAGGCGGTGCCGGGGCGCAGGGCAGCCAGGGCGGTGCCGGGGCGCAGGGCAGCCAGGGTGATCTCGGCCCGCAGGGCAGCCAGGGCAGCCAGGGCGGTGCCGGAGTCCAGGGCAGCCAGGGCGGCGACGGAGCCCAGGGCAGCCAAGGCAGCCAAGGCGACGAAGGCGCGCAGGGCAGCGAGGGCGGTACCGGGCCGCAGGGTAGCCAGGGCGGTATCGGAGTCCAGGGCAGCCAGGGCGGCGACGGAGCCCAGGGCAGCCAGGGCAGCCAGGGCGGCGATGGAGCTCAGGGCAGCCAGGGCGGCGCCGGCTCGCAGGGCAGCCAAGGCAGCCAAGGCGACGAAGGCGCGCAGGGCAGCCAGGGGTTCCAGGGCGACTCCGGTGCGCAAGGAACCCAGGGCAGTCAAGGGTTCCAGGGCGACTCCGGTGCGCAAGGGTTCCAGGGAAGCGGAACCCAGGGGAGCCAGGGCGACATCGGCACGCAGGGCAGTCAGGGCGGTCTCGGCAGCCAGGGCCTGCAGGGCAACCAGGGTGGTTCTGGCAGTCAGGGAAGTCAGGGCACGCAGGGCGACATGGGTACGTCGGGGACCGCGGGCAGTCAGGGTTTCCAGGGTGGTCCCGGTGTTCAGGGCGGCGCGGGTGTGCAGGGTGCTCAGGGTGGTATCGGTCCGCAGGGTTCTCAGGGTTCGCAGGGCAGCCCGGGTGGTTCGGGAGCTGGGCCGCAGGGCAGTCAGGGCAGCCCCGGCACCCAGGGGTTCCAGGGCAGTCAGGGCAGTCAGGGCGAAACCGGTGTGCAAGGGGGCCAGGGCAGCCAGGGGTTCCAGGGCGGCCAGGGGTTCCAGGGCGGTGCCGGAGTCCAGGGCAGTCAAGGTGACGTCGGCAGCCAGGGCAGTCAGGGCGGTATCGGCCCGCAGGGCAGTCAAGGCAGCCAGGGCGACGCCGGAGTCCAGGGCAGTCAAGGGTTCCAGGGCGACACCGGCACACAAGGCACACAAGGCAGCCAGGGGTTCCAGGGCGATACCGGCACACAAGGCACACAGGGCAGTCAGGGGTTCCAGGGCGGCCAGGGTTTCCAGGGCGGCACCGGAGCGCAGGGCTCCCAGGGCGACACCGGGGCCCAAGGCACCCAAGGCGGCGCGGGCCCGCAGGGCACGCAGGGCAGTTCCGGCGCGCAGGGCAATCAGGGCAATCAAGGCGGCACCGGTGTGCAAGGGGACCAGGGCAGTCAGGGGTTCCAGGGCGGCCAGGGTTTCCAGGGCGGCACCGGAGCGCAGGGCACCCAGGGCGGCACCGGAGCGCAGGGCGCCCAGGGCAGCGTCGGCACGCAAGGCAGCCAAGGCAATGTCGGAGCGCAGGGCATGCAGGGCAATCAGGGCTCCCAGGGCGGCGCCGGAGTCCAGGGCAGTCAGGGGTTCCAGGGCGGCCAGGGTTTCCAGGGCGGCACCGGAGCGCAGGGCACCCAGGGCGGCACCGGAGCGCAGGGCGCCCAGGG
>NZ_JBHWUW010000012.1:142666-172212 GCF_042737245.1 Streptomyces sp. NPDC060002
GCAGCGTCGGCACGCAAGGCAGCCAAGGCAACGTCGGCCCGCAGGGCACGCAGGGGTTCCAGGGCGGTGCCGGTGCCCAGGGAAGTCAGGGAGGCCCCGGTGCGCAGGGCACTCAAGGCAACCAGGGCTTCCAAGGGTTCCAGGGCACGAGCTCCGGGGCGCAGAGCTCGGTCGTCACGGCTACCAGCTCCACAGGCAACGCCGTTGTCCTGTGCCCCGCCGGTAAATTCGCCGTCGGCGGCGGCTACCTGACCAACGGGGCAAGCAACCTCGAGATGATCATCAGCCGTCCTACCGGGGGTTCTCCGGCTACCGGCTGGCAGGCCACCGCGGCCGACGCACGCACCATCACCGTCTACGCGGTATGCGCGCCGTGAACCCCCGAGCCGTGAAGTCTCTTGCCCAGCCGGCCGGCGCGCACGGCCGCACTGGGCGACGGCCCCCGGGAGCATCGTCCGCGCAGCCAACGGTGCTTGCTCATGCCGCCCGACTCAGTCGCGTTACCGGATCGGTGAGGTAGATGTGAAAAAGCGGATCGTACTGTGGACCGGACTCGCCGCGGCAGTCGTGGTCTCCAATGCGGCGACCGGTTGGGTCCAGCTGCTCGCAGGAGACCCCAAGACCATTCCTTCGACTGCGTCCGGGCCCGAATCACCTGCGGCCAAGCGGGCCGCGCGGGCGGAGGCACTGCTCCAAGCGGGCATCAAGCAGGGCGAGAACAAGGATTTCTCCGGGGCGGCGCACAGCTTCCGACAGGTCCTGGACCTGAACGTGAACCCCGCCAACAAACTCGCCTGGTACAACCTCGGCGTCATCGCCCAGCACGGCAACAGGACAGCCGACGCACGCGCGGCTTACGACCACGCCCTCAAGATCGACCCGAATTTCGAATCGGCCCTCTACAACAAGGCGCTCCTGATCGAGTCGAGCCACACCGATCAGGCGATCGCGATCCTGCGGCACATCGTGGGCGCCGACCCGAAGGCCGCCACGGCCCATCTGCACCTGGGACAGGCCCTGGCGAAGAAGGGCCGGGACGAAGAGGCCGAGGACGCCTTCGGCCTCGCCGTCCGCGCCGACCCATCGCTTCTACAGCACGTCCCGGAGGAGTTCCGGGATTCCGCGAGCGCAGCACTGACAGCCACTCAGGTAGGTACCACGGAATGACTTCTTCTTCGACCCCGAGGTTCTCCGTCTTCACCCCCAGCCACCGGCCGCGTTTCCTGGACGAATGCCTCGCGACCCTGCAGGCGCAGACCTGCTCCGACTGGGAGTGGATCGTCCTCCTCAACAACGGCGCGCGATGGCGGCCGGAACGTCCTGACGACCGTGTCCGGCTGGAGGTCGCGGATGATATCCGGGGGGTCGGAGCCGCCAAACGCCGTGCCTGTGAAGTGGCACGCGGCGAGGTCCTCGTGGAGCTCGACCACGACGATCTGCTGGCGAAGGACTGTCTGGCGGAACTGGCGAAGGCCTTCGACGAGCATCCCGACGTCGTCTTCGTCTACAGCCACACCGCTCAGATCGCCGAGGACGGAAGCCGGGACGACACACGGTTCAACGAGGCCCACGGCTGGCAGTACGAGGAGGCGGACGTCGACGGCCGCCGCCTCCTGCAAGCCATCTCCATGGCACCGACGCCGCACAACGTCTCGTACATCTGGTACGCCCCCAACCATGTGCGGGCGTTCCGCAGGGACACGTACGAACAGGTCGGTGGGTACGACGCCACGCGCACGGTGCTGGACGACCAGGACTTGATGTGCCGTCTCTTCCAGGCCGGTGACTTCCACCGCATCCCCCGATGCCTGTACATGCAACGAATGCACCCTGACAACACCCAGCGCGACACCGAGATCAACGCGCACATCCAGCGCGAGACCGTCGCCCTGTACGACAAATACATCGAGTGCAACGCGCTCGCCTGGACCAAGCGGCGCGGGCTGCTCGCGCTGGACCTCGGCGCCGCGCACCGCAAGCCGTCCGGCTACCTGGGAGTGGACCAGTACGCCAGGGACGGCGTCGACATCATTGCGACGCTGCCCGCACCCCTGGACCTCCCCGACGACTCGGTCGGTCTTCTCAGGGCGGTGGACTTCCTGGAACACGTGCCCGCGAAGGTTCCACTGATCAATGAGCTGTACCGCCTGCTGGCACCGGGCGGCATGCTCCTCACCCTCACTCCCAGTTCCGACGGCCGGGGCGCCTACCAGGACCCGACACATGTCGCCTACTACAACGAGAACTCGTTCTGGTACTACACCGACAACCAGTACCGCGCCTTCGTACCGGAGATCCAGGCCCGATTCCAGAACTCACGGCTGGTCACCTACTTCCCGACCGACTGGAACTCCAGGAACCAGATCTCCTATGTGCAGGCCAATCTGATCGCGGTGAAGGACGGCGCCGAACGCTGCGGCGGTCCCTTGCTGGTGTGACGCCCTGGGCGACGAGGTGCGTGCAGGGATCTCGGTCACCCTTCGGTTCGTCCGCGTGACCGCTGACGAACCGAAGGGTGACCGCTGGCTCGATTCGGGCATCTCCGCGACGCGCAAAGCTCTCTGGATGTGGGCGCTACGTCTCCTGGAGAGGAGCGGTACGCGGACAAGACCGGCGGCCGATCTCGTCAGCCCGGTCACACCGTCCGGACGGTGGTGATATGGCCCCAGCCCAGTTGGGCACCTCAGTCGCACTCGCGCTGTTGACGCCACTTCGCTGCAGTTTCGGAGGTCTTGCAGATGTCTGTGACACCTTGGCCGTTACCTCACCGACGGCTCGTTGAGTCTCGGCCGGTTCCCTCCACGTCTTCCAGCAGCGGTAACGATTCCCTTGAAGCGCTGCTGACGCGGGAGTTCGATTGTCGCTGGCCGGAGCACAAAGCCGGACTGGATGCCGTCCACCGCTATGCGCTGCTGCCGTCCGGGAAGCTGCTACGGCCCCATCTGTTGGCGCGGTCGGCGCTGGCTGTGGGAGGGAGTCTGACGGCGGTGCTGCCGGCGGCCGTTGGTTTTGAGGCCACGCACACAGGGAGCCTGCTGCACGACGACATCATCGACCGCGATGCGCTCCGTCGCGGACGCCCTTCCGTGCACGCGGTGTTCGGCCAGGAGATGGCCATCGTCGCGGGAAACGCTCTCTTCTTCACCTGGTTCGCGACTCTGGCCGAGTGCGCCGGGTACGGCATACCCCCCGGGCGGATCGTGCGGGCGTTGGAGATTCAGGCGGCGGCAGGTCAGCAGATCTGCCGTGGTGCCGCCCTCGAACTGTTTCTCGTCGGCGACTTGGGGGCCTCGCTGGAGACGTATCTCCCACCGACCATGCCGCACGCCGCGCGTACATCCCCTTCGGCGCCGGCAAGAGGAAATGCATCGGAGACACCCTCGGGCTCGCCGAAGCCACCATCATCCTCAGCGCCATCGCCTCCCGATGGCACCTGACCCCGGCACCCAGCAGCCGAGTCCGCCCCCAACTCCACTGCACCCTCAGCCCCGCAGGACTGCGCCTGATCACCCAAGCCCGCCACTCGCCCCATCCCAGCCACGGCACTCCATCACATGACGGGCCACGGCAATGATCGCGGCCGGTTCCACCGGGACGGGCGGCTCCGGCCCGGGGCGCACGAGCGGGCGAGTCCGGTATCGGGGATCAGTGAGGCAGCGGTTGGCGTCGAGAAGGGGGGCGAGCGCACCCTCGCACAGACAGGGCAGGCCAGTCTCACGCAGATCCGCGACGCGACGCCCGTTGGCGTTGTGGAAAAACGCGTAACGGACGCCAAGCAAGATCGTTGATCAAGGTATGAACACAACGAAGCGTGTACTCGCAACCTTGATCGTCACCAGTGCGCTCCTGATGACGGGCGCAACCGCTCATGCCGATGGCCTCACGCCCCTGCTGAAGAGCGGCGGCCCGGACCTGTTCAGTCTCGTGGGGCACTTGCTCTCCAAGCTCTCGAACACCCTGTAGTCCGTCAGGGCATGCCGACAGACGCTCTCTCCGTCGGCGGGGCGGCTCCTGCGTATCGAACCAAGCGGTCCGCAGGCGGGCCCGCGCTGTCGATGTGCGGCGGACGGAAGACCCCAGCGAAGCACCCTGCGTACTTTCCGGCCAGACCGAGATCAGGCTTCCTTCCCGAATAGCGAGACTTCGTCAGGAGCCAGATCTCTCCTGACTCGCACCAGCCGCACGGGGTGCCGCCACCGCCCAGCCGCATCCAGGGACACGTCGACCGCGACCTCGGCGACCACGGCCGGCTTGACCAGCCGTACGGAGAGCTGCTCCGGCGACCCTCACCCGGCGGAAAGTCCAGCCGGTCCATGGGTGCGCGGTCCCGCCCGGTTCGAGTCCGGCGGCCAGGGCCTGGCGGACGGTCAGATTCAGGACGGTGGTGCGGCCGGCGTACTGAATCTGACCGCTGGCGTCGAGGCGGCCGAGCAGGGCCTTGGCGGAGCGGCCGGGGCACCGGTGACCGCGCCGACCAAGGCCTCGGTCATGTGCCGCAAACACTGGCGGATGTCGGTATTTGAAAGTTGCAGTATTCGCGCGCACGGCGAGCAGCCCTGGCCAGTGGCTGTGGGTGCGCCCGGGGCACGCGCAGTGCTGGCATGCGCCCGGCGCCGCCCGCGGCCCGTTCATCCTCTTCGAGCCGGATGTACTACGGCCCGACATCGCCCGCCTGCTGGCCCCGCTCACCGCACACGAGGCTCCAGCCGTGCTGAGCCCACACCCCGACGACACCGCCTGGCTCCAGCAGACGGCACTCCAGCTCCTGGACGAACACCGCGCACTGGGGCGCCGCCCCCACGACATCCACCACGCCCTGCGGCGCAGCCTGCTCGAATTGCTGCTGCTACTGCGCCTCGCCAACGCCCCCGGAATCACCCCCGGGTCCGCTCGTGTGGGGGTCAGACCCAGTTCGGGGCGTGCTCTGCGGAGTAGCGGGCGCCGAATCCGCCGGTCGGGAGGATCTCGTGGATCGCGGCGAGATCGGCCTCGGTGAGGGCGACGTCGGCCGCGCGGGCGTTCTCCTCCATACGGGCCGCGCTCCGGGTGCCCGGGATCGGGACGATGTGGTCGCCCTGGGCGAGCAGCCAGGCCAGGGCCAGCTGGGAGACGGTGATGCCGTTGGCGGTGGCCAGCTTGTCAAGTCGGTCCACGGCTTCGACGTTCTTCTCGAAGTTGCCGGGCTGCCAGCGCGGGTCGGTGTTGCGCATGTCGGTAGCGTCGTACTGGCCCGCGGGCTTCGCGGTACCGGTGATGAAGCCGCGGCCGAGGGGCGAGTAGGGGACGAAGCCGATGCCGAGCTCCTGGAGGAGCGGGAAGAGCTGCTCGACCTCGCGCTCGAACAGCGAGTACTCGGTCTGCAGGACCGAGACCGGCTGGACGGCGTGCGCCTTGCGGATGGTCTCCGGGCCCGCCTCGCTCAGGCCGAAGTACTTCACCTTGCCCCCGTCGATCAGCTCCTTCACCGCCCCCGCGACGTCCTCGATCGGCACGTCCGGGTCGACGCGGTGCTGGTAGAAGACGTCGATCTGGTCGACGCCCAGGTAGCGCAGGCTGTTGTCGGCGACCTTGCGGATGTTGTCGGGGCGGCTGTTGAGGCCGAACCCCTGGGACAGGTCGGACAGGTCGAAGCCGAACTTGGTGGCCAGGACCACCTCGTCGCGGAAGTCCTTGACCGCCTTGCCGACCAGGATCTCGTTGGAGCCGGTGCCCAAGCCGTAGAGCTCTGCGGTGTCGAAGAAGGTGACGCCCAGGTCGTGGGCCCGGCGGATGGCGGCGATACCCGCCTCCTCGTCTCCGGGGCCGTAGGCCATGGTCAGGCCCATCGAGCCGTAGCCGATCGCCGAGACGGTCAGGCCCTGTGTGCCGAGTGTCCTGTGCTGCATGAGGATCTCCTGATGTAAAACCAAACAGTTCGGTTTGAAGCCTACGCAGACAGACTGCCCGGCGTCAAACCAAACGGTTTGGTCGGGTAGCGTGGAAGCCTGAGCCCCTCAACCCGCGCAGACTCCGTCCGTGACCGCATCGTGAGCGCCGCCAAGGCCGAGTTCTCCCTACGCGGGATCGCCAGGGCGCGGATGGACCGCATCGCCAGGGGCGCCGGGACCAGCAAGGAACGCGTCTACGCCTACTTCTCGAGCAAGGTGGCTCTCTACCGGTTGGTCTCCGCGCAGGAGCTGGCGGCCGTGGCCGAAGCGACCGGCACGGACCCCACCGACCTGCCCGGTTACGCCGGCCGCGGCCATGACTACTTCACCGACCACCCCGAACGCTTCCGGCTCATGAGCTGGGGGCAACTGGAACTCGACGCCGGAGGCTCTCCCTGACGACACCTTCCGGGAATAGGTGGCCCGTGAGATCGAGCAACTTCGCGACGCCCAGGAAGCCGGCCGGCTGGACGCGGACTGGGACCCGGTCGACATCCTCGTCCTCATCCACCAGATCGCTACCGCCTGGGCTGCACAGCCTGACCTGCTGCCCCCGCACGGCGAGGGTCGCGCCACGTTCCTGGCGACGCGCCGAGCTGCCATCGTCGCAGCCGTCGAGCGCCTGTTTCCCGCGACGACGAACTGACCGCGCCCCGAGCACTCGAAGTGGCGCCGCACCCTCATTGGCGCCCGGGAGACTCCGGCGAGCGACCGAGCGCTGTCGCATCTCGTCAATATCGAACAGCGGTGACGGTGACGCCCTCCAGATGCAGTGCTGATCTGCATTCCCGTCAACGGATGCTCGGGCCCGCCAGGGGCCGCGCGGCCCCAGCTCGCGTCGGCGCCGCGCGGCGGGTCCGGACGGGTGCGGCGAGGGCGAGCGGCACGGGGAACTCCACCCGCCAAGAGTGACCCGGCACCGTGAATCAACTGGGGAGGCGCCATGCTCAAGCGCGCACGCTGCGCATCGTCGAGGAAGCACGGAAAAGCCGGGGACGGCACGCTGCCGCTGATCGTCTTCATGGGAGCGGCCACCTGCGCCGCACTCGCCCTCGGTGGTGGCGCCTGGCTCGCGGGGCTGCTGTAGTGGCGCCGGGGCACGATCCAGATTTTTCGGAGTTCGGCGGTCTGAGGCTCAGCGTGGGCGGGGGAACAGGCGCTCGACGGCGGTGACGAGGGCCGCGCGGCGTGCGCCGACGGAGGTGTCCGCGGCCAGCTTGGCCGCGGCGGCGCCGATCTCCGGCTGACCTGCCCAGGTGGTGGCGATCTGGTTGATCAGGGCGAGTACGTCGACCGGGTCCCAGGCGGGATCGATCAGGCCGGCGCGCTGCGCGTCGCGGAGCTGTTCGACCTTGCCGGTGATGGTGGTCAGCATGGGGTCAACCGTCTCGCTGTCGGCTTCGCCGTCGGCGAGTTCGAGGCGGCCCCAGGTGATGAGCCGATAGTGGTCCGGGTGGGCTGTGAAGTGATCGAAGAGGATGCCGGCGTAGCCGGGCAGGTCCGCCGGGTCCATGCGGGTGGCCTCGATGAGCGCGGCCGTTTCGTTCTCGGCGATGTGGTGGTAGAGGGCCTCTTTGCTGCTGAAATAAGCGTAGACCCGTTCCTTGCTGGTCCGCGCCTGCTTGGCGAGGCGGTCCACTCGGGCGCCGGCGATGCCGTACCGGGCGAACTCGTCCTTCGCCGCGGCGAGGATCCGCTGCCGGGTATCGGCGCTAGAGGAGTTCGAGGTCTTACGGGAGACGGCGGAGCGAGGCATAGGGACACGATAGGCGACCAAACAGTTCGGTTTGTCGGCCATCCAGTCAGATCTTCTCTCCGAGGGTCGGGCGATCCGGAACGCGGAGCGGCCACGAACCCGGCGCCGACGGCCTGTTCGGACCGGTTCTGCGGCGGGTTCGTGGCGATGGGCGGCGGCCCGGGTATCAGCGGCTGACGCTGCGGAAGGGCTTGAAGTCGGTGCCCTTGCCGCCGAGGAACGTGTCGCGGAACTTCTGGGTGAGGTTGCCGACCATCGTGAGCTGCACCATCTCGGTGGCCTCGGCCCAGTCCTTCTGGCCGTCGGCGGTGAGCTCCATGTGCTTCCAGACGGCCTCCTCGTTCTCGTAGTGCTCGTGCTGGAAGTACGAGCCGTCGGGCGCCTGGAAGATCTCGTAGCCGAGGATGTACGGCTCCTGGGCCTCGGTGACCGGGAGGACCTTGGCCAGGTAGTCCTGGAAGCGGTCTTCCATGCCGGGCTTCACCCGGTAGTGGAACAGGGCGTACACGACGGTGTCGCTCATCGACTTCTCCTTGCTGTGTTCGTCGTTCGGTCGGCGCAGCGACGAACCGCTGCTGCCCGCGGCCCGGGGGGCTCCGCGATCGGCGGTAGGTCAGTGGCGGCGCGGCGACCCTGAAGAGCCTCTGCGGCACTCAGCCCGACCCACACCCAAACCAAACCGATTGGTATTGACCGTACGTGGGGCCGCTCCACTCGTCAAACCGAACCGTTCGGTGTGGAATCTTGCAGGGGATCATCGGGCCCGGCACCTGGCCGAGCTAGGTCACCGCGCTCCGCCATCGCGGAGACCTGGGACTTCGACAGCTGCGTGCCGAGGGACTCGGCGAGTTTCTCGACCCGGCGGGTGGAGACGCCCAGCAAGTAGGCGGTGGCGACCACCGAGATCAGGGCCTGCTCGGCCCGGCGGCGGCGTTCGAGGAGCCAGTGAGGGAAGTACCTGCCCTGCCGCAGCTTGTGCTCCGATGCTCCATCGGCCATTCCAGCAAGGAGCCTGACAGTCCGGAGGAGGCCAGGCGGATCACGGGCGAGACAGCTGAGCTGTGGGTGTTGACCTGTCGCTCGTCGTGGCGGCACTGCAGCGCGTACTGCAGTTCCAGCTTCAGCTGCCGCTCGGCCTCCAGCGGACGGAAGTCGAAGCGGTCGTCTCCGGCGGCCTCGCAGCGGCGTGCGAACTCCTCGATGTCGGGGCTGCCGACCGCATACCAGCGGGACTTGTGGTTGTGGCAGAACGGCGAATTCCCCTGAGCCCACAAGGTGCAGAACGACAAGCGGCAGACCTGGTGTCCGCTGTCGGTAACGGTCAACCCGGCGATCCAGTTCTTCTTCTCTCGCTCACCCGCTCGCTCCCAGAAGCCGTAATGGGCACGCACAGCCCTTGGCGGGCAGCACCGTAGCGGCAGCCCGCGACACCGCAGGCCGTCAGTTCGGTCCTGCCGACCGGGCCGGGGCCGGGATCGGCGATGAACGCCTCCGAACAGCCAGTCCCCTTCCGCCTCGCTGCCTCCGGTGGATCTGCACGTCTAACTGCGGCGCCAGTGGGGCCTCGGCAACGGCCCGGTCACCCTGCTCGACCCGGATGCGTTCTTCCGCCTGCTGACTGCGCTGCCCCACCACGGAGAACCGGTTTTCGGGGGCCTTCATGGACCTGCTGGGCGCCCAGCAGGCCCGAGACCCGGGCCATGGTGCGTCTGACGTGCGAGGGGTACGCGGACCGTGAGATCGCCGACCGACTCAAGTCGAAGCCCGCCGCGGCCACGGGGCCCTCCACGGCAGGCTCAACCAGGGACGGATCGGTGTCGCCCGACTGCGTCGTGCACTGGCCGGAATGACGTTGCCGAAATCGGCGGATGGTGCGGTCAGCCTGGAGCCGAACACGGACGCTGTGGCATCCGCACCGATGTACTGACGTCGGTGGCGGAGGCCCCCGTCAGGGGCCTTTCGAAACGCGATCCGGCCATGCCGTCACAGCAGGGGAGCGCGGGGGCATTGCCTCGCCGACGGTGCTGGAGGCACCCCGGAGAGACGGAATCACGGGGGTGAGCCGATGAGCCACCTGGCACTGCCGCATCCTGCCCACTACACACCGTTCGCGGTGTGAGCATCGGGCGCTGCCGGCGGGAGCTGTTCGGCGAGGATCACGGTACCTTCACGTCGCTTCTCGCCGCTTTCCCCGCCAACCCGGCGCCCCACCGACCGGGGCAACCCGAGTGGCGGCAGCCCCACCAGCGGGACGGGCGGCTATGGCAGCGGATTCAGCTATGGCGGCTTCGGCCGCGGGTACTGACGCAGACACCGGATCACAGCAGCGGCAACCGTTCGCATCCGAGCGGGAGGTCACCACCGCGCACTCTCCCGGACGGCTCCCCAGGCGCGTCACCGCTTCCTGCTCGCACCCTCCGCCAGGCCGGACAGGAAGTGGAGACCCCTGGAGATCGCGCCGCCCCGCCCCACGCGCGAGGTCGGGTAGCCGCACCTCGTTCCCCACCTCGTCGCCGGCGAGGATGTTACGCGAGTTGCCCGCGCCGACCCGCCCGGTCTGGGAGGCGACCAGCGGCCTGGTCGCGGGCAGGCCGGCCTTCGCTGCGACGACGCCCAGCAGTGCGAGCGGCCAGCGCTGCGACGCCTGGTCAGGCAGAGGCGAAAGCCTCCTCGGGGGCGTCGTCGAGGACGAATCCGTTGTCGAGCCGGACGCGGACCGTGACGCGAAGCATCCGTCGCTGGTAGGCGGCCCACTGCTCTTCCAAGGCCCCCACCTGCTCATCCAGTTGCTTTCTGCTCTCCGGCGGCATCTGGTGGCCGAAGTCGTCGAGGAGCGACTTGAGGCGCAGGTACTCACGGACCTCGTGGCTCTGCTGCGGGTGATGCTCGTCCACACGCTCGACAGTGCCCTCGATGCCTGCTGCCAGGGCCACAGAGGCAGCGAAGGCACCCGTCTCCTCCGGGGGCTCCTCGGCTGGGGTCACCGACCCGGCCAACCGGAGGTCCGCCGCCAGCCGCACCCGTTGGCCCACGTTCAGCGTCATCGATCCTTCGTCTTCCTCGTCGGTCACCGGCAATCCGGTAAACGTGGCGATGCCAGGCGTACCGGAGAGGAAAGGATCATCCCACCCTCGCCTCCGGTCCCGACACGCCCTCGCCGGCCATCGCCTGCACACCGCGCGACGGGCAAACAGGAGCCGAGACGGCCTGTCAGACCTGGCGAGAGCGGCTGGGCCTGTTCGTTGACGTGTGCGTAGTCGAGTTCGCATCCGTCGTCATGGCGCCGACGGTAGTTCGCACCCCGGCCACGTGCTCGGGCGCTTCTCCGGGAAGTTCCTGGAGCACATCCCGGAGAGCGCCTTCAAACACGACGGTTCGGTGGAGCGCACCGCCCACACCCTCGCCGACAACGGGTTCCCGGTGGACTGGCCTCTGTGGGCGGCCGACTTCGCAAAGTGCGGGCCGTACCGGCCGGGTGAACACTGCCACTGATCCCGTAGACCACGCACAGCTCGGGCCGTCACACGAGCAGTGCCTCGTTGGCGGTCGGTCCGTTGTGCAGGCCTGCCTCCTCTACGGTGCGGGTGCGGGCTGGGGGAACGGCAAGATGGCGGGCGGAGACGTCGTGGCGTCGAGGCCCCAGGCCTGACGGATCGACCGCAGTAAACGTCGCGCTGTGTGGGGCGAGACGGCGAGTTCCTGGCGGGCCTCGGCGAGGAGTTGAGGTGTCCCTTCCGGCCCCCTGTTCGCGGCCATCTCGCTGCGCCGGGTGAAGCCCTCCGAGCCGAAGACGTCCAGGAGAGTGAGGGAGAAGTAGGCGTATGCGGAGGCCTCGGCAACGAGATGGGCAGTCTCCTCCGGCAGCTGGTTCGCCTGGCCGGCGGCGGGACTGAGGTGCTGCATCCGTGAGAACCCTTCCAGAGCGGCGCAGATCTCCGGGACGGAAACGGGTTCGAATTGCAGGCGGGCCATCAGGTCGCGGAAGGAATCCAGGATCACGCTGGTGTCCTCGTCCCATTGCTGCTTGCTCAGCAGAACTCGGAATCCTGACAGGGTCTCCGACAGCTCCTCCAGGACGAGCCGGCGGGCGATGTCCGTCAGCTCCGCCGAACCGGTTGTCTCCTCAGCCTCCATGATCCTTCGGCCGTAGCGGACAAGGTCGCGCGGTAGCCCGCCCGAGAGGGCGTGTGCCAGCGCGACGTAGGGGGGCGATATGCCCGGAGCCCGCTTCTGAAGGATCTCTTCTGCGAGAGGCATGGTGGCGGCTTGAACGTACACAACGTCATCGAGCGAGCTGTCCGTCACGTCCCGATGCGGCAGGCCTCGGCGCACGAAGGCTGAACCCACGTCCTCGGCAACCGACACGATGTAGTGGACATGCCGGACCCCGAAGATGGCCTTGATCTCCCTTAGGAAGGCGAGAGCCTGCGCGTCGCTGCCGAGCCGGTCCAGCTCGTCGATGCAAATGAACGTGCGGTGGCCTGCCAGATGATTGTCGAGAGCGATGGCTCCGAGGATTTCCCTGAAGTCGTTGACGAGCAGCGGGAAGTTGGGCGTCACTGTGGACAGCGACGCGGTGTGTGAGCTGCCGAGGCTCACCACCTGCGATAGGCCCGATGTGCCGGTGGCGGCGGTGGTCTGCACGGTCTGCAGCCGGTAGAGCTGGGCGCGGCACTCCGCTACGAGCCCGTGCTCCGAAGGCTGCCGCGTCCCGAAACCAATCTTGAGGACGAGGAAGCCGGCCAGGACCGATACAACGCGGACGGAGGTGTCCGGGTCGGAAAGGATCACGCGCAGTTCGCTGCTCCGGTAGGCCAGTGTCAGCATGCCCGCAAGGGCCAGTGTCCTGAGGGTCACGCAGGTGAGCGGCTTCGACACAGAGATCGGGCCCTGGACCCATGACCCGCTCGCGTCCGTAGGTGTCAGCAAGCGGATGAAGCCGAGGGCCGCCATTGCCGATATGAAGTGCCCTTTGTCGAAGAGCTCATACATCTGGTTACTCAACTCGTCGTCGGACCACATTCCCGCCAGGGGGACAAGGCACAGGGTCGAAGACCCCGTCACGATGAGGGCGATGCGGGCGTGGCTGAGCGACGTCTTGAGGGCTGCGGTCTGGCGCGTGCGCCATACGAGAAGGCCACCGACGATGAGCACCAGTCCGGCGGCGAGATTGTCGCCTCTCCAGATGGCGAGCACGAGCGAGCCCAGCTCTTGCAGGAGATCGCGTGTGTCCTCGTAGAGCCCGCTTCCGTAGCGTGAGCCCAGAGTGCGCACGGTCGCGACCGACCCGAAGGCGATCAGCCCGCAGGCCAGTGCCGCGTGCGTGAGCCAGGAGATCCGCTTCCGCAGGTACCGGCCGAGGCTGTCGAAAGTCTTTCGCACGGTGGTCAGGCGCGCCAGGTTGGGGACGTCACCGCCCGCCCGCCAGACGTAGGCCTCGCACAGGTCGACAAACAGCGAGACCAAGAAATCGTGGGGAGTGAAATTCGCGGGAGCTGCTGCGTGGACGATGAAGTCCTCACGCTTGCCGCAGCGGGTCAGCAGTGTGGTCTTGCCTGCGCCCCGAGGCCCGCAGACGGCGATCGTCCCGCCCGTCATCTGCCCGATCTTCCGATCCAGCTTCTGGGCTGTCGCGCTGGCTACCACGTAGCGAGCGCCGGTGGTTTCCCGCAGCCCGTCGTAGCTGTCGGCCATGAGGAGTTCTTCAGGATCGTCGCCCAGCAGGGCCTCGAGTACGAGGGGGACCAGGGGCCGCACTCCGAGTCTCAGCTCGGCTTCCCACTTCTTGCCGCGGATTCGGACTCTGAGCGTCAGGAGCAGTCTCCGCGGCAGTGCCGACGTCATCAGCGCGAAGGTGCTCAGGGTTCGTCTGGACACTGGATGGAGAAGTCCGGCGACAAGCCACGCCGCCGCCAGCAGGACAAGGGCGAGGGTACCCATCGGCGCCGCCCCCGCAAGCGGCCCCAGCACGATGAGTACGGCCAGGACGGGTGGCCCTGCTGACCTCCAGCCCCATCGGAGTGTGCTTCCGCGCGATCGCTGTTGTTCTTGCGCGTTGCGCAACTGCAGAAGAAGCGTCCGGTACTTCGTGAAGGTCTGCCCGGGCGCGTCGATCGCCCGGTTGGCGATCGACGCGCCGAGCATGGCAACACGCAGCGTCTCGGCAGTTGCAGCGGGCCGTTTCCCGAGCCGCCTGGAGATATCAGGCTCTTGCAGAAGGGTGTCGATGGCTCGTTCATATAACGCAGCTGCGGCGTTGTCGGACCAGACTCCGCCGACGAGTCGCTGCGGCCCGGAATTCTGCGATGCCGACATGCGCCCCCCATGGACTCGAGGGCTCGCATGCTAATGCGGTCACCCGCAGCGTGGGCGATTTTCGGAAACGCATGCTCTCAATCTGCGGTACGCGACCGCCGGGCTGACTCCAAAGTGCGTCGTCAGGGGGTGCCTGGCCTGAGGTCTTCACGCCGCACGCTCACACCAGCAGTGGCGTGGGCGTGCGGGTCCCGGTCCGCAATTTCCGGGCCGTCAGCCGGCGACCCTGCCGAACAGGTGGTTGGCAGGAGCGTCCGGGTCGTTGCCGTAGAAGAACTCCGTGACCGCCTGGTGGAATTCGGCGCGGTCCAGCGCACCGGAGCCGTCCCGGTCCAAAGCGGCGAAGACCGCGGCGCAGTCCTCGCCGGGAACGCCGGCGACCGAGTCGAACATCTGCTGGAACTCCGCCTGGTCGATCTTGCCGTCTCCGTTGAGATCGACGAGGTCGAAGAAGCAGTTGGTCACCGGCTCGATCTGTTCCGGGTACCGGGCGGGGTCGGTCAGGACCCGCCTGAACCCTTCGGTCATCTCCCGCAGATCGACCTTCCCGTCACCGTCCTGATCCATCGGGGCGATCACGTTCGTCCAGAACCCGTCCATCCCCTCGTTGAGCAGGCGGGCGGTCGCGGAGTCCGGCGCGGTGCCGCGGGCGGCGATGTAACGCTCGCTCATCATTCGGACGTCCCGCTGGGTGATGAACCCGTCGCCGTCGCCGTCGGCGCCCCTGAACCACTGGCCGTACTTGAGGTCTTGCAGTGCAGTCACGACTGCGCACAGTATTCATGCCATTACGCAAGCGCAAACGGGCAGGTGGAGAGCCTCTCGGCGGCCAGGTTCAGCCTGCTACGCGCTTGATGATGGCGTACACGGAAACCTGCCCGAAGAGGCAGGGAGCTTTCGTGTCAATGTTCGAGGTTTGGTGGTGTAAAGGCGAGCACATCAGGAAGAGGGCCGCCGTAGAGCTCGACGTCGACCAGCGCACTGAGAGCACTCGGTCCTTGGGACAGGCGCGAGCACGGTCGATCCGCCGTGAGAACGTTCGGATTGCCGTGGCGGTCCAATGTTCCGCTCAGGCCCGGCTGGACCGGATCCCACCACGCTCCCGTGGACAGCTGTACGACGCCTGGTATGACGTCGTCCGACAGGACTGCGCCCGCGAGACAGCTACCCCGGTCGTTGTAGACGCGTACGATCATGCCGTTCTCGATGCCGCGCGACGCGGCGTCCAGCGGATTGATCGTCACGGGCTCACGGCCACGGATCTTTGAACTGAGGCTGTGGCCACCGTTGTCGTACTGGCTGTGCAGGCGTGAGGCGGGCTGGTTCGAGATCAAATGCAGCGGGAATCGGTCCGACAGATCGGCACGAAGCCACTCCACTGGTTCAAACCACGTCGGATGCCCGGCGCAGTCGTCGTAGCCGAACGAGTCGATCTCCTCGGAGAAGATCTCGATCCGGCCCGACGGCGTCGGCAGGGGGAAACGCTGCGGATCTGAGCGGAGCGCCTCGAAGCTGCCGGGAAACGGTCCGGTCGACGCCGGCAGCTCAGCGGTGGAGCTTCGCCAGAAGTCGTCGAAGCCCGGCAAGGCTCCATCGTCGCCGAGTTTGGCCCTCGTCTGCTCGTAAAGGTGTCGGACCCATTCGATCTCGGAGCGCGACTCCGTGAACTCCTGCTCGTATCCGAGCCGGGAGGCCAAGGCGGTGAAGATGTGGTGGTCGGTGCGCGACTCGCCCGCCGGCTCGCGGACCTTCGGCATCGCGACGAGGTGGGGGTCCGAGAACCCGGCGGCGAAGTCGTCGCGCTCCAAGCTGGTGGCGACGGGAAGGACGATGTCCGCGAACTTGGCCGTGGTGTTCCACCAGGCTTCGTGAACCACCACCGTGTCAGGGGTCTGCCAGGCTCGGGTCAACCGGTGGAGATCTTGGTGGTGGTGGAACGGGTTCCCTCCGCACCAGTAGATCAGGCGAAGCTCGGGCAACGTGAGGCGCCGGCCGTCGTAGTCGATGGTCTTACCTGGATGCAGCAGGGTGTCGGCGATCCTCGCGACAGGGATGAAATCCGGAACAGGGTTGGACACCTCGGGAATCGTCGCCACGAAGGGGCGGCCTTTGGCAACGCCGGTCGCGTCCATCGTCGCGTAACCTGCGCCCCAGCCGCACCCAGACCGGCCCATCGAGCCCGCCATGGCGGCCAGCACGACAGACATCCAGATCGGTTGTTCGCCGTGGTCTGCCCGTTGCACCGCGTAGTTGACCATGATGAGAGAACGTTGCGTGGTGAGGCGGCGAGCGAGGTCGGTGATCGCGTCGCGACTGATGCCTGTGATCCTCGCTGCCCAGGCAGCGTCCTTCCGGATGCCATCGAGCTCGCCGACCAAGTAGGAGGCGAAGCGGTCGAACCCGACGCAGCACCGGCGAAGGAAGTCCTCGTCGTGCCACCCGTTGACCAGCATCGTGTGTGCGATGCCGAGCATCGCGGCGGTGTCGGTGTTGGGGATGACGGGCAGCCACTCGGCGTCGAGGAAGCCGGCGACGTCGCTGCGGATGGGACTGACGTTCACGAACCGCACCCCGGCCTCACGGCACTGGCGCTGCAGGTTCTGCGTCTGGTGCCTGGCCAGCCCACCAGGGTTGATCTGGCTGTTCTTGAGGGCCAGCCCTCCAAACGCCACCACAAGCTCACAGTTCTCGGCGATCTCGTTCCACATCGGCATCCGGGACTGGTAGCTCCACGGATGCCCGCCGATCACATGAGGGAGGATGACCTCCAAAGCCGCGGTGCTGTACGTGTTGCGAGAGTCGGTGTATCCCCCGCCTAACGCCAGGAACCGGTGGAGTTGACCCTGCGCGTTGTGGAAACCGCCCGCACTCGCCCATCCATAGGATCCGCCGAACACCGCGCTGTCTCCGTGCTGTGAACGCACTCGACGGAGTTCATCGCTCACCAGCGTGATCGCATCGTCCCAGCTCACCTCCACGAAGGCGTCCGCGCCTCTGGCCGTGTCATAGGCGCGCGGCAGGCCGTTCAGCCAGCCCTTGCGCACGGCGGGGCGCAACACGCGGGCGCTATCGTCGGCGGCTGTCACCATTCCGGGGCCGATAGGCGACGGCGCGGGATCATCGCCCCTCGGCTCAATCCGCACCAACCGACCGGAATCGACCACCGCGATAAAACTGCCCCAGTGCGTCGCAACCGACATGCGTCGTTCCACCGTGCATCAACTCCATCCCTGAAGTTTCCCCCGCTCTCGGAGAGCGGGCGTTTACGTCACAGGGGCTCCACTTCGGTCGACGGTCCGCGGGACGGAGACTTCCCCCGTGGCCTGCTGCCCAACCCCGTCGGCGTGCGCGACTGCCAATGGCCGCACAGAAGCCCCGGTTCCATCGGCTCGCATCAAGGAGCACCTGTCAGCAATCGATGGCACCCTCAAGTGATCAAACGCACCACCCACGGATGATCATGTAATCGTGGAGGCGTGGGTGCGTGACTACGGGTTCTCGTCGGTTCAGCAGGACGAGGTTTGGAGACGCTGGCGTGAAGGGCAGTCGTTCAGCTTGATCGGACGGGGGCTCGGAGCGCCGATGTACCACGTCCGCCAGTTCCTGTATCAGAGCGGCGACATCGCCTCACCCCGCAGCAGCGCGCCGAGCGGCATCTGACCGGCTGCGAGCGAGACACCGACCCGGCCGCCGTGGCCGCGCTCGACTACGGCCTGTCCCAGCGCGCCGTGCGCAGAGGCGGCGGACGTCGCATTCGACGACGGGCGGGAACCGATCGTCACACGATGGAGCGCGCGATGCGGAACCCTACGTCGTCGACCTGGAAGGTCGGATGGCTGCGGCGCCGCGCAGAGGCCCGGCAACTCCAGTGCTCATCGAACCAACCACCGCCACGGAGCAATCGGTAGCTGCCGTAGACCTCGGCGTCGTAGACGTCCCAGCACCAGTCCCAGACGTTGCCGAGCATGTCGTAAAGACCCCACGGGTTGGGATGTTTGCCGCCCACGTCGTGGATTCGCTCGTGCGAGTTACCGCGGTACCAGGCGATCTCGTCGAGCTCTCCGTAACGCGGTCCTGCCGTACCGGCACGGCAGGCGTGCTCCCACTCGGCTTCGGTCGGCAGCCGGTACCCGTCGGCGGATGTGTCCCACTCGATGCCTTCACTGTCGGCAGCGAGGTGGTACGCGGGCGTGAACCCGTCGCGCAGGGACAGGGCGTTGCAGAACCGTGTCGCGTCCCACCAGGAAACGCACTCAACGGGCAACTGGTCCCCATGGGCGGTACTCGGCCGCTGGCCTGCGATCTGTGCATACAACGCCTGGGTGACCGGGAATGCCGCGAGCCGGTAGGGCGCAAGCTCGACCGACCAACTGCGCTGCGTCCGCCGGTCCGACAGCGTTACCTGCCCCGACGGGATGGCGACCATCTCGTTTCCCGCGACCACGTCCATGATCAGGAGATCCTACCGAGACCTGCCATCTCGAAACGGCGGGGTCGGACCAGATCAACTGAGACAGAACCCGGCACCCGACCGCAAGAAGCCAGACCAAAGTGAGATTCTCGGCGACCAGGCGTCTCAACCGATCTGGTCGCCACAGGTCACGGCCCTGCCCACAGGCCAGATCAACCGAGACCAGGACAGTGGTGCAGCGGGTTGCAGCACGAGTGGGTGGTGGCCGTCGTCGCGGTGGTGCTGCTCGTGGTCGTCGGGCTGCAGCAGGGTGGTGTCGCAAATGCAGCGCAGCATTTGCACACGGGTGACGATGCGACGGCTCACCGGTCATGTCGACTGTCGACGGAGACGAAGGCGGCCTTCAAGACCACGGAGTTCTTCGTCTATATCGCCGCGGTGGTCGCGGTGTTGATCGCCTCCATGGTCGTGGGCGACGACGAGGGCCACGCCGACTACTTCCGCGCCGACAAGGCGTGGCTGTAAATCGTGATCCTCACCGTCGGCTACATGATCGGCCGCGGTCTGGCGAAGTCCGGCAGCCGCGATCCGTACGACGACTGAGCACCTGCTCCGCGTCACGGAGTCCCCAGGAGTTGAAGCATAAAGGCAATGGTGTGGGGCACCTCTCGCGTTCTCGTGCCCCGCACCATTGCATGGTGGCGAACTTGGTCCCCGCGCCTTCGGGCGGCGGGGACCCTTCTCCACGCCGGGTGGGGCTCCACAGACGAAGTGCGCTGCCAGGAACGTGATGAACGAGCGGCACGAGACCCCCCTTCCGGTGTGCTGGCGGGGGCTGGATCTTATGCTGCTGCCATGCCGAGAACTTCGCCCGCTATGGCCTTCGATTCCCTCATGTCCGGCAACAAGCGCTTCGTAGCCGGGGCACCGGAGCACCCCAACCAGGACGCCGCCCGGCGTACGGAGCTTGCTCCTGGGCAAGACCCCTTTGCCGTCGTGCTGGGGTGTTCCGATTCGCGGCTGGCCGCCGAGATCATCTTCGACCAGGGGCTCGGGGACCTCTTCGTCGTCCGTACCGCCGGGCACGTTCTGGGCTCGGAGGTGCTGGGGAGCGTGGAGTACGCGACTGAAGTGCTCGGCGCCCGCCTGGTCGTCGTCCTCGGACACGACTCGTGCGGCGCCGTCGCGGCCGCCCGCGCGGCCGTGGAGGACGGACTTTCCGTCGGCGGCTTCGTTCGCGACGTCGTCGAACGCGTCACCCCGAGCATCCTCGCCGCCCGCGCGGCCGGACTGACCTCCGACAGCGACGTGGACGAGCACATCCGCCACACGGTAGACCTGCTGCTCGACCGCTCACGCCTGCTCTCGGAACAGGTCGAGGCAGGGGAAGTGGCCGTCGTGGGCCTGGGATACCAGCTCACCGAAGGCAGCGCACGGCTCGTCACCTCACGTGGCGCCCTCACGGCAGGGGACGAAGCAGGCTCATGACGCAGTACTTCGACTGCTCCGAGCCTACGATCCGCGATGCCGGCCTCCGCGAAGCCGTCTCGGCGGTGCGTCGAGGCCGGCTCGTCGTCCTTCCGACGGACACCGTCTACGGCCTGGGAGCCGACGCCTTCGACCCGGGGGCCGTCGCGCCCTGCTCGCCGCGAAAGGGCGCGGTCGGCACAAGCCCTCTCCGGTGCTCGTCGACTCGGCCGACGCTCTGCGGGAACTGGTGGACGAGCTCCCCGGAGGGGCACGTGATCTCGTCGAGGCTTTCCGGCCGGGTGGTCTGACCCTGGTTTGCGTCACCGGTGGTCCCTGGGCTGGGACCTGGGCGAGACCAGGGGAGCCGTGGGCGAGACCGGGGGAACCGTGGCCGTTCGCATGCCCGACCACGCTCTCGCGCTCGACCTCATCGCCCCAACCGGTCCCCTGGCGGTCTCCAGCGGACCCGGATCATGGGGATACACAGCGGCACGACTGCTGGCCCCTGCCTCCCCTCGCACTGTCTCATGGCGGGCCACCGCGCAGGGACAGGCCGGGCTCGTCGTAGACCGCGGGCGTGACGGACCCCCGGCCCCCGGCCTTGGCTACGCAGGAGGTGAGAGGTCGGGTGGAGGGCCCCGGCGCTGATCATTTCGCGTGCCGCTACCTTCTGTGCAAGAGCCTGAAATCGGCTTTACGCAAACGGGTGATCCCAAGACCGCCATGGTCGCTCCCGCACGCCGATGGGGAAACGGTTTCTGTGTGAGGCGACCGGGGTCCTTGCTGGGCCACAGCCTCCTTGCAGCGGGCCGCCCCCCGCCGGACCACGAGGTCAGACGAAGGGCGGCAAAGCGAGACGGGCGGCACCCGGTAGGGCGGGGCCGGCTGTCAGTTCTTGGCGATGGTGATGCCGAGGAACAGCCCCACCACCAGCGCGACACTGCCGACGGCCATCACCGACCACGTCCCCGCCTGCGTCGCGGTGAACGTCGAGGTCATCCCCGCCTGCGTCGCCGCCTGCGTGGCCTGCGCCCCGGCCATGGCGGCCTCCTGGACGGCCAGACCCGTCTCCAGCGTCTGAATCTTGCTCTCCAGCTCAGACTGCTCCATCGTGCGGTTCCTCTCTCTCGCAGTGTGCCGGGCTCATCCCGGCATCACCGTCCATCGATTCCCCGCCGCAGTGAAACTGCCTCGATGCCCGCCTGCGGTGCACCCGTTTGCCAACGCCAGGCGCTCTGCACAGGGGCCAACGATCGCCTGGCGAGCTGCCAGAGCCCGCTGGTCTCACGTCGACACACCTGCGAGCGAGACCGCGGATCAGAAACAGGCACTTCAGAGGGAGCGGGCGGGCCGTGGCGCGCTGCGGGGGATCGGGCGCCCTGCTGGTGGCCTCGCGTCGGCGGGGCCGCGCGCGGCCGTTGGCCGGCGGAAGCGAGAGGGCCGGACGACGCGGTGGCCCGCCCCGGGGCTGTGTTCAGGAGCGGGCCGCGTGCGGGGCTGGCGCGTCTGGAGTCCCCTTGGCGGGTGCCAAAGCCGGCTTCATCCTGGTCAACGAAATCGGCAGTCGGGATTCCAGGGGGAGAGCCTGTGACAACTGGAAGAGGCGGGGCGTAGCACGCACGGAAAGTACGGACAGTCCTCGCACAGTCTGCCCGGGGTCGTGTTGCTGGGACTGATCGCTTCCACACCGTTCGTGCTGGCCGCGCTGGCCCCTGCGAACACCGACTGGGGAAAGCTCAGCGACATCAGCCAGGTGGCTTCGTTCATTTCTTTGGACAGCGTTTGTCGACCGGTTCCGGAGTCATTGGGCGATCAGTGGGCTCATGCGTGTCAAGGGAAATGGCGGCATTGTCGTGGCTGCGAATGTGGGGCAGCCAGCCGCCCGTCAGAGCGGCGGTCAGGTCGCATTCCCACGTCCGGTCAGCTGTGACATCACGCTGTGTGAGACATACCTGAGGCGTAGCAACTGCTCACCCGATAGGCGGATGGAGCTCGTTCTAGCAGTTGATGTCGCGCTGCTGCGGTCGATGCGATGGTCAGTGCATGGTCGGTGCGACAGGGACGACGAGGGCGCCTCGGCGCACGTGGTGGCCGCGCTGGGTGGGCCGGGCCACGATGGTGTGGGCGGTGGTGTACGCCGGCTTCGGCCTGGCATGCGCGCTGAGCGGGACGCCGCTGCTCTACCTGGGCAGCGACCCGGGGCCCTCGGCGCTGGGCTGGGGGGTGGCGGGGGGGGGGGCGCTGGCGGCCCTGGCGTGTGGCGCGGTGGCGCGGTACGGACTGCAGTCGGCGTTGCGGGTGCTGCTGTGGGTGGTCTGCGCGCTGGCCGGGATGGCCGCGTTCGGCTTGCTGATGGACGTCATCACACTGGTATTCGGTCAGGGGGTGGACAGCGGTGTGGCCGCGGCGAACCATGCGCTGGCGGCGGCCGGAGTCCTGCTGCTCGCGGCCACTGCCCGGTCCGCCCGCCGCACGCCCGCCGCGGCCGTCGTACGGGCCCCTTCCGCCGCCTCCGGGCCGGTCCAGCTCGCCGCCTGCGCCGGGACGGCCGCTTTCCTCCCCTACGCGGCGATGAAGCTCATCTGGGCGTCCGGCGGCACCTTCGCCGGGATGACCGGCGAGGAGATGCTCGCCGTCTCCAAGCGCAATGGTGCGTCAGGAATCTGGCTCACCCTGGAGTCCTGGGGCCTGGACGGCACCGTGCTACTGGCTGCGCTCGGCGCCTTCCTGCTGTGGGGGCTGGTTCGTCCGTGGGGCCAGGTCTTCCCGCGCTGGGCGCTGTGGCTGCGCGGCCGCCGCGTCCCCCGCTGGCTCCCCCTGGCCCCGGCCTTGATCGGCGCCGCCACCCTGGCTCCGTACGGGGTGTTCGGTGTTGGCTACGTGGCGCTGGCCACGGCCGGCGTGGTGACGATGCGGCGAGGCGACTTCCACTCCTCGAGCGATGCACTGCTGGTCGCCTGGATCGGCATGACCGCGTTCGCCGTCTATGGGATCGCACTGATTGTCGCTGCCCGCTCGTACTGGCTCCGGACCCATCCACCCACCGGACGCGTGTTAACGCAGAGTGACCATTCGCGGTCAGTTGACTCCCCATCAACTGCAACTGGTCGCCCATGGGAGGTCACAGCCGTCTGCGGCGTGACCAGCGCCTTTCACCAAGAGCATCCCGATGCCCTCTGCCAAGAGGTCCCTCGCCTCCCGAACTCGCCAACATAACCCTTCCGCGGAACGGAGGGCCTCCCAAACCCAACGACAACTGACTTCACTACTGGGTTCTGGCACGCATCTTGGGGAGTGGTCACAGAGGGTGACGGTAGTGTTCGATTGCAAGGGATGGTCACGACCCTGGGTCCGTCACCGCGCATCTCGACCACCACAGGCATGAGCTCTGTCCGACCTGGCACATACGCTGTCGCGAAGGCACTGCGATCCTGAAGGTTGAGGCGGCATGCCTTTGACGTGGCTGGAGACGGAGGGCGGCCCGCTCATCGTGGTTCCACGCACCGCGCTGCCGCTCTGGCCGGGAACGGAGGGCGACTACGACCGGGCTTGCGAGATGATGGGTTTCGTTGGAGCCCTCGCACTGCCTGACGGAGCTGAGGCGCTGGTGCTCGGGGACGAACCCCTCTCCGGATCGGTGGTGGACATTCAGTTCCGGAACCGGGGGCTGCGTGTGCATTCGGGCCAGTCGGTGGCGCCGGTGTGGGACGCTGAGAGCCAGCCGGTACGGCGGATCTGGGCCGGACGCAGTGCACGACCACCGCTCGTCGGTGATCGACTCCGAAGCCGGCTCGGAGACCACGCCGAAAGCCTGCGGCGCAAGCGTGGCGATGCTGCCGGGGTAGTGCTGGCACCTCACCCGTCGATCGATTCTGTGGTGAACGTGGAAACTGCCCGCGGGCGCCCGACGTCGGATCTCCCCTCCGGTGGAGGGCAGGCCCATCGCCGGCTGATGGCCGTCGGGCAGGACGGAGGCCCGTAGTACTCCGAGGCCGGGAGAGCCGGCCACATGGGGAATGGGGCCGGCAAGTACTCGGCGGCCAGCCACCCATCAGCCGGTTTGGGTTCACTGTTGGGCACCCGTTTGTCGAATGCCTCCTTCCCGGCCGGGGTGACGGCGGTGGCGTGGTGTTCGCCCTTGCCGACGTCCAGGGCAAGGAAGGCGCCGCTGTCGCTGACATCGATCACATGCGTCCCTCGGTCGTTTTCCCGCCTGGCCATCCCACGGCACCGATGGCCACATCCACATTACGAAGAGCCTCCCGACCTGCGGACAAGCCGGTGTGCGTGCCTCTAATCAGCGGTCTGTCGATGCCTCCGGAGCCGGTGACGCCACCCCCCGGGCCATGCGTTCGACAGGGGGAGAAAGTCATGCCAACTCCGGAGGCCGGGCGCCTCATTGCGGGGCCACCAAGAAGGTAATGGGGATCATCGGTCACGGGCGGAGGGGCTCCAATCGTGGTCAGATCGGGTGTCGGGCAATCGGAGGATGGGCGGTCGGCTTGGCCGAGTCGGGGAAACAACGGGCCTCGCTCCCCTGGAGGACCCCGTGAGAGGGCCACGACCCCTGGTCGTGGCCCTCTTCATGCGCATGCCGCAGCGGCCGGCGGAGGGCTGGGCGGCCCCGGGACGAAACCCGCCGCGCCCGCGCCCGGCGCCCGGGCTCACCGCAGACGGCCCGCCCGAACGGTTGACTTGCGCTGGAGTGCGCTCCAGGTCGTAGCGTCGAAGATGACGCGGCACGGAGCCGGTGTCGCCCGGCGCCTTTCACGGGATGCCGGCGGTGGAATTCGTCGGTGTCGACGGATGACGGGCTTCGTGTGCTCCGAAGCGACGAACGAGTGTGCAGGGAAAGGACGGGCACGACATGCAGAAGCGCAGTCTGCGGGACCTCCAGGTATCGGCCATCGGCCTGGGGTGTATGGGCATGTCCGCCTTCTACGGATCCGCCGATCAGCAGGAGGGCATCGCGACCATCCGGCGTGCCCTCGAACTCGGGGTGAACTTCCTCGACACCGCGCAGATGTACGGGCCGCTCACCAACGAGTCGCTCGTCGGCGAGGCGATCCGGGGGCATCGCGAGGAGTACGTGATCGCGACGAAGTTCAACTACCGGATGGACGACGCCATACCGGGCGACATCAGCACGGTCGGCCCGCAGGACGGCTCCGCCGAGCACGTCCGCAGCTCCGTCCACGGCTCTCTGGAGCGCCTGGGAACCGACCACATCGACCTGTACTACCAGCACCGGGTCGACCCGAACGTACCCATCGAGGAGACGGTGGGCGCGCTGGGCGAGCTGGTCGCCGAGGGCAAGGTGCGGCACATCGGCCTGAGCGAGGCGAGCGCGGAGACCATCCGGCGCGCCAACGCCGTGCACCCGGTCACCGCGGTGCAGAGCGAGTACTCGCTGTGGTCGCGGGACGTGGAGGCCGAGGTGCTGCCCGCATGCCGTGAGCTGGGCATCGGCTTCGTGCCGTACTCGCCGCTCGGGCGCGGTTTCCTCGCCGGGCGGTTCACCTCGCCGGACGAGCTGGACGCGAACGACTGGCGCCGCGAGAACCCGCGCTTCCAGGACGCGAACCTGGAGGCGAACCTGCGGCTGGCGGCGAAGGTGAAGGAGATCGCCGGCGAGAAGGACGTGCCCCCGGCCCAGCTGGCCATCGCCTGGGTGCTGGCCCAGGGCGAGGACCTGGTGCCGATCCCGGGCACCAAGCGCCGCACGTACCTGGAACAGAACGCCGCGGCGGTCGACATCGCGCTGACCAAGGACGACCTGGCCCGCATCGACGCGGAGCTGCCCGAGGCAGCCGGTCAGCGGTACGACGAGGCAGGGATGCGTTCCGTCAACCGGTAGCGCTCCCCACGACGCCGAGGGTCCGTCTTCTCACTCGACGCCCGGCGTGTGATCACGCCGGATGGCGGCGGGCACGTGTGTGCCGCCGCCATCCGGGGTTGTCTCAAGCCTGCACGAGGATGGTGCACCAGACCTCGCTGTTGTCGCCGATGCCGCAGTCGGCGATCTCCCCGCTGGGGATCTTCGTCCAGACGCCCTTCGCCCGCCAGTGCCAGGTGCCGACCTGCGAGAACCGCTCGTGGTAGCCGTGACTGGCGAACGTGAAGGCGTCGACGTCGGGGCCAGTGCCGTTGCCGCCCCGGGTTCCGTCCGCCGAACGACAGCTGCTTGCACTTGACTGCTGGAACTCGCTCCCGGTGCAGCCGCCCAGTTCCACACGTCGCAGTAGTGCGGGCCCGCGCCGAGGCTCATCGTGTAGTGCATCGTCTGACCGGTACGGTTCTTCACCGCGCCGCACACGCTCGGCGGCGCCGAATTGGGCGAGCGCACCGAGCAGAGCGAGGGATCGACGATGGGCTGCGGCTGTCCTTCCCGCCGGACACCGAGCTCGCCAGGCAGCTCGCGGCACTCGCCGCGGCCGAGCAGGGCTGCTGCGCCTTCTTCGGCTTCACCCTGCACCTGACCCCGATGCCCTCCAGCTGACAGTGCGGGCGCCCGAGAGCGCCGCCGGGATGCCGGCCGACCTGTTCGGAGCGAGCGCATGACCACTCCTTCTTCCCGCCCGTCCCGGCCCTGGGGCATGCTCGGCGCCAGCGCGGCCGCCGCCTGCGCCGTGTGCTGCGCCGGCCCGCTGCTGGCCGTGCTCGGCAGTGTTGGTGTCGCTTCTGCGGTCGGCGCCTTGTGGGTGCCCGTCCTCACGGTGCTGACCGTGGCCGCCACGGTGGCGTTCCCGGTCGTACGCCGGCGCCGCCGGGCGGCGGCAGGCCGCGTCGCATGGCGTCGGCGACGAGTTCGCCGACGAGGACGGCGGTGGCCGCCGGGCCCCGCAGCGGATTGACCGGCAGGCCGCCGAACGCGGCAGCAGCCTCGCCCGGACTTCCTGGCCATGCTGCGGGAGCAGGCGGGGGACCGGAAGGAGACAGAGAACCTTGCCCGGCTGGCCGCCGACCTCGGCAGTCCCGACCCTCTCTACCGGCTGGGCCGGTTGTGGGAGAAGGCAGGGGACCGGAAGGGTGCCGAGAACCTCTACCGCCAGGTCGCCGACCGCGGCAGCGCGCGCGTCATGCCTCCTGGAAGGTCCGCCCTCGGTGCATAGTGGCCCAATGGTCTGGACCAATAAGGACGGCCCGGTCGATGCGCTTTCCCGGCCGGTCGGCCGGTCGGATCAGCGCAGTCCGGTGAAGAGATCGTTCTCGGGTATGGCCGCGCCGGTGGTGTCCTGGACACGTACGAAGGTTTCCATGCCCATCAGCTCGCCGAACTTTTCCTTGCCCATCTTGAGGAAGAAGATGTTCTCGCCCTGACTGGCGTGCGCGGCCAATGCGTCGAACTTCTGACCGCTGAACGCGGTGGTGTCCACCCACGTGGTGATCTCATCGTCGGGGAGGCCGATCTTGGCCATCGCGGCGGCCTCGGCAGGATCCGGCTCCGCCATGTCCTCATGGAACTCGCGCATGATCTCGCCGAACCGCTGCATCATCGAGCGGGGCATCGTGGTCCAGTACACCTTCGGTGTCAGCGCGGTCATCTCCAGCGCCGCCATCGTGATGCGGTGGGCCTGGATGTGGTCGGGATGGCCGTAGAAGCCGTTCTCGTCGTAGGTGACGACGACATCGGGTCGGTAGTGCCGCATGAGTTCCGCGAGCCGGGCCGCGCCTTCCTGTACGGGGGTCTGCCAGAAGGATCCGGGGGCGTCGTTGCTCGGCCAGCCCGTCATCCCGGAGTCGGCATAGTCCAGCATCTCCAGGTCGCTGATCTTCAGGACGTCACAGCTCGCCTCAAGTTCTTGACGGCGCATCAAGGCTACCGCCGCCGGATCGTGCCCGGGATCGCCCGGCTTGACGCCCCCCGGTCCGTCACCGCAACCGCCGTCGGTACACGTCACGAGAACCGTGCGGATGCCTTCCGCCGCGTACCGCGCGAGGACCCCTCCGGTTCCGGTGGCCTCGTCGTCGGGGTGGGCGTGTACTGCCATGAGCGTCAAGGGCCGGTCAGTCATGAAAACAGTCCTCCTGCAGAAATACGTCTTGGTCCGAGTGCGCGGCGGGCGTACCGCGATGCTGGGGGCCGGATCCTGGTGGGGCGGACGACCTTGTGGTCTCCGTGTTGCACCGCCCGTGCCGCGCCGGTCCCTCTCGATGTAACCGTCCGGGCCGGACCGGCTGTTCCCGGCGCGGCCGTTTGGCCTTCCAGGCGCCGGCGTTTCTACGCGCTCGCTCAACCACCCCATGGGGTGCAGAAGGCTGCAGCAGGCTCGACGGACGCTGTCGCGCAGCTACTTTCGACGGACTTCTGCGTTCCTTTTGATGTCACGGGTCCGAGGAACGTCCAGTCGTTGATACGCAAGTGACGCGTGTGTCCCCGCAAAGGGAGTGGCTGACGGTGATGTGCACCGTCAGCGTGGCTGTGCTGTAGCGGTTGGGTGCTGTTGGGGGGTGTACGGGGTCGTGCTTCGGTGGTGGGCGGGTGTTCCTGGTGTTGTTGACTGGCTTGAGGAATCGTGGTGGGTGGTGGGTGGTGTGGGGTGCTGGTTGTTGTGGGTCTGGTGGTGGGTTTGGTGGGTTAGGTGGTGGGTTGTGGTTGTGGTGTGTTGTGGGTCTGCGTCCCGCCGGCCGGGGGCTCGTTGTCGGCCGGGGTTTTGACGGATTCCAGCAGTAGTTGGGAGACGTCGAGGACCTGGATGGATTCTTTGGCGTTGCCGTTGTTCTTTTTGCCGTTGATGGAGTCGGTGAGCATGACGAGGCAGAAGGGGCAGGCGGTGGAGATGATGTCGGGGTTGAGGGAGAGGGCTTCGTCGACGCGCTCGTTGTTGATGCGTTTGCCGGTCCGCTCCTCCATCCACATGCGTGCGCCGCCGGCGCCGCAGCAGAAGCCGCGTTCTTTGTGGCGGTGCATTTCTTCGTTCCGCAGGCCCGGGACGTTGGCGATGATGTCGCGTGGGGGTGTGTAGATTTTGTTGTGGCGGCCGAGGTAGCAGGGGTCGTGGTAGGTGATGAGGCCCTCGACGGGGGTGACGGGGGTCAGTTTGCCGTCGTCGATGAGGTGCTGGAGCAGCTGGGTGTGGTGGATGACTTCGTAGTCGCCGCCGAGTTGCGGGTATTCGTTGCCGAGGGTGTTCAGGCAGTGGGGGCAGGTCGCGACGATCTTCTTGGCCGGCTTCGGCTTGCGGGACTCCGCGGTGACGTTGCCGTCGTCGTCGAGTTCCTCGCCGAAGGCGGTGTTCAGCGCGATGACGTTCTCCGTGCCGAGTTCCTGGAAGAGGGGTTCGTTGCCGAGGCGGCGGGCGGAGTCGCCGGTGCACTTCTCGTCGCCGCCCATGATCGCGAACGTGACGCCCGCGATGTGGAGGAGTTCGGCGAAGGCTTTGGTGGTTTTCTTGGCGCGGTCTTCGAGGGAGCCGGCGCAGCCGACCCAGTACAGGTATTCGACGTCGGTGAGGTCGGCGATGTCGCGGCCGACGACCGGGATCTCGAAGTCGACCTCCTTGAGCCACTCGAGGCGCTGTTTCTTCGCCAGCCCCCAGGGGTTGCCCTTCTTCTCCAGGTTCTTGAGCATGGTGCCCGCCTCGGACGGGAACGCGGACTCGATCATCACCTGGTAGCGGCGCATGTCGACGATGTGGTCGACGTGCTCGATGTCGACGGGGCACTG
>NZ_JBHWUW010000013.1:0-39418 GCF_042737245.1 Streptomyces sp. NPDC060002
GAGATCTCCGGGCGCCCCCCTCACGCGTGTATCCCTCAGCCCGTCCTACGTTCGAGAACGGGCCCGCACGAGTCCTTGTCGTCAGCCCGTCCGACGCCAGACGACGAGGCCGCACAGGTCCCCACCAGCCCGTCCGGCGATTGAGGACGAGGCCCGTGCAGGGCCGGAGCCGGGGTCCGGGGGCGCAGCCCCCGGGGACGGTCACGCCGACACCGGGAACTACCCCTCGCGACGGTGCCGCCCACCGGCCTCCGACGCCTCCGCGGCAGCGGCCGCGGCCTTCTCCTCCGCCTCCATCTCCGCGAACACATCGATCGGCGCGGGCGCCTTCGCGAGGAAGACCCACGTCAGCCAGACGGCGAGCAGGAACGGCGGGATCTTCAGGGCGATCAGCACCCAGCCCAGCTGCGCGGTGTCGGCCCACCAGTACAGCGGGAACAGGATCGCGCACTTGGCGAGCAGGATCAGCCCCCACGCCCAGCTGGCCTTGGCGTACGCCTTCTTGCGGCCCGGGTTACGGGTCCGCCAGGAGAGGTTCTCCTTGAAGACCGGGCCCAGGATCAGGCCGATCAGCGGCACCCCGCACAGTGTCGTGATGATGTAGGCGAGGGCCAGGCCCAGCGTGTAGAGCATGCCCGGCAGATAGAAGTCCTTGGCGTTGCCGGTCATCATCGCGAAGACGACGCCGAAGGCGACGCCGAAGACCCCGCTGAAGGCGTGCTTGACCGTGTCCTTCATCGCCAGGCGGACCACGACCAGGATCAGCGACACCGCGAGCGCGGCGATCGCGGACATGTGCAGATCCTTGTTGATCGTGAAGATCGTGACGAAGAGCAGGCCGGGCACGACCGTCTCGACCATGCCCCGTACCCCGCCGAACGCCTCGAACAGCGCGGCCTCGGTCACCGCCCGGGCGTCGGCCGCGGTCTTGTCGTCCGCGGTCGTGTCTTCGGTCGGCTTGTCGAGCGACGTCACCGGCTACTCCCTACCCAGGGGTCTCAGTTCGTACTTGGGGTTGAACAGCACCCGGCGGCCCCGGCTCATGGAGACCCGCCCCGATGCGATGAGCCTGCGTCCCGGCTCTATGCCCACTATGGAGCGCCTGCCCAGCCACACCACGTCCAGCGCGGCGCTGCCGTCGAACAGCTCGGCCTCCAGGGCCGGGACCCCGGCGCGTGGCCGCAGAGTGACCGTGCGCAAGGTACCAGTAACCGTGACGATCTGGCGGTCCTGGCAGTCTCCGATCCGGGTGCATCCGGTCGTCTCGGCGTCCTCGCGCAGTTCCTCGGACTCCAGGTCCTCCTGCGACGAGGAGAGCCGGTCGAGCATGCGCCGGAACCGGCCCACCGGCTTTTCGGAACGAGGGACAGCGCTCATGTCTGAAGGGTACCGGGGCACGCCCGCGGAGCCGTAGCCGCCGCCCCACCCTTCGCACTAGCGCTCGAACCGGTATCCCATCCCGGGTTCCGTGACGAAGTGCCTGGGGTGCGAGGGGTCCGCCTCGAGCTTGCGTCTCAGCTGCGCCATGTACACCCGCAGGTAGTTGGTCTCCGTTCCGTAGGACGGCCCCCACACCTCCTGGAGCAGCTGCTTCTGGCTGACCAGCCGGCCGGTGTTGCGCACCAGCACCTCCAGCAGATGCCACTCCGTGGGGGTCAGCCGTACGTCCTTCCCGGCCCGGTTGACCTTCTTCGCGGCCAGGTCGACGGTGAATCCGTCGGTCTCCACCAGGACCTCGTCCTCACCGCCCCCGGCGGGTTCCGCCCGGCGGACGGCGGCTCGCAGCCGGGCCAGCAGCTCGTCCATGCCGAACGGCTTGGTGACGTAGTCGTCGGCCCCCGCGTCGAGCGCCTCGACCTTCTCGTCCGAGGAGTGCCGGGCGGACAGCACCAGGATCGGCACCCTGGTCCAGCCGCGCAGTCCCTTGATGACCTCGACGCCGTCCATGTCGGGCAGCCCCAGGTCGAGGACGATCACGTCCGGGTGGCGGGCGGCGGCGAGCCGGAGGGCGGTGGCGCCGTCGTGGGCCGCGTCGACCTCGTACCTGCGGGCCTTGAGGTTGATCACGAGGGCGCGGACGATCTGTGGCTCGTCGTCGATCACGAGCACTCTCGTGGGGGCCTGGGGCGTCCCCTCGGCCGGGCTCAGCATGAGGCATGCCTTTCGGGTTGTGCGGGTTGCGGCTCGAGGCGCGGTCCCGCCGCGCGGACGGTGAGGACCATGGTGAGGCCGCCGCCGGGGGTGTCCTCGGCGTTGAGGGTGCCGCCCATGGCCTCGGCGAAGCCACGCGCGACCGCGAGACCCAGTCCCACCCCGGCCCCGCGCGGGGCGTCGCCGTAGCGCTGGAAGGGAGCGAATATCCGCTCCTTGGCCTCGTCGGGAACGCCCGGCCCGCGGTCCACTACCCGCACCTCGACCCGGTCGGACATCGCGCTCGCCGAGACCAGCACGGGCTCGCCGCCCGGACTGTACTTGACCGCGTTCTCCACGAGGTTGGCGACCGAGCGCTCCAGCAGCCCGGCGTCCACGGCGACCATGGGCAGCGACTCCGGGATGTCCAGCTCCACGCTCGCCGCCGGATCGGGGACCCCGCCGAGCGCCATCGGCACCACCTCGTCCAGGTCGATCTCCCGGATGATCGGCGTGACCGTGCCGGTCTGGAGGCGGGACATGTCCAGCAGGTTGCCCACCAGGTGGTCGAGGCGGTCCGCGCCCTCCTCGATGCCCTCGAGCAGCTCGGCCCGGTCCTCCTCGGACCAGGCCACGTCGTCGGATCTGAGACTCGACACCGCCGCCTTGATCCCGGCCAGCGGGGTCCGCAGGTCGTGGCTCACGGCGGCCAGCAGGGCCGTGCGGATGCGGTTGCCCTCGGCCAGCGCACGGGCCTGGTCGGCCTCCTCCTGGAGGCGCCGCCGGTCCAGTACGACGACCGCCTGCGCGGCGAACGCGGCCAGTACCCGCCGGTCCTCAGCGGGCAGCAACCGCCCGGTGAGCGCCAGCGCGAGGTGGTCGCCGACCGGCACGTCCACGTCCGCGTCCTCGGGCCGCTCGACCGGTCGTCCGAACCCGACGTGGCCCGCGCGGGTCCACGGCGCTTGGTCGTCCGCCCGCTCCAGCAGTGCCGCCGACTCCATCCCGAAGGTCTCGCGCACCCGCTCCAGCAGCGCCTCCAGGCTGCTCTCGCCCCGCAGCACGCTGCCCGCCAGGTAGGACAGGATCTCCGACTCGGCCCGCAGCCGGGCCGCCTGGTGCGTACGCCGGGCCGCCAGGTCCACCACCGAGGCCACGGAGACCCCCACCCCGACGAAGATCAGGATGGCGACGATGTTCTTCGGGTCGGCGATCGTCCATCTGTGCAGGGGCGGTGTGTAGAAGTAGTTCAGCAGGAGCGAGCCCACCGCCGCCGAGGCCAGGGCCGGCAGCAGCCCGCCGAGCAGGGCCGCCGCCACCGTCACGGCCAGGAACAGCAGCATGTCGTTGGCGAGGCCGAGGTGGACGGTGTTCAGCAGCAGCGCCAGCAGTGCCGGGCCCACCACGCCGACCAGCCAGCCCCAGATGATCCGGGCCCGCCCGAGCCGGGCGCCCCGGGCCACCGGCAGCCCACGCCCCTTGGCGACCTCTTCGTGGGTGACGATGTGCACGTCGAGGTCGGACCCCGACTCCCGGGCGACCGTCGCGCCGACCCCGGGCCCGAAGACGTACTGCCAGGCCTTGCGGCGCGAGGAGCCGAGCACGATCTGCGTGGCGTTGACCCCGCGGGCGAAGTCGAGCAGCGCGGCCGGGATGTCGTCGCCGACCACGTGGTGGAAGGTGCCGCCCAGGTCCTCCACGAGGGTGCGCTGGACCGCCAGTTCCTTGGGCGAGGCGGAGGTCAGGCCGTCGCTGCGCGCGATGTACACGGCCAGCACCTCCCCGCCCGCGCCCTTCTCCGCCAGCCGCGCCGCCCGCCGGATCAGGGTGCGCCCCTCCGGGCCGCCGGTCAGCCCGACCACGATCCGCTCGCGCGAACCCCAGATCGCCGACACATGGTGCTCGCTGCGGTACTGCTTCAGGTACTCGTCGACCCGGTCGGCCACCCACAGCAGGGCCAGCTCCCGCAGGGCGGTGAGGTTGCCGGGCCGGAAGTAGTTGGACAGGGCCGCGTCGACCTTGTCCGGCTTGTAGATGTTCCCGTGCGCCATCCGCCGCCGCAGCGCCTGCGGTGACATGTCCACCAGCTCGATCTGGTCGGCGTGCCGGACGAACTCGTCGGGCACCGTCTCCTGCTGCCGTACCCCTGTGATCGACTCCACGACGTCACCGAGGGACTCCAGGTGCTGGATGTTCACGGTCGAGACCACGTCGACGCCGGCGGCGAGCAGTTCCTGCACGTCCTGCCAGCGCTTAGGGTTGCGCGAGCCCGGGACGTTGGTGTGCGCGAGTTCGTCCACCAGGGCGACCCGCGGGGCGCGGGCGAGGACCGCGTCCACGTCCATCTCGGTGAAGCCTGCGCCCCGGTATTCCAGTTCCCGGCGCGGGACCTGTTCGAGGCCGTGCAGCATCACCTCGGTGCGCTGCCTCCCGTGGTGCTCGACGAACGCCACCACGCAGTCCGTGCCGCGCTCCACCCGGCGGTGCGCCTCGGACAGCATCGCGTATGTCTTGCCCACGCCCGGTGCCGCACCGAGGTAGATCCGGAGCTTTCCGCGTGCCATGGCCTCATTGTCTTCCCGTGACTCCTGCGTACGCAGCGTCGACCTTACGGCCAACAGTTCCGGCATAAGGGGCGAGCTGAAGGGTGAGGGGCGCCTTTGACGCAACCCTGACGCGGCGAGACGAACACCGGCGCCCCTCACCCCTCCATCGGACGAGCCCCCCGAATCGGTTCACGTACATCGGGTGACGGACCTGGAGTCACGGGCACCGGGTCACGCGGGATTGTCCCCGTGGGTGAGCGTCTCCCAGGCGACGAAGAGGTTGTTGCTGCCGGCCGGGCGGTTCTGGAGGGTCAGCGTCCGGGTGTTGCTCATCGCGATGCCCAGGCGGTTGTGCAGCGCGTTGTAGCCGACCTCGGTGACCGGGCCGAGCGCCTGGTTCAGCGAGCCGCCGCACAGCCAGCCCGGAACAGCCGCGCCGAGCTCGTACTTGGCCTGGAGGCCGAGGGCCTGCCGCAGCCGCTCGCCGACATCGGTGCCGTACAGGTCCTGTCCCTGGATCCGGCTGGTCTCGGCGACGTGCGAGATCGCGGAGATGCCGTACCCGGTGTGGGTGAGGTCGCGGCAGGTCTCCTGGGTCAGACCGGTGACGAAGGTGCCCTGCCCCTGCCAGTAGGCGACGATCTTGTCCCGGGTGTTCAGGTTCTGGCTCGGCACGGTCTTCGGCAGCTCGCCGTCGGAGGCCAGGTAGACGTAGGCCGCCGTGCGGGTGCGGAACTTCGCCATGGCCTTGTCGTACGACGTCCTGTCCTCGAGGAAGACGGAGATGCCGATCGCGGCCTCCGTCATGGACAGCTCCCAGTTCCCGTTGGAGTTGGAGCCGTTGATGACCTCGGGCAGGTAGACGTCCCGCAGCATGGTCGCGAAGCGGCCGGAGCCGGCCCAGCCGCCGGCGTACGTGTACTTGATGATCTCGGCGGCCCTGGGCCAGGACGAGCCGGCCCAGCCGGTCTGGAGGGGCGCGTTGCTGTTCGTGTGGTCCTTGACGACGGCCGACCAGGCGTCCATCAGCCCGATGGCCTTCTTCGCGTACCGCTCGTCCCGTGTGACGTACCAGGCGAGGGCGTCGGTGTACGCCGCGAGGGCGTCCTCCCGCTCGTCCGTGCAGCCGTAGTCCGGGTTGGAGTAGGACCCGCACTCGACCACGGCGCGCGGCTTGGGGGTGCGGCTCAGACTGGCGTACCTGCTCGCCAGAAGCTGATCGAAGGCGCCCTTCCAGGGCTGCGCCGCGGAGTCGACCTTGCCCCGGACGAAGTCCAGCTGCGCCCGGGAGACGGTGACCCCGGGGTGGGCGAAGGCGGTGGGGGCGGCTTGGGCCCGCGGGACGTTCGGGGACACGAGAGCGCCCAGGACCAGGGCGGTGACGGTCACCAGAAATGCGGTTCGACGCACAGCAGCTCCGTTCTTGTTCGTGTATGTGAACACAGAGCGCCCTTGTGAACTCAGGCGTTGAGCGGAGACCGTAGGTCCAGACCAATAGGCCGTCAAGGGTTCACACACGAGAAGAGCGCCAGACGCGAGCGCGACAAGGGCCGCACCCCGCGCGGGGTGCGGCCCTTGCAGTCGTACGTGCGGTCTGCCGTCGCGGACTAGCGGACCTCGGTGATCTCCGGTCCGCGCTGGAGCTGGCCCATGCCGCCGGAGAAGCGGGAGCTGTCGTCCTGCTGCTGGACGCCTTCGGGGACCATCTGCGCGTCGTTCGGCAGCTTGAGGACGATCGGGTCGCGGGGCGCCATCGGGCCCTCGCCGCGGACCACGACGGTGTCCCGGAAGATCTGCTCGAGCAGACCGGCCGCCTGCGGCTGCACCGCGCCCTGCCCCGAGATGACTCCGCGCAGGAACCAGCGGGGACCGTCCACACCGACGAACCGCACGACGTGGAAGCCACCCGTGCCGTCCGGCAGCTGCACCGGCACCTGGGCGCGCAGCTCCCAGCCCAGCGGGCCTTCGACCTCGTCGACGATGCCGCCCTGCTGAGTGATGCCGGAGCCGATCTCCTCGCGCACCTCGCCCCAGATGCCCTCGCGCTTGGGAGCGGCGAAGGCCTGGAGCTGGACGGCGCTGTCGCGCAGCACGACGGTCGCCGCGACGATCGCGTCACCGGCGACCTCGACCCGCAGCTCCATGCCGTCGACCCCGGGCACGAAGATCCCGCCGAGGTCCACGCGGCCCTCGGCCGGGTCGCGCACCTCCGAGTCGTCCCAGGGCCCGTCGGGCCGCGGCTCGGGCTCGAGCCGCACCCGCTCGCGCCCGCCCTCTACGTCGTCCGCCTCAGCGCCGACACTGTCGACGACCTGCTCGGCCTCGCCGGCCGCGTCCTCGGCGGCACCCTTCTTCTTGCGACGTCCGAACACGTCACTGTCCTTCCCGGTCGGATACGACCGATGCGTATCGATTCCCACCCGTCGCGCCGCCCTCGGCGGCCGAGGCGCTTGTACCGCTTTCACCGCCCACGGCGGCATGCCCGCCGGTGGACCCGAAGCCCCCTGCGGCCCGCGCCGATTCGGGAAGCTCCGCCACCTCCTGGAAGCGGACCCTCTCGACCTGCTGGACGACCAGTTGGGCAATCCGGTCGAAGCGCTCGAACCGCACGGACTCGCGCGGGTCGAGATTCACCACGATCACCTTGATCTCCCCACGGTACCCGGCATCAACCGTCCCCGGGGCATTCACGAGGGCGACGCCGCACCGGGCGGCCAGCCCCGAGCGCGGGTGCACGAAGGCCGCGTACCCCTCGGGCAGGGCGATGGACACCCCCGTGGGCAGTACGGCCCGCTCCCCCGGCGCGAGTTCATGGCTGCGCGTGGTGCGCAGGTCGGCCCCGGCGTCGCCCGGGTGCTCGTACGTCGGAAGCGGTACGTCGGGGTCGACGCGCCGGATCAGAACGTTCAGGGGGTCGCGGCTCACGGGTTCACCTCGAAGGCGCGGGTGCGCCTGATCTGGTCCGGGTCGCTCATGGCGGCCCGGATCTCCGCCTCACGGCCGTGGCTCACGAAGTGCTCGACCGCGACCTCGACGAAGAGTGCGTCGGCACGGACGGCGAGCGGCCCGTCGGGACCGCCGATCCGTCCGGTGGCACTCGAGTAGATCTTGCGCCTGGCCACCGCCGTCACCTCGGCCTCGAGGTACAGCGTGGTACCGACCGGCACGGGACGGACGAAGTCGGTCTCCAGTCGTCCGGTCACGGCGATCGTCCGCAGCAGCCAGTTCAGCGAGCCGAGTGTCTCGTCGAGGGCGGTGGCCAGGACCCCGCCGTGCGCGAGGCCGGGCGCGCCCTGATGGGCGGGCTGCACGGTGAACTCGGCGGTGACGGTCACTCCCTCGCCGGCCCGCGCCTCCAGATGCAGCCCATGGGCCTGCTCGCCGCCACATCCGAAACAGTGTTCGTAGTGGGCACCGAGAAGCTCGCCGGGCACGGGAGCGTCGGGGTGCCGAACGGGTTTCACGGCATCGGCCGGAGGCTCAAGAGCTGCGGAAGTACCACTCACAGCCGCAGACCTTACCCGCGCGTCCGCCGTATCAGGACACCGTGCCAAGCTTGGCTCCATGCAGCTCTCGACCACCCCGTACGAAGAACGCCTGACCGCCCCCCGATCGTGGTGGTTCGTCTCGTTCCTCGTGGGTGTCTCCATGGCCCTGATCCTGCTGCCCTTCGGCACCCTGCCGTTGCTCGGCGGTCTGGTCGGCGGCACCGCGGCCGCGGCGGTGGTGGCCAGCTCCTACGGTTCCCTGCGCATCCGCGTCGTGGGCGACTCGCTGATCGCGGGCGAGGCCAGGATCCCGGTCGCGGCCCTGGGCGAGGCGGAGATCCTGGACGCCGACGAGGCGCGCGCCTGGCGCACGTACAAGGCCGACACCCGGGCCTTCCTGCTGCTGCGCTCCTACATCCCGGGGGCCCTGCGGGTCGAGGTCACCGACCCGGACGACCCCACGCCCTACCTGTACCTGTCGACGCGGGAGCCGGAGCGCCTGGCAGAGGCGCTGAAGGCGGCGCGGGAGGCGACGGCGTAACCGGAGCGCGGAGCCTCAGCGCCCGACCTCTCGGGGGTTCTCGGGGTCGTCGGGCCCCAAGGGGTTCTCGGGGCCCAAGAGGTTCTCCGGGCCCAAGGGGTTCCTGGAGATCTCCCCCATGGCCAGGGGATCCGCCGGACTCTCCAGCGGCGGAAGATCCGGCAGCGCGTCCCACGGCACCTGCATCTTCCGCAGGTCGGCCCGGACCTTCGCGGCCACTCTCCTGGTGTCCCGCCGGTTCATGACCGCGCCGACCACGGCGCCCACCATGAAGGGCATCAGGTTCGGCAGGTCACGGACCATGCGCTTCATGATCTGCTGGCGCAGCTCACGCTTCATCTGCCCGCCGAGCGCCGAGTTGATCGAGGACGGCTTCAGGACGTTGACGCCCCGTTCGCCCGACCACGAGCGCAGATACGCGGTACTGCGGTCCTTGAGACTGCCCGCCGGCCGTACGCCGTAGACCTCATGGAGCTCGGCGATCAGTTTCAGCTCGATCGCGGCGACCCCGGTGATCTCCGCGGCCAGCTCGGTCGGCATCGCGGGCGGCACGGGAAGCATCGCCGCCGCTCCGATGCCCGCTCCGACGGTGGACGTGGCGTTCGCCGCGCCAGACACGAGCTTGTCCGCGAGCTGCTCGGGCCCGAGACCGGGGAACTGCCTGCGCAGCGTCTGCAGGTCCCGTACGGGGACCCGTGGGGCGATGTCGATGATCCGGTCGGCGAGGTGCCCCAGGCCCGCCCTGGCGCGGTTCCCGCCCTTGCGGGCGCCTTCCCGGGCCAGGTCCGTCGCCCTGTCCCGGATGACCGCCGCCCGCCGCCTTGCGACGGGGGCGGCGCTCCGCGTCGGCGCCGGGAGGTCAGCCCGGTCAGCCGCGGGTTCGAGCGAGGCCGATCCCGCAGGGACCGCTCCCGTACCGGATGAGCCTCGCTCGTCGTCACGCACGCCGTGGGGGCCGCGGGAAGGCCCCTTGTCCGTTCCCCACGGAGGGAAGCGGCGCTTCCGAGGTGGGGTCGAGCCAGTCACGGCCGACCCCGCCTCAGTCGCAGTCGCGGCAGATCGGCTGGCCGTTCTTCTCCCGGGCCAGCTGGCTGCGGTGGTGCACCAGGAAGCAGCTCATGCAAGTGAACTCGTCCTGCTGCTTGGGCAGCACCCGGACGGCCAGTTCCTCGTTCGAGAGGTCTGCGCCGGGCAGCTCGAGCCCCTCCGCGGCCTCGAATTCGTCGACGTCGACTGCGGAGGCGGACTTGTCGTTCCGCCTGGCCTTCAGCTCTTCGAGACTGTCTGAGTCGACGTCGTCATCGGTCTTGCGTGGGGTGTCGTAATCGGTAGCCATTTCGCCTCTCCCCCTCTGGGTATCTGCTGGTGTCTCCAGCGCACGTAACGCGTGAGAGGCCGGACTTGTGCCCGCCTCGAGGCGGAGATTTTGCCTCACATCAAGGTCTGTTACTCAATCGACACCCAACCGAACTCCTCACGAGTGATCGGCTTGGATGGCGATCGGGACCGTACACGGTCCGAATGCCGCACTTCAAAGGCGTCTCACCGTGTACTTCCCGTGATCAGGACCCCTGAAAACCCGGATTTTCCGGGCTTTACGACGGGATTCATGATCACGGAGAGTAGATAGCCAGAAATTCGCCCTTGTGATCGATCACACACGGGAAACCCAGGTCGGGACCCAGAGAATTCCGCGCAAAGCGAACATCCCCGCGTGTGTCGGCGACATGATCTCAGACGGGGAAGGTGACCCGCATCACGAGCCCACCCCCCTCGCGCGGCTGGGCCGCGATATGGCCGCCGTGCGCCCGGGCCACGGACCGCACGATGGACAGGCCCAACCCGACCCCCTTGTCACTGCCCGTCCGCTCCGTACGCAGGCGACGGAAGGGCTCGAACAGATTGTCGATCTCATAAGCGGGCACGACCGGGCCGGTGTTCGACACGACGAGGACCGCCTGTCCGTGCTGGACCTCGGTGGTCACCTCGACCCAGCCGTCCTCGGACACGTTGTACCGTACGGCGTTCTGCACGAGATTCAGCGCGATCCGCTCCAACAGGACGCCGTTGCCCTGGACGACCGCGGGTTTCTGCTCCCCGCGGATCACCACGCCCCTGGCCACCGCCTCCCCGTGCACCTGGTCGATGGCCTGCTCGGCGACCTCCGCGAGGTCGACCGGCTTGCGCTCGACGATCTGGTTGTCGCTGCGGGCGAGCAGCAGCAGGCCCTCGACGAGCTGCTCGCTGCGCTCGTTGGTGGCCAGCAGCGTCTTGCCGAGCTGTTGCAGTTCCACCGGCGCGTCCGGATCGGAGAGATGAACTTCGAGCAGCGTGCGGTTGATCGCCAGCGGTGTCCTCAGCTCGTGCGAGGCGTTGCCCACGAAGCGCTGCTGCGCCGTGAAGGCCCGCTGGAGGCGCTCCAGCATGTCGTCGAAGGTGTCGGCCAGCTCCTTGAGCTCGTCGTCCGGTCCGTCCAGCTCGATACGGCGGGACAGGTCCGAGCCCGCCACCGCGCGTGCGGTCCGGGTGATCCGGCCGAGCGGGGACAGCACCCGGCCGGCCATGGCGTAACCGAAGGCGAAGGCGATCACGGCGAGGCCCAGGAGGGCCAGCAGGGACCGGCTGAGGAGGTCGTCAAGGGCGTGCTGGCGCTGGACGGCGTCGCACTGCTTGAGCACCGAGTTGATCTCGTCCCCGGTCGCGGAGTTCACGGCGGGGCAGGTCGCGCTGGTGACGTTGAGATTGGCCCCGCTCACCTGCAGGGACTGACCGCCGCCGCCCTCGTGGAGAGCCTGCGCGGCCAGCAGGTAGATGATCGACAGCAGCAGGATGCCGGCGATCAGGAACATCCCGCCGTACAGCAGCGTGAGCCGTATCCGGATGGTCGGGCGCAGCCAGGGGAACGGGGTCTGCGGGCTCCTGGGGTCCCAGGTGGGCTTGGGGGGCGCCTGGGGAGGCGCGGGTGTCGATGCCACGGCGGATCAGATCCGGTAGCCGGAACCGGGGACGGTGACGATCACCGGAGGTTCGCCCAGCTTGCGGCGGAGCGTCATGACCGTCACGCGTACGACGTTGGTGAACGGGTCGGTGTTCTCGTCCCAGGCCTTCTCGAGGAGCTGCTCCGCGGAGACCACCGCTCCCTCGCTGCGCATCAGCACCTCCAGGACGGCGAACTCCTTGGGCGCGAGCTGGACCTCCTTGCCGTCGCGGAAGACCTCGCGGCGGTTGGGGTCGAGCTTGATGCCGGCCCGCTCCAGGACGGGCGGCAGCGGCAGGCTGGTGCGCCGGCCGAGGGCACGCACGCGTGCGATCAGCTCGCTGAAGGCGAAGGGCTTGGGGAGATAGTCGTCGGCGCCGATCTCCAGGCCCTCGACACGGTCGCTGACGTCACCGGAGGCCGTGAGCATCAGCACGCGCGTGGGCATGCCGAGTTCGACGATCTTGCGGCAGACGTCGTCGCCGTGGACGAGGGGGAGGTCCCGGTCGAGGACGACCACGTCGTAGTCGTTGACGCCGATGCGCTCCAGGGCGGCCGCACCGTCGTACACGACGTCGACGGCCATGGCCTCCCGGCGCAGTCCGGTGGCCACCGCATCGGCGAGCAGCTGCTCGTCCTCGACGACGAGTACGCGCACGTCGCTTGTCCTTCCTGTGTCCACCCGCGTAGCGCTCCGTGAGCGCACTCGGGCAGGGGTCTGGGTGAGCGTGGGCCTCCATCCTGCCCTTTTCGGCCATAAGTCGGCGGTAAGGCGGGTGCGCGGGAGATGAAGGACGGGTGTGAAGCCCGGGAATGCGAGATTTTCTCGCGAGGTTGAGGTTTCCGCGGAAGAGAGCAGGGGGAGGACGGCTTTACACCCCGCGATCACGCTCTGCATGTGCCGCAGCACCATGCGGTACTCCGCGGTCCGTTTGCCGCAGAGCGGGCGTGGGTGTCCGGCACCGTCGCCGCCCGGCCGGGCAGCGCTGGGCACCTGTGGCAGACGTGATCGCCCCTTCCCAACCGGCACACCCCCGTGCCACCGACCCACGACCCAGGACGAGGGGGCGCAGCATGGACGCATTCACCGCAGGTCTTCTGCACCGCATAAGGACGACCGAGTCCGACCTGACGCGGGCTCGCGACGAGGGCGACGACTTCCTCGTCGAGGTGGAACAGGCCGAGCTCGACGACCTGCGCCGCCTCGCCGCCGAGCACGGTGTGGAGGTCGGCGCGACGAGCGTCTGAGCAGTTCGCAGGTACACGGAGGGGCCCCGGCGAATCCAGCGCCGGGGCCCTTCGCGTGGCCGCGCGGGAGCGGCTCAGTCGTGCCAGGCGCCGAAGTCCTCCAGGAGCCGCTGGAGGGGCTCGAAGACGCCGGGGGCTGCTGCCACCGTCAGGTCGCGTGCGGGGCGCTCTCCGGGCCGCCCACCGGTCAGCGCGCCCGCTTCCCGGGCGATCAGGTCGCCCGCGGCGAGGTCCCAGGGATGCAGTCCGCGTTCGTAGTAGCCGTCGAGGCGGCCCGCGGCCACGTCGCACAGGTCGACGGCGGCCGAGCCGCTGCGCCGGATGTCCCGCAGCAGCGGGATCAGCCGCTGCGCGACGTCGGCCTGGTGGGCGCGGACTTCGGTGACGTAGTTGAAGCCGGTGGAGACCAGGGCCCGGTCGAGGGGCGCCGCGGGACGGCAGGACAGGGCGCGCTCGCCCTCCCGGGCGCCGCTCCCCCACGCCCCGCCGCCGCGCACCGCGTGGTACGTCTCGCCGCGCATCGGGATCTCGACGACCCCGGCGACGGTCTCGCCGTCCTGCTCGGCGGCGATGGAGACGGCCCAGGTCGGCAGTCCGTAGAGGTAGTTGACCGTGCCGTCGAGGGGGTCGATCACCCAGCGGATACCGCTGCCGCCCTCGCTGGAGGCGCCCTCCTCGCCGAGGAAGCCGTCGTCGGGGCGGTGCTCGGAGAGGTAACCCGTGATCAGTTTCTCGGCCGCGATGTCCATCTCGGTGACCACGTCGATCGGGCTCGACTTGGTGGCGGCGACCGCGAGATCGGCCGGGCGGCCGTCCCGCAGCAGCTCGCCGGCCCGGCGGGCGGCCTCCTTGGCGAGCTCGAGCAATTCCGTGTGCAGGGGGTCGGTCACGCCGTTCCTCACGCGTAGGGGCTGTCGGCGCCCGCGGCGGCGGGCTTGGGGGCGCGGGCGGGGCAGCAGCCGACCGGGCACAGGTTGTGGCTCGCGCCGAGCATCCCCAGGGCGCACGGGGTGACCTCGAGGCCGCTCTCCGCCGCGGCGCGCTCCAGGACGAGCTCACGGATCGCGGCGGCGAAGCGCGGGTCGGCGCCGACGGTGGCCGATCGGCGCACCGGCAGGCCCAGCTCCTCGGCCTTGGCCCTGGCCTCCGTGTCGAGGTCGTAGAGGACCTCCATGTGGTCGGAGACGAAGCCGATGGGGGCCATCACGACGGCCGGGACGCCGGCCGCGTGCCGCTCCTCCAGGTGGTCGCAGATGTCGGGCTCCAGCCAGGGGATGTGCGGGGCGCCGGAGCGGGACTGGTAGACGAGCTGCCAGGGGTGGTCCACGCCGGTGCGCTCGCGGACGGCGTCGGCGATGAGCCGGGCGGTGTCCAGGTGCTGCTTCACGTACGCGCCGCCGTCGCCGTGGTCCTCGACCGGGCCGGAGGTGTCCGCGGAGGCGTTCGGGATGGAGTGGGTCGAGAAGGCGAGGTGCGCGCCGTCCCTGACCTCCTCGGGGAGGTCGGCCAGCGACCGCAGCACACCCTCGATCATGGGCTCCAGGAAGCCGGGGTGGTTGAAGTAGTGCCGCAGCTTGTCGACCTTCGGCGGCTCGAGTCCCTCGTCCTCCAGCGCGGCCAGCGAGTCGGCGAGGTTCTCGCGGTACTGGCGGCAGCCGGAGTACGAGGCGTAGGCACTGGTGGCGAGGACGAGGATGCGGCGGCGGCCGTCGGTGACCATCTCGCGCAGGGTGTCCGTGAGGTACGGGGCCCAGTTGCGGTTGCCCCAGTAGACCGGCAGGTCCAGGCCGTGGTCGGCGAAGTCCTTGCGCAGGGCGTCCAGCAGGGCGCGGTTCTGGTCGTTGATGGGGCTGACCCCGCCGAACAGGAAGTAGTGCCGGCCCACTTCTTTGAGGCGTTCCTTGGGGATGCCTCGCCCGCGCGTCACGTTCTCCAGGAACGGAACCACGTCGTCCGGGCCTTCCGGGCCGCCGAAGGAGAGCAGGAGCAGGGCGTCGTAGGGGGTGGCATCGAGCGCGTCTCGCATGAGTCGATCCTGCCACCCGCCTCCGACAGACGGTGAACGGCGGGGTGCCGGGCGGGGCGTCGTCCAAAACCGGGTGCGTTAGGGTTGCCTAACTTCGTAAGCTGTATGAGCTGCATTCACGCCTTACCGGTTCTGCCGGGCTCTTCGCACGCCTTACCGAGTCCCTGCCGAGCCGCCTTCCCCACGCCGCGCCGAGCCGTCACGCGCGCGTGCCCGGACCCACCGGAGACCCCGTGCCCAGCCCGTACCGCGCCCTGTTCGCCGCCCCCGGCTCCAAGGGCTTCTCCGCCGCGGGGCTCGTCGGCAGGATGCCGCTGTCGATGATGGGCATCGGCGTGGTCACGATGGTCTCCCAGCTCACAGGGCGCTACGGGCTCGCGGGCGCGCTGTCGGCGACCATCGCGCTGGCGGCGGCCGCCTTCGGGCCGCAGATCTCGCGCCTGGTGGATGTGCACGGCCAGCGCAGGGTGCTGCGCCCCGCGACGCTGGTCGCGCTCGCCGCCGCGGCCGGGCTGCTGCTGGCCGCGCACTTCGAGTGGCCGGACTGGGTGCTGTTCGTGTGCGCCGCCGGCATCGGTTCCGTGCCGAGCCTCGGCGCGATGATCCGGGCCCGCTGGGCGGCCCTGTACCGGGGCACGCCGCAACTGCACACCGCGTACTCCTTCGAGTCCGTCGTGGACGAGGTGTGCTTCATCTTCGGGCCGATCATTTCCATCGGTCTGTCCACGGCCTGGTTCCCGGAAGCGGGCCCGCTGCTGGCGGCGGGCTTCCTCGCGGTCGGTGTCTTCTGGCTGACGGCCCAGCGGGCCACCGAGCCCGCGCCGCACCCGCGCGAGCAGCGCGGCGGCGGTTCGGCCCTGCGCTCGCCCGGACTCCAGGTCCTGGCGGTCACCTTCGTGGCGACCGGAACGATCTTCGGGGCGGTCGACGTGGTCACCGTCGCCTTCGCCGACGAGCAGGGCCACAAGGGCGCCGCCAGCGTCGTGCTGGCCGTCTACGCGGCCGGTTCCTGCGCGGCAGGGCTCGTGTTCGGCCTGCTGCACCTCAAGGGGGCACCGGAACGTCGCTGGCTGCTGGGCGTGTTCATGATGGGCGTGAGTATGATCCCCCTCCTACTGGTCGGAAACTTGCCGTTTCTGGCCGTGGCGCTGTTCTTTGCGGGTCTGGCCATCGCTCCCACGATGATCACCACGATGTCCCTCATCGAAGAGCACGTACCACGCGCACAACTGACCGAGGGCATGACCTGGATCAGCACCGGGCTCGCGGTCGGCGTCGCGCTCGGCTCCTCCATCGCCGGCTGGGTCATCGACGCGGCGGGCGCACGGGCCGGGTACGGGGTTCCGGCGGTGTCCGGAGCCGTCGCGGTCGCGGTCGGTTTCCTCGGGTACCGCCGGCTGAGCAGGCCGGCTCCGGGTCGGGGAGGCAGCGTTGAGCAGCACAGCGAGCGGGACGAACGCCACGTGGCGTAACTGGGGCGGCAATGTCGCCGCACGCCCCGCGCGGGAGGTCACGCCCGCTTCCGTCGACGAACTGGCCGAGGCCGTGCGCCGGGCCGCCGAGGACGGGCTGAAGGTGAAGGCCGTCGGGACCGGCCACTCCTTCACGTCGATCGCGGCGACCGACGGCGTATTGATCCGCCCTCAACTCTTGACCGGCATCCGCAACATTGATCGCGACAACATGACCGTCACGGTCGAGGCCGGCACCCCGCTCAAGAGGCTCAACCTGGCGCTCGCGCGCGAGGGCCTGTCGCTCACCAACATGGGCGACATCATGGAACAGACGGTCTCCGGGGCCACCAGCACGGGTACGCACGGCACCGGCCGCGAATCCGCCTCGATAGCCGCCCAGATCAAGGGCCTCGAACTCGTCACGGCGGACGGCTCGGTGCTCAGCTGCTCGGAGAAGGGAACCGAAGAGGAGCGCGCGCTCTTCGCCGCCGCCCGGATCGGCCTGGGCGCCCTCGGCATCGTCACCGCGATCACCTTCGCCGTGGAACCGATCTTCCTGCTCACCGCGCGGGAGGAGCCGATGCCCCTGGACAAGGTCCTCGCCGACTTCGACGGACTGTGGGCCGAGAACGAGCACTTCGAGTTCTACTGGTTCCCGCACACCGGCAGCACCAACACCAAGCGCAACAACCGCAGCGCGGGCCCCCGCCAACCGGTGAGCCAGGTCTCGAGCTGGATCGAGGACGAGTTCCTCTCCAACGGTGTCTTCCAGGTGGCCCAGTGGGTCGGCCGGGCGGTGCCCGCCACGATCCCGGCCATCGCGCAGGTGTCCAGCAAGGCCCTGTCCCCGCGCACCTACACGGACATCCCCTACAAGGTCTTCACGTCTCCGCGCCGGGTGCGCTTCGTGGAGATGGAGTACGCCGTCCCGCGCGAGGCGGTGACCGAGACGCTGCGCGAGCTGAAGGCGATGCTCGACCGCTCGGGGCTGCGGGTCAGCTTCCCCGTGGAGGTGCGCACCGCACCCGCCGACGACATCACCCTGTCCACCGCCTCCGGCCGCGACAGTGCCTACATCGCCGTCCACATGGTCAAGGGCACGCCCTACCAGGGGTACTTCACCGCCGCCGAGCGCATCTTCACCGCGCACGAGGGCCGGCCGCACTGGGGCAAGGTGCACACGCGGGACGCGGAGTACTTCGCCGGTGTCTATCCGCGCTTCGGCGAGTTCACGGCGCTGCGGGATCGGCTGGATCCTGATCGCCTGTTCCAGAACGACTACTTGCGGAGGGTTCTGGGGTCGTAGCGGACTCCGTGGGCGTGGGGGCCGCCGAGTCGTCGGCCCCGGTGCCGTCCTCCGTGGCCGGGGGAGTCGCCGTCCCGCCGGTCGTAGCGTCTCCGGTGTCCTCGCCCGCGTCCGGACCGCCGTCGCCCGCCGGGGAGGACGCACCGCCCGGGGGAGCCGGCTCCCCCGTCGAGGGAGTGGAAGTCGGGGACGAGGACGGTGACGGCGTGGCGGTGGCCGAGTCCTCGTCGGAGGAGCCGGACGGGGAACCGGACGAGGAACCGCCGCCGCCGGTGACCGCCTGGGTGACCGTCGTACTCCGGTCGCCACTGAAGCTGTCGCCCGACGCCAGCTCGTACGTGGTGATCCCGGCCATCGCGACCCCGAAGACCAGCGCGGCCGCCACCACCGGTCGCTTGCGGCGCCCGATCCGGGCGCGGTGGACGGTGCCCTCGGTGAACTCGCCCGTGGTGGGCGGTGTCCGCACCGTCGGTGGCGCGACGATCTGTGGGTCGTGCGGCGGTGCCTCGCGGAACTGCTGCCCGGTGCGCCTGAAGAAGTGCTGGAAGAGCGATCCGCCACAGGTGGCGACGACACTGACCAGACCCGCGCCGAGGATCGTGCCGTAGACCCCGAAGTACGAGGCGAGTTTCGCGGCGACCACCGCGGCCACGGCGCTGCCGGCGACCTGAGGCACGCTCAGGTCGATCCGCTTCCGTTTCACCTCCTCCCCGGCACTCGACTCGTCAACGACTTCGGGCCTTTCACGCATACCGGGAGCTTGCCTGCCTTTCCCGCACTTGATCAATCAACTGCACGAGAAGGGGACGTACGGACGAAACCGATAGTTCCTTTTCGGGAGATTGCGTGAACTACGCCACGCCCAAGATCGCGAAACGCCCGTCACGGACGGCCAAGTCCCACCTCTCGACAGAAGTCGGATGGCGCGCCAATCCACGCACGTGGCCCAAATGGAGTACTGTTGCGAGCCCTGGGCCCGGTCTCCCTCCAGGATGTCCGGGGCCTCGCTGGACCGCTTGAGGGGGGCTAGTTGCACAGGGTGACGGCGTTGGTCACTTAGCGTGGCGAACAGGTAACCGTGCCATAACGGCGACGCGGGACCTGAGCGCGACACGCCGGGCAACTCGGCAAGGTTGTGGCAGGCTGCACCCGGGCAGGCCACACTCGACTAGCGGAAGCAGCGACGCACGTGACGTCGGCAGGCACCACCCGGGAGGTCCCCATGCCCGAACTGCGTGTCGTGGCCGTCTCGAATGACGGCACACGGCTGGTGCTGAAGGCTGCGGACAGCACGGAGTACACGCTTCCGATCGATGAGCGTCTGCGCGCCGCCGTCCGCGGCGACCGTCCCCGCCTCGGCCAGATCGAGATCGAGGTGGAGAGCCATCTCCGCCCCCGTGACATCCAGGCGCGTATACGTGCCGGTGCCACCGCGGAAGAAGTCGCCCAGATGGCCGGCATCCCGGTCGACCGTGTGCGCCGCTTCGAGGGCCCCGTGCTGGCCGAGCGCGCCTTCATGGCCGAGCGGGCCCGGAAGACTCCGGTCCGTCGGCCCGGTGAGAACGCCGGACCCCAACTCGGCGAGGCCGTCCAGGAACGGCTGCTGCTGCGCGGCGCCGACAAGGACACCGTCCAGTGGGACTCGTGGCGTCGTGACGACGGCACCTGGGAAGTCCTGCTGGTCTACCTGGTCGCGGGCGAACCGCACTCGGCGAGCTGGACGTACGACCCGCCCCGGCGGCTGGTCCAGGCCGTCGACGACGAGGCGCGTTCGCTGATCGGCGAGTCCGACGACCTGGCCGCTCCCGAGCCCAGCTTTCCGTTCGTCCCGCGCATCGCACGACTGCCGCGCGACCGTCCGCTGGACCGCGCGCTCGACCGGCCCGGCCTGCAGGCCCAGCCGTCCGAGCCCGCCGAGGAGAGCATCGGCGAGCGGGAACGCGACTCCCTGACCAGCCTGTTGGAGGCGGTGCCGAGCTTCCGTGGCGACATGATCGTCCCGGAACGCCCGGCAGAACCCGCCCCGGAGGAGCCCGACGAGCAGGAGCCCGTCGCCGAGGAACCCCCGGCGCCGGCCGCCTCCGCCGGATCCGCCTACGCGGACGTCCTCATGCCGCGTTCCGTCGGCAGCCACCGCGACCGTCTCGTGGGCGCCACCGACCGTCAGGCCGAGGCGGACGGCGTCCGTCCGGGCCGCCGGGCCGCGGTGCCGAGCTGGGACGAGATCGTGTTCGGCACCCGGCGGAAGAAGCAGGAGTAACCGGCCCTCGGGCAACTCGCCCGGGGCGTCGGCCGGTTCGCGCAATCCGGTGGACACGCCAGTACATACGTGGGGGAGGGCCGCACTGTTCGGCGCGGCCCTCCCCGACATGTCCGCGCGACGGGACTACCGAGGATCGGGACCCACGGCGACCGGCCGGGCCGGGTCCGAGGACCACTCCGACCAGGAGCCGACATACAGGGCCGCCGGGATCCCCGCGACCGCCAGGGCCAGCACCTCGTGGGCGCCGGAGACGCCCGAGCCGCAGTACACGCCGACCTCGGTGTCGTCGGACGCCCCCAGCGCCTTGAAGCGGTCCTTGAGGTCCTCGGCGGACAGGAAGCGGCCGTCCGGGCCCACGTTGTCGTTCGTGGGCGCGGAGACGGCACCCGGAATGTGCCCGCCGACCCGGTCGATCGGCTCGACCTCGCCCCGGTACCGCTCCCCCGCGCGGGCGTCGAACAGCACTCCGGAGCGGGCGAGAGCGGCGGCCCCGTCGGCGTCGAGAAGTCCCGTGGCTCCCGGCACGGGCTCGAAGTCGCCCTCCACGCGCGCGGGGACGTCGCCCGAGAGGTCCCCCTGCCACGACGGCAACCCGCCGTCGAGGACCCGCACGTCCGGGTGACCCGTCCAGCGCAGCAGCCACCACGCGCGAGCCGCCGCCCAGCCCTGCCCGCCGTCGTACACGACCACCGGCCTGCCCGCCGAGACACCCGCCCGGCGCATCACGGAACCGAACAGCGCGATGTCGGGCAGCGGATGCCGGCCGCGGCCGCCCGGCGCTCCGGCGAGCTCCCGGTCCAGGTCGACGTAGACCGCGCCGGGCACGTGCCCCGCCCCGTACGCGGCGCGCCCGTCGAACGGCGGCTCCCCCGCCGCCTTTGCCACGCTGAGCTGCCAGCGGACGTCGAGGACGACGGGCGGATTCTCCCCCGCCAGGTCGCCGGCCAGTTCCGGTGCGGTGATGATGGCGTTCATGGTCACCATCCTCGCGTACGGGGTGGCCCCATCGCCCATGTCCGGCTAATCTGCTCGGCCGGACAGGCTCGATCACTGGGCGTGCGGGATCGAGCACATGCCGTACAGGCGATCGACATACGGCGACAACCACGCGTAAGCCAATGAGAAACCCCCTATCAGGCATCCTCCGAGGGCGGAAGCGACACGGCCACCGCAAGGGGCCGAGGAGAGAGTGACGATGACCGAGGCAGGTGGGTCGGCCGGCCCGATCGGCGCAGCACACGCCCGGTACGCGCCCGGTACACCCTGCTGGGTGAGTCTGATGGCGCACGGGTTGACCGCGACGCAGGAGTTCTACGGCGAGCTGTTCGGCTGGGAGTTCCGACCCGGCCCACAGCCGCTGGGCCCCTATGCGCGGGCGCTGCTCGACGGCCGCGAGGTGGCCGGGATCGGCCAACTGCCCCCGGACCGCCATCTCCCGGTCGCCTGGACGCCCTATTTCGCCTCGGACGACGTGGACACGACCGCCGAAACGGTCCGGCTGTGCGGCGGCACCATCGGGGTCGGCCCGCTGGACGCCTCCGACGCCGGCCGGCTGGCCATCGGCTCGGACCCCTCGGGCGCCGTCTTCGGCGTCTGGCAGGCGGCGGCCCATGTCGGCACCACGATCACCGGCGTGCCCGGCACCCCCGCCTGGAACGAGCTGACGACCTACGAGGCCGCGGGCGTCCGCAAGTTCTACGAGACGGTCTTCGGTTACGAGGAGACGGTGGTGTCCGCCGACTTCGACCACGTGACCCTGCACGTCGCCGGCCGTCCGGTCGCCGGCATCCACGGGGTGGGCACCGCGCTGCCCCGGGACCGGGGACCGCACTGGACGACGTTCTTCGAGGTGGCCGACACGGACGCGGCGCTCGGCCGCGTCGTCGATCTCGGCGGGCGCGTCCTCGAGCCGGCCCAGGACAGCGAGCACGGGCGGGTGGCGGGCGTGGCCGACCCCGAGGGGGCCCCCTTCTCCCTGATCCAGGGGCCTCGGCGAGAGACGGTCCCTGAAGCCGCCGGCGGCTAGACCTGGTGCACCGGCAGCACGTCCGGCGACAGGGCCGCCGCCCGCGCCGACGCCGAGGTCATACGGCGGCGGTGGTGGCGCCTGCACAGGACCTCGTAGCCGACCGTGTCCGCCTGGTCCACGTCGCCGACGACGACCTGGGCGCCCTCCACGACCATGACACCGCCCACCGTGCGGGCGTTGTGCGTGGCACGCGCGCCGCACCAGCACAGCGCCTCGACCTGGAGGACCTCGACCCGGTCGGCGAGTTCGACGAGCCGCTGGGAGCCGGGGAACAGCTTGGAACGGAAGTCGGTGGTGATCCCGAAGGCGTATACGTCGATGTCCAGGTCGTCGACCACGCGCGCGAGCTGGTCGATCTGCTCCTCGGCCAGGAACTGCGCCTCGTCCGCGATCACGTAGTCCGCGCGGCCGCCCTGCGAGAGATGGTCGACGAGGGAGGCGTAGAGGTCCTGACCGTCCTCGACCTCGACCGCGTCGGTGACCAGGCCCAGCCGGGAGGACAGCTTGCCCTCGCCCGCGCGGTCGTCCCGCGTGAAGATCATTCCCTGGAGACCGCGCGAGGAACGGTTGTGCTCTATCTGGAGAGCCAGCGTCGACTTCCCGCAGTCCATGGTTCCGGAGAAGAACACCAGCTCGGGCATGGGGAGTTGAGCGCCTTTCGGTGAAGATTGAAGGTAGAAGGGTCGAGGAGGAAGGAACGGTTCCGGGCGTCAGGAGCGTACTTCGAGCAGCGGGACCAGCTGCTCGGCAGGGGTCATCGAGCCGTGGTTGCCGACCATCGCCGACTCCTTGGGCTCCCGTTCGGAGGCGATGATCAGGACGTCGTCCCGGGCGGCCGCGACCACGTCGCCGAGGCGGGCGTACACCCGCTCGTCGATCCGCGGCCCGAACCAGCCCGCGGCGATCGCCTCGTCGCGCGAGGCGATCCAGAACTGCTCGCCGAGCACCTCGCGCCAGCAGGTCAGGACGTCGTCCTCGGCGCCCGGCACGGCGTAGACATGGCGGGCGCGGCCCTCGCCGCCCAGCAGGGCGACCCCGGCGCGCAGCTCCCAGTCCGCGTCGAAGTCGATGCGGTGTTCGTCGTCGAAGGGCACGTCGACCATGCCGTGGTCGGCGGTGACGTAGAGCGCGCTGCGCGGCGGGAGCTGCTCGGCGAGGCGCTGGACGAGCCGGTCGACGTACATGAGCTGACCGCGCCAGGTGTCGGAGGCGACGCCGTAGCGGTGCCCGGCGCCGTCCAGTTCCGCGTAGTAGGTATAGACGAGGGAGCGGTCACCTGCGGCGAGTTGTGCGGCGGCGAAGTCCATGCGCTCCTCGCCGGTCAGCCGCCCGTGAAACGTTCCGCCGCTGAGCGCGACCTTGGTCAGCGGGGTGTTCTGAAAGGTGGGGGACGACACCTGGGCGGCGTGCACACCCGCCTTGTGGGCGAGCTGGAAAACCGTGGGATAGGGCTGCCAGGCGCCCGGGTCCGTCCACGGCTGCCAGCGGAGCTGGTTCATCAGGGCGCCGGTCGCCGGGTTGCGCACGGTGTAGCCGGGCAGGCCGTGCGCGCCCGGCGGGAGGCCGGTGCCGACGGAGGCGAGGGAGGTCGCGGTGGTCGCCGGGTAGCCGGCGGTGAGCGGACGTCCGGTGCCGCCCCGCGAGCTGCCGAGCAGCGCGTGGAGATAGGGCGCCTCGTCGGGGTGCGCCTTGATCTGCTCCCAGCCGAGGCCGTCGATCAGGAAGACGCAGTTGCGGTCGGCCGGGGTGAGCTCGGGGATCGCCGCGGTCGTGCCGGGTACACCCATGCCGGCCGCCAGCGTGGGCAGCAGGTCGGCGAGGGAGCCGGAGCCGTACTCGGGGACGGGGGCGGAGCCGACGGCCAGCGGTTCGGGGAAGTCCCAGAGGGCGGAATCGGAAGGGGCGGGCACGGAGCGCCCTCGATCATGGGCGGCGGGGGGAGGCGGGTGGGACATCAGCGGGTTACGTCCGCTGTCGCCTCGGAGAGCGACTGCGCGAAGACGAGCGTCTGGCGGACCGTCTCCGGGCCGTCGCCGGCCTCGCTCACGCGCAGGCTGAGGTCGTCCGCCGTCGAGCTGCCGGTGTAGCCGTGGTCTGCGTCGCAGTTGGGGTCGCCGCAGGCGGCCGGCTCCAGGTCGATACGGGAGACGGCGCCCCAGCCGATGGTCAGCACGACCTCGCGCGGCGGGGTGCCCGGCGTGTACGACTCCGGGTTGGCGACCACCCGGCTGAGGACGACGGACGAGATCCGGCCGATCTTCACGGACTCCGTGGACGTCGTGGCGTACGGCGTCGGGGAGGTGGTGTCGGCGGCCTGCTCGTCGGTGTGGCTGACGATGAAGCGGTTGCCGGTGAGGACCAGCACGGTCACATGCCGGCGCACCTCGTTCTGGTCGAACGTGGTCTCCTGGTGGACCAGGTACGACCGGATCGGCTCGCCGCCCACGGCGGCCTCCACCGCCTCGGCCACGAGGGCCGGGTAGTAGCCGCTGCGCTCGATCGCCGCGCGCAGCCCCTGGGTCGTCGTACTGGTCTTGGCCATGCCTCCATCCTACGGGGACCCACTGACTGCGAGGCACCGCTCAGTACCGCTCCGGTACGTCGGCGGCGGCCGGGGTGCGCTCCATGGGCGCTCCGGGGGACGCCTCCGCGGGCGAGCCGCTGCCCGGGCGGCGCGTCCTCGCGCGCGTGCCCGACGAGGTGCTCCCGGACGGTCTGCTCAGTAGGCCGGCAGCGTCCTCGGTCCGAGGTCGTCGCGTGCCGGCGGGGGTGCGAGGCGTACGGAGGCGCCGAGGACGCTCAGCCCGTGCGGGGCGACGACGACCGGCTCCAGGGTGACCGCGACGACCTCGGGGTGGTCGTCGACCAGCCGGGACACCCGCAGCAGCAGCTCCTCCAGGGCGGCGGTGTCGACGGGCGTCGAGCCGCGCCAGCCGAAGAGGAGGGGGGCGGTCCGGATGGAACGGATCAGTGAGGCCGCGTCGCGGTCGGTGACCGGAACCAGCCGGTGCGCCATGTCCCCGAGCAGCTGTGAGGCGGCCCCGGCGAGTCCGAAGGACAGTACGGCTCCGGCCGCCGGGTCGATGACCGCGCGGACGACCGTGTCGACGCCGCGCGGTGCCATCGCCTGGACGACCGGGCGGATCTCCTCCGGCTTACCGAAGAGCTCGGTCAACTCGGCGTACGAACGGCGCAGTTGCTCCTCGTCGGCCACATCGAGCCGTACGCCGCCCAGATCGGCGCGGTGCCGCAGGTGCGGGGCGGTGGCCTTGAGGGCGACGGGGTAGCCGAGGGCGTCCGCGGCCCGCGCGGCCTCGTCCGGGGTGGGCGCCTGGATCGCCCGCCGGGTGCGGATGCCGTAGCGGCCGAGCAGCTCGCACGTCTCGTCGGTGCCGAGGGTCAGGCCCTGCCCGCGCGCGAGGAGCCCGCCGATCAGTTCGGCGGCGCCCTTCTCGTCGATGTCCTCGTACTCGGGCACCTTGCCGGCGTCGGCCGCCTCGCGCCGCCACTGGGCGTACTTCACGGCCTCCGCGAGCGCGCGGACGGCGCGTTCGGCGGCGGGGTAGGCGGGGATGAGGTGCGTTCCCTCGGGTGCCTCGACGGCGGTGGGCACCGGCTGCGCCTCGCCGGGGACGTCGGTGCGCGCGCGTGGGGCCGCTTCCGCGCGCGGTGCGGTGCTCGTCGCGGCGGACAGCGCCGTGGCGAGACCGCCGAGTTCCACGTGCACGACGAGCACCGGTTTGGCGGGCGCGGCCGCCGCGGCCGACCGCAGGGCCTGCGCGAGTTCCGCGTCCCCGGGCGACCTCTCCCCGATCGCCGGGATCGCCGTCACGACCACGGCGTCGCACGTCTCGTCGGCCAGCGCCCGGGCGAGCGCCGCGTGGAAGTCCTGGGCCGACGCCTCGGTCGTCAGGTCCAGCGGCGGCAACGGACGCAGCCCCTCCGAGAGGCAGGCGTCGTACGTCAGCAGGCCCAGCGACTCGGAGTTGCCGAGGATGGCCACCCGCGGGCCCGTCGGCAGCGGCTGACGGGCGAGCAGCAGGCCCGCGTCGACCAGTTCGGTGATGGTGTCCACGCGGATCACGCCGGCCTGCCGCAGCAGCGCCGACACCGTCGCGTGCGGCAGCCGCGTCGCCCGTACGGCGTGCCCCTGCGGGGCGGAACCGGCGCCCTGGACGACGACCAGGGGCTTGGCGGCCGCCGTGCGCCGCGCGAGGCGCGTGAACTTGCGCGGGTTGCCGATGGACTCCAGGTACATGAGGGCGACGTCGGTGTCGGGGTCGTCGTACCAGTACTGGAGGACGTCGTTGCCCGAGACGTCCGCGCGGTTGCCGGAGGAGACGAAGGTCGACACGCCGGTGACGCCGGTGACGCCTCCGCCACGCCGGTGGAGGCGGGACAGCAGGGCGATGCCGATGGCTCCGGACTGGGCGAACAGCCCGATCCGGCCGGGCCTGGGCATCTCCGGGGCCAGTGAGGCGTTCAGCCGCACCTCCGGGGAGGTGTTGATGACTCCGAAGGCGTTGGGGCCGATGATCCGCATGCCGTACGCGCGTGCGTGCCGGACGAGTTGGCGCTGGCGCTCCCGTCCGTCGGGGCCGCTCTCGGCGTAACCGGCGGAGAGGACCACGAGTCCCTGCACGCCGTGCTCGCCGCACTCGGCGACGGCCTCGGGGACCTGCTCCGCCGGGACGGCGACGACCGCGAGGTCGACGGGCGCCGCAATGTCGCGCACCGAGCGGTGGGCGGGCACCCCGTCCAGTTCCTTCAGGTCCTCGGGGAAGGCCTTGTTCACGGCGTACAGCCGCCCGGTGAAGCCGGCCTCGCGGAGGTTGCCGAGGACGCTCCGTCCGACGCCGCCGGGAGTGCGGCCGGTGCCGACGACTGCTACGGAGCCGGGCGCCAGCAGCCGGCCCACGGAGTGCGCCTCGGCGCGCTGTTCCCGCGCGCGCTGCACGGCGACGGAGCGCTCGGTGGGTTCGAGGCCGAACTCCAGGTGGACGACGCCGTCCTCGAAGCTGCGCTTCTGGGTGTAACCGGCGTCCGTGAACACCTTGATCATCTTGGTGTTGGCGGGGAGGACCTCGGCCGCGAAGCGGCGGATGTCGCGCTCGCGTGCCACGGCCGCGATGTGCTCGAGCAGCGCGGAGGCGACGCCCCTGCCCTGGTGGGCGTCCTGCACGAGGAACGCGACCTCGGCCTCGTCGGCCGGCGCCGAGGCCGCCATGCCGTCGGCACCAATGCGGTCATAGCGTACGGTGGCGATGAACTCGCCGCCGACCGTGGCCGCGAGTCCCACCCGGTCCACAAAGTCGTGGTGCGTGAAGCGGTGGACGTCCTTGTCGGACAGGCGCGGGTAGGGCGCGAAGAAGCGGTAGTACTTCGACTCGTCCGAAACCTGCTCGTAGAAGCTGACCAGGCGCTCGGCGTCATCGATGGTGATGGGGCGGATGCGCGCGGTGCCGCCGTCGCGCAGCACCACGTCGGCCTCCCAGTGGGCGGGGTACTCGTGCCGGTCCGACGCGCTCTGCATGGGGCCCACAGTACGGCTCGCGTACGACAACGGCGCGAGGCAGTCTGTGGAGGACGCACGTCGGATCGAGGCCGCGATCCGACGTCCACGTCGGGAGGGAACCCCACACGACCCCTCCCTCACTCGCTTCACGTGTGGAACACTGGTCTAGACAACCTGAACACTGAAGGGCAGCATCACATGGCTGAGCGCCGCGTCAACGTCGGCTGGGCCGAGGGCCTTCACGCCCGCCCCGCTTCCATCTTCGTCCGGGCCGCCACGGCCGCAGGTATCCCGGTGACGATCGCCAAGGCCGACGGCAACCCCGTCAACGCGGCCTCCATGCTGGCCGTTCTCGGCCTGGGCGCCCAGGGCGGCGAGGAGATCGTCCTCGCCTCCGAGGCCGACGGCGCCGACGCCGCCCTCGACCGGCTCGCGAAGCTGGTCGCCGAGGGTCTCGAGGAGCTCCCCGAGACCGTCTGAGCGTGCGCACCCCTTAACGGGTCGCCCAATTGACGGTTGCGGTGTTCGCCACTTGAAAGGCGCCGTCCCGCTGACCCCGAAGGGCTCGTCCGAATTATCGGGCGAGCCCTTCGCATTTCCCGTCACGGGCAGCAGAAATAATCCCCCGCGAATTATCCCCTCTTTGTATACGGCCCCCGTGTTAATGCCGCAGACCCGTCATGTTTACGGGAGGTTGCGAAGTTCTCACACGGTCGGCGCGCTCGGGGTTGCCGGGAAAGCGCAGCCGGTGCGCGGTCGTCGCGCGCTCGGTGTGCAGCGCCGTGATCGCCCGCGCGCGCTCGCCGTCGCCGCGCGCCACCGCGTCCACGATCGCGCCGTGCTCCGCCCATGACTCCACGGGGCTGGCCGGCGCCTCCACCGCGTACATCCAGGCGATCTTGTGGCGGAGCTGAGTGAGCATCGACGTCAGGGCATGGCTTCCGGAGGACTGGGCGAGGGTCTCGTGGAACCAGCTCCCCAGGGAGCGCAGATCCTCGCTGTTGCCCCGCCTGGCCCGCTCCTGGCCCAGCCGGACGAGTCCGCGCAGCACCTTCAGATGGGCCTCGGTGCGCCGCTGGGCGGCCCGTGAGGCGCCGAGCGGCTCCAGCAGCATGCGCATCTCCAACAGGTCCGCCGCCTCCTGCTCGGTCGGCTCCGCGACGCACGCGCCCGCGTGCCGCCGCGTGACGACGAAGCCCTCGGCCTCCAGCGTGCGCAGCGCCTCTCGGACCGGGACGCGGGAAACGCCGTAGCGGCGGGCGAGGAGCTCCTCGGTGAGGCGGCTGCCGCGCTCGTAGACACCCGCGACGATGTCGTCCCGAATGGCCGTGCACACCGAGTGCGCCGGAATACGCATGACGGACCTCCGCCTTAATCCCCGTGAAACGTCGACGATTGACGTGTGTTCCGTGACTCTATTGCAATGAGCGGGAATTTCCGATGGCGGGCCGGAATCCAGGGATATTTTTTGGACAGCAGGGCCTCGGAAACAGCGAAAGCCCCGGCCGCAAGGGCCGGGGCAAGACGATCTGTCGCCGTGAGTCGTCAGACGTTCACGCCGTGGTTGCGGAGGTAGGCGACCGGGTCGATGTCCGAGCCGTACTCCGCGGTGGTGCGGGCCTCGAAGTGCAGATGCGCGCCGGTGACGTTGCCGGTGGCGCCGGACAGGCCGATCCGCTCGCCCGGGGTGACCGTCTGGCCCACCGACACCGCGAGGGACGACAGGTGACCGTACTGGGTGTAGGTCCCGTCGTTCATCTTGATCACGATCTGGTTGCCGTAGGACCCGCCCCAGCCGGCCTCGACCACGGTGCCGGAGCCGACCGAGTGCACGGAGGTACCGCTCGCGGCGTGGAAGTCGACGCCGGTGTGGCTGCCGGAGGACCACAGCGAGCTGCTGGCCTGGTAACTGGTGGAGACGTAGGAACCGGTGATCGGCAGCACGAAGGTGTTGAGGCGCTTGCGCTCGGCCTCGCGGGCGGCACGCACGCGTGCCTCGCGCTCCTCCACGGCCTTCTTGGCGGCGGCCTGACGGGCGGCCTCCTCGAAGGCGGCCTGCTTCTGCCGGGCGACCTGGTCGTCGACCTGCTCCGCGACGGACTCGGCTGCGGACTCGCCGGCGGTCACGACGGGGATCAGCCCGGTCTGCTCGGGGGTGGGCTCGGCGGCGAAGGCCGGGGTGGAGGCGACGGTGGCCATGACACCGGTGGTGGTGAGCGCCGCGATGCCCGCCGCGCGAACGCTGCTGCGCTGCATCCGGCTGGGCCGACGGTGCTTCCCGGGGGCGCTGGTGAACGCCATGAAGTCGGGGGTGTCCTTTCCTTCCCTCTCGCCTACCGGGTTAGCTGACGGGTTCGGAGCAGGAAGGTCTCCTACGGACCCCCTCGCGTTCACGCGCGGGCGTCCGATTCACCCCAGGGACTTCACAATTGGGTCCCCGGCTCCCCTGGCTCGCGCCGTACGGGGACTCGGCGATGACTGTCCGGTGCCGCGGCTGCGGCGCACTGCCTGACGAACAGCCCGGATGACGCTAAGCGGCGGGGTTTCAATCCTCAAACGGATCCCGGTTTTTGTAGCGCATCCCACAGGGCAGACAGGCAACCTCCGCATCAATTCGGACATGGGGAGGCCCTGGTGACGCTTTCGTCGACCAGGGCCCCCGCACGCGTGTGCCGTTGCCGGGACCTACTCCGCGGACACGACCTTCACCTCGCCGATGCCGAGGGCCTCGACCGGCTCCTTGATCTGGGCCGCGTCCCCCACGAGAACGGTCACCAGCCGGTCCACCGGGAAGGCGTTCACGGCCGCCGCGGTGGCCTCCACCGTGCCGGTCGCGGCGAGCTGCTGGTACAGCGTGGCCTGGAAGTCGTCGGGCAGGTGCTGCTCGACCTGGTCGGCCAGCGTGCCGGCGACGGCCGCGGCGGTCTCGAACTTCAGCGGCGCCACACCGACCAGGTTCTGCACGGCGATGTCCCGCTCGGCGTCGGTCAGCCCCTCTGCGGCGAGGGTGCGCAGCACCTTCCACAGGTCGTCCAGAGCGGGACCGGTGTTCGGGGTGTCGATGGACCCGCTGATGGCGAGCATCGCGGCGCCCGAGCCGTCGGGGGCGGACCGCAGGACCTGCCCGAACGCGCGGACACCGTAGGTGTAGCCCTTCTCCTCCCGCAGGACACGGTCCAGCCGGGAGGTGAGGGTGCCACCGAGGCAGTACGTGCCGAGCACCTGCGCGGGCCACACACGGTCGTGCCGGTCGGCGCCGATCCGGCCGATCAGCAACTGCGTCTGGACGGCGCCGGGACGGTCCACGATGACGACGCGGCCGGTGTCGTCGGCGGTCACCGGCGGCACGGGCCGCGGCTGGGCCGAGGAGCCCGTCCAGGCGCCCAGGGTGTCGCCGAGGAGCGCCTCCAGGTCGACGCCGGTGAGGTCGCCGACGACCACGGCGGTGGCCGTGGCGGGACGGACGTGCTTCTCGTAGAAGGCGCGTACGGCAGCGGAGTCGATCTTCTCGACCGTCTCCGCGGTGCCCTGGCGTGGGCGCGACATCCGCGCGGTGGCCGGGAACAGCTCCTTGGAGAGCTCCTTGGCGGCGCGCCGGGAGGGGTTGGCCAGCTCGTGCGGGATCTCGTCCAGGCGGTTGCGGACGAGGCGCTCGACCTCGCTGTCGGCGAACGCGGGGGCCCTCAGGGCGTCGGCGAGCAGACCGAGGCCCTTGGACAGGCGCGAGGCCGGCACTTCGAGGCTCAGCCGGACGCCGGGGTGATCGGCGTGCGCGTCCAGGGTGGCGCCGGAGCGCTCCAGTTCGGCGGCGAACTCCTCGGCGGAGTGCTTGTCGGTGCCCTCGGAGAAGGCACGCGCCATGATCGTGGCGACGCCGTCGAGGTCGGCCGGTTCGGCGTCCAGGGGTGCGTCGAGGAGGATCTCGACGGCGACGACCTGCTGGCCGGGACGGTGGCAGTGCAGCACGGTCAGGCCGTTGGCCAGCGCGGTGCGCTCGGGCGCCGGGAACGCCCACGGCTTGGCCTCGCCCGCCCGGGGCTGGGGGTGGAAGTCCATCGTGGCGAGCTCGGTCACCGGGCCGCCTCCTCGTTCTCGTCCTGGTCGGCGGGGGCTTCGGCGGCGGTCGGCTCGTAGACGAGCACCGCGCGGTTGTCGGGGCGCAGGCGGGCCTTGGCGATCTCCTGCACCTCCTCCGGCGTCACGTCCAGCACGCGCTGCACGGCGGTGAGGGCGAGCTGCGGGTCACCGAACAGCACGGCGAACCGGCACAGTTCGTCGGCGCGGCCGGCGACCGTGCCGAGCCGGTCGAGCCACTCACGCTCCAACTGCGCCTGGGCCCGCTCCATTTCCTCGGCCGTGGGGCCCTCCTCGGCGAACCGGGCGAGCTCCTCGTCGATGGCCGTCTCGATGACGGGCACCTCGACGTCGCCGGACGTCTTCACGTCCAGCCAGCCCAGGGAGGGCGCTCCGGCGAGCCGCAGCAGGCCGAAGCCGGCGGCGACGGCCGTACGGTCGCGGCGCACCAGCCGGTTGTAGAGGCGGGAGGACTCGCCGCCGCCGAGGACGGTGAGCGCCAGGTCGGCGGCGTCGCACGCACGCGTGCCGTCCTCGGGCAGCCGGTAGGCGGCCATCAGCGCACGGGCCGGCACCTCCTCCTCGACGATCTCGCGCAGCTGTTCGCCGATGACCTCGGGCAGTCCGCCGTCACGGGGCGCGGGCTTGCCGTCGTGGCCGGGGATCGAGCCGAAGTACTTCTCGACCCAGGCGAGGGTCTGCTCCGGGTCGATGTCGCCGACCACGGAAAGGACCGCGTTGTTGGGCGCGTAGTACGTGCGGAAGAACGCGCGCGCGTCCTCCAGGGTCGCCGCGTCCAGGTCGGCCATCGAGCCGATCGGCGTGTGGTGGTAGGGGTGGCCGTCCGGGTAGGCGAGGGCGGTCAGCTTCTCGAAGGCCGTCCCGTAGGGGACGTTGTCGTAGCGCTGGCGGCGCTCGTTCTTGACGACGTCGCGCTGGTTCTCCATCGACTCGTCGTCCAGCGCGGTGAGCAGCGAGCCCATGCGGTCGGCCTCCAGCCAGAGGGCGAGCTCCAGCTGGTGGGTGGGCATGGTCTCGAAGTAGTTCGTGCGCTCGAAGCTGGTGGTGCCGTTGAGCGAGCCGCCGGCCCCCTGGACCAGCTCGAAGTGGCCGTTCCCCTTGACCTGGCCCGATCCCTGGAACATCAGGTGCTCGAAAAGGTGAGCAAGACCGGTACGCCCCTTGACTTCGTGGCGTGAACCGACGTCGTACCAGAGGCACACCGCTGCGACGGGGGTCAGGTGGTCCTCCGAGAGCACCACGCGCAGGCCGTTGGCCAGACGGTGCTCGGTCGCTGTCAGGCCCCCGGAGCCTGCCTGGGCTGTGGCCGTGTGACCCATGGGCATGTACGTCCCTTCCGATCGCGGACGCGGTCGTCGAAACCGCGGTTTTCCTGCCGGTCCTGCCACTGTATGCAAGCGTGCGGACGGTCCGCGAAGTTCCCGGGCGACATACGCCGAGAGCGAGATCGCGTAGCCTGCGGGCAGCCGTGGAGGAGATGCCTCTGCGTTCGGGCGAGACGGCCGACGCCGGGTCCTCGCCCGCGCTGTCAGTGCCACGGTCCACAATGGTCCGCGTCAGATCCCGTATCACGCCCCAGCAAGGAGCCGGCAGCGATGGCCCGCCGCAGCACGAAGACCCCGCCGCCCGACGACTCGTACGAGGAGCGCATCCTCGACATCGACGTCGTCGACGAGATGCAGGGCTCCTTTCTCGAGTACGCGTACTCGGTCATCTACTCCCGCGCCCTGCCGGACGCCCGTGACGGCCTCAAGCCGGTGCACCGCCGCATCGTCTACCAGATGAACGAGATGGGCCTGCGCCCGGAGCGCGGCTATGTGAAGTGCGCCCGGGTCGTCGGCGAGGTCATGGGCAAGCTGCACCCGCACGGTGACGCGTCGATCTACGACGCCCTGGTGCGGATGGCCCAGCCCTTCTCCATGCGGGTGCCGCTGATCGACGGCCACGGCAACTTCGGCTCGCTGGGCAACGACGACCCGCCGGCCGCCATGCGGTACACCGAGTGCCGCCAGGCCCAGGCGACGAGCCTGATGACGGAGTCGATCGACGAGGACACGGTCGACTTCTCGCCCAACTACGACGGCCAGGAGCAGGAGCCGGTGGCACTGCCCGCCGCCTTCCCGAACCTGCTGGTCAACGGCGCGTCCGGGATCGCGGTCGGCATGGCCACGAACATGCCGCCGCACAACCTGGGCGAGGTCATCGCGGCCGCCCGCCATCTGATCCGCTATCCCGGCGCGGATCTGGACGCCCTGATGAAGTACGTTCCGGGCCCCGACCTGCCCACCGGCGGCCGGATCGTCGGCCTCTCCGGCATCCGGGACGCCTACGAGAACGGCCGCGGCACGTTCAAGATCCGCGCCACGGTGTCGGTGGAGACCGTCACGGCCCGCCGCAAGGGTCTGGTCATCACCGAACTGCCCTTCGCCGTCGGGCCCGAGAAGGTCATCGCCAAGATCAAGGACCTGGTCGGTTCGAAGAAGATCCAGGGCATCGCCGACGTCAAGGACCTCACCGACCGCGCGCACGGTCTGCGCCTGGTCATCGAGATCAAGAACGGCTTCGTGCCGGAGGCCGTCCTGGAGCAGCTGTACAAGCTGACCCCGATGGAGGAGTCCTTCGGCATCAACAACGTGGCGCTGGTCGACGGCCAGCCGCTCACGCTGGGCCTCAAGGAGCTCCTGGAGGTCTACCTCGACCACCGCTTCACCGTGGTGCGCCGCCGCAGCGAGTTCCGCCGCACCAAGCGCCGTGACCGGCTGCACCTGGTGGAGGGCCTGCTGACGGCGCTCGTAGACATCGACGAGGTCATCCGCCTGATCCGCTCCAGCGACAACAGCGCGGAGGCGAAGCAGCGCCTGATGGAGCGCTTCTCGCTGTCGGAGATCCAGACCCAGTACATCCTGGACACCCCGCTGCGCCGGCTCACCAGGTTCGACCGCATCGAGCTGGAGGCGGAGAAGGAGAGGCTCAACGAGGAGATCGCCGAGCTGACCCGGATCCTGGACTCGGACGCCGAGCTGCGCAAGCTGGTCTCGGCCGAACTGGCTTCGGTGGCGAAGAAGTTCGGCACCGAGCGCCGTACGGTCCTGCTGGAGTCGTCGGGTACCACGGCCACCGCCGTGCCCCTCCAGGTCGCGGACGACCCGTGCCGTGTCCTGCTGTCCTCCACTGGCCTGCTGGCCCGCACGGCGAACGGCGAGCCCTTCACGGAGGACGCGGAGGACGCCGAGGAAGGGGGCGGCAAGCGCACCAAGCACGATGTGATCGTCTCGGCGGTGCAGGCCACCGCGCGCGGGGAGATCGGCGCGGTCACCTCCTCGGGCCGTCTGCTGCGGATCAACGTCGTCGACCTGCCGCAGCTCCCGGACACGGTCTCGGCGCCGAACCTCTCGGGCGGTGCCCCGCTGGCGGAGTTCGTCTCCCTGGAGGGCGACGAGACGGTGATCTGCCTGACCACACTCGACGAGTCGTCCCCGGGCCTGGCCATCGGCACGGCACAGGGCGTCGTCAAGCGGGTCGTGCCCGACTACCCGACCAACAAGGACGAGCTGGAGGTCATCACCCTCCGGGACGGCGACCGGATCGTCGGTGCCGTCGAACTGCGTACCGGCGAGGAGGATCTGGTCTTCATCGCCGACGACGCCCAGCTGTTGCGCTATCAGGCCTCGCAGGTGCGTCCGCAGGGCCGCGCGGCGGGCGGTATGGCGGGCATCAAGCTCACCGAGGGCGCGAAGGTGATCTCGTTCACTGCCGTGGACCCCGCGGTGGACGCGGTGGTCTTCACGATCGCGGGCTCACGCGGAACCCTGGACGACTCCGTCCAGACGACCGCCAAGGTGACCCCCTTCGACCAGTACCCGCGCAAGGGCCGCGCCACGGGCGGTGTGCGCTGCCAGCGGTTCCTGAAGGGCGAGGACTGCCTGTCCCTGGCCTGGGCGGGCCCCGTGCCCGCCAAGGCCGCGCAGAAGAACGGCCTGCCCGCCGAGCTGCCGGAGATGGACCCGCGCCGTGACGGCTCGGGCGTGTCCCTGACGAAGACGGTCTCGGTGGTGGCGGGACCGCTCTAGGCCTCGGCCTCCTGGAAGGCCTCGTCGTCGGGAGCCCGTACATAGCGCAGGACGCCCCACATGCCGTGCTCGTCGGCGCCTGGGGCGTCCTCCTTGCACGCCTCGAGTTCCTTGCCGAGGGCAGCGGTGTCGATGCCGGAGCCGATGAGGACGAGCTGGGTCAGGCGGGCGTCGGCGGCCGGCCAGGGCTCCGGGTAGAAGCGGAGAAAGCGCCCGACGGCGTGCACGGCGTACCGGTTGGCCGGGTCGTGCGGACCGAAGTCGACATACCCCTTGATCCGGTACAGCCCCTCGGGCCGGCTGTCGAGGAACTCCATCAACCGGCGGGGTTCGAGGGGTACCTCGGAGGTGAAGGAGAGGCTGTCGTACGAGCTGTGGAGGTGCTCCGCGTGATCGTCTCCGGAGTGGTCGTGCAGGTCGTCGAAGGAGAGCTGCCCGACACGCTCCTCGCCCGGCCGGCAGTCGAAGAGGAACTCGGGGTCGATGCGGCCGTAGGTGGCGGGGACGACGGCGGCCCGGTCGGTGAGGGAGCGGACGAGTCCGAGGACCCGGTCGGCGTCGGGCGCGCGGTCGAGTTTGTTCACCACGACGAGGTCGGCGAGGGCGAGGTGCCGGTCGATCCCGGGGTGCTGCGCCCGGGTCTCGTCGAACTCGGCGGCGTCGACGACTTCGACGAGCCCGCCGTAGACGATGCCGGGATGCTCACTGGCCAGCACCATCCGCACGAGTTCCTGCGGCTCGGCGAGACCGCTGGCCTCGATGACGATGACATCGATGCCGACGGCCGGCCCGGCGAGCCGTTCGAGGTACACGTCGAGTTCGCCGGCGTCGACGGCGCAGCACAGACAGCCGTTGCCGAGGGAGACGGTGGAGTCGCCGAGCGCGCCGGCCACGGCCATGGCGTCGATCTCGATGGCGCCGAAGTCGTTCACGATCGCGCCGATGCGGCTGCCTCCGCTGCGATGCAGGAGATGGTTGAGCAGGGTCGTCTTGCCGGAACCGAGGAATCCGGCGAGTACGACGACCGGGATCTGCTGCGGACTGCGGCTCTGCGACACGTGCGACCTTTCTCAAACCTACGCGTGCACCGGCGCGCGGCCCGGCGCGCGTACGAGGATCGAATGCCGCCCCAGGATACGAGCCGCAGGAATCACCGCGAAGTGAACGATTGTTAGCAGCATCCGCGGGGCAGACGTTGGGCAAGGCGCCCTGGCGTGCGACCCTCGGTTCCCTCCGTGCGCCTCCCCTCCGCCTCCCCCGCCGGTCAGAGCCGCTCGGCACTCTGGGAGACGGCAAGCGCCGCCCACCGCTCGCCGGTCCCCGTCACGTCCACCCGCACCCCGACGACCGGCGCACGGCCGCTCGATCGGGGGTTTTTGACATGGCCACACAGAGGTTTGGGGTCCGCGGACTCGGTGCAGTCGCCGCGGCGGCGGCCGGCATGGCCGCGGGTGCCCTCGTCACCATGGCGGCACAACGCCATGCGCTGGAGACACTGCGGGTACGACTGGAGCACCTGGAACGGACCGCCCACTCCCAGCAGCACACCAATCTGGCCAACCAGCAGCGCCTGCACTGGGAATTGCTGAGCAAAGCCATCGACGACCCCGAACTGGCGGAAGTACTGGACCTCTTCGAGGCGCCCGTTTCCACCAAGCAGCGGCGCCAGTACCTCTACGCCAACGCTCTCTATACGAACGCGCTGTTTTATTACCGGATAGGCAACATCTCCCGCGAGGAGTTCTTCGGGTACATTCGGGGCATTCTTCAGAACCCTGTGGTACGGGAGTACTGGTACGCGACGCGACACCAGCGGGCGACCATTGCCGACGGTTCGGACGAAGCGGAACTCGGCCGCATGGTGGACGAACTCCTGACGCAACTCGAGGAGTCGGACGCCGACGAATGGTGGGTGGTGGGCGAGCCGCCGAGCTCGTGAACTTCCACCGGCCCTCGGCGCACTCCGGCGGCCGAGGGCTCACACTCCGGGGCTCGCACCCCCTCCTGCGGAATCACACCCTCGGCCCATTACGAAAAGGTCAAGTCGAGAGTTAAGTGAGGCGTCAGGGAGTTGACTCGCGCTTGATCGCGTAGAGGACCCCACCAGATCGTCGCCTACGCCGCCGGATGACGAGCGACCCCACAGGGCCCGCCTTGCACCGCGCAGTCGTCGTGCGCAAACCAACGGACCCAAGGAAGCAACAGTGAGTCAGATCATCCGTCGGATCGGTGCATCTCCGCGCGCTCGGGGAAGCGTGAGCGGAGCGAATTGCCCCGATATTTTCGAACTTGCCGATGGTAATTTCGCCGTTATCGGCACGGATGCCACGGATTCACTGGACCCGGACCTTCCCTCCGATGCCTCACGCGGCGACCACGAGAGAATTGTCGTCATCACCCGCGAGACCCTGATTCGCGCGAAGGCCGATATTCCGGACCTTTAGCGCCCTTCGAGAGGAACGGCCCGGCCGGCCCGGCCGCGATACCGGGCCTTCCTCGCGTATCCGCGCCCTCGGGCCGCGTTCAGGCCACCGCCGGCACCTCGGCCGGTGCCCCCGGCCCCACATACCGCGCGACGGGGCGGATGATCTTCGAGTCCTCGGCCTGCTCCAGGATGTTGGCGCTCCAGCCCACCACCCGCGCCGCCGCGAAGGTCGGGGTGAACATCTCGCGGGGCAGCCCGCAGAGCTCCATGACCACGCCCGCGTAGAACTCCACGTTCGTGTGCAGCTCCCGGCCGGGCTTCAGCTCGGCGAGGATCGCCTCGACGCACCGCTCCACCTCGACGGCGAACTCGACTCGCGGGCCCCCGAATCGCCGGGCGATCTCGCGGAGCATGCGCGAACGCGGGTCCTCCGTGCGGTAGACGGCGTGACCGAAACCCATGATGCGCTCACCGGCGAGGACCCGCTCGCGGATCCAGGGATCGATGCGATCCGGGGTGCCGATCGCGTCCAGGGTGTCCAGGGCCCGGCTGGGCGCGCCGCCGTGCAGCGGCCCCGACAGCGCTCCCACCGCCCCCACGAGACACGCGGCCACGTCCGCCCCGGTCGAGGCGATGACCCTGGCCGTGAAGGTTGATGCGTTGAAGCCGTGATCAATGGTGGAGATCAAGTATTGCTCGACCGCCCGGGCCCGCTCCGGATCGGGCTCCGCGCCGGTCAGCATGTAGAGGTAGTTCGCCGCGTACGGCAGGTCCTCGCGCGGCTCGACCGGGTCGAGGCCGCGTCCCAGCCGGTACAGCGCGGTGAGCAGCGTGGGTACGGCCGCGGACGCGACGACGGTGTCCTCGCGGCGTCGGTCCGCGTCGAGGTCGTACACCGGCCGGAAACCCTTCGCCGTGCCCAGCAGCGACAATGCCGTCCGCATCCCGGCCAGCGGGTTCGCGTCCGCACCGGCCGCCGCCGCCAGCGCGGGCAGGGCGGCGCCGACCTCCTCGGGGAGGCCCCGCAGTGCCGCGGTCTCGGCGGCGAAGGCGGCGCTCCGTCGCGCGTCCGGCAGTCCGCCGTGGACCAGGAGGTGCCAGACGTCCTCGAAGCGGCGGGTGCGAGCGAGGTCCACGGCGGAATACTGGCGGTAGTGGTAGAAGCCCTCACGCCCTCGGACGTCGCCGACCAGCGGGTGGGCGACGACGACACCCCCGAGTCCCCCCGGCCCGGCCCTTGGTGATGCGTGTGACAGGTTGACGGACATGTGGCCACCATGAAAAAGAATCGACAGTACATGCATG